>CASFAN010000056.1 GCA_949292715.1 uncultured Eubacteriales bacterium
AGCGGCATTTCAATATCGAGAAATACCAAATCAAACGAATGCGACTGCTCAAGAAAACTGATCGCTTCTTCAAATCTCGAAAAAACAATCTCCATGTTGTTTTCTTTGGAAAATCTTTCCAAATATGAACATATCAGATCCAATGATACGCTATCATCATCAACTATCGCCGCTTTAATCATTGCCCATGCCTTTATAACGCACAAAAATCATTTTTTTCATGTTACGCTTATTTTATCATACAAGCTTTTAAATGTCAATATGGGAAATTTTTACACGCTTTGCAATAATAAAATATAAAAACAGCGAAGAATATCGCAAAGATATTCTTCGCTGTCCGATTAAGTTATATCCGAAATTTATTCGGCTTTTTTCTTCATAAGATCTCTTACAATCTTAATTGCAGCCATGGCAGCCGCGAATACGGCGCTTACGATAAACAGTACCGTGATTGCGGTTATTATGCCGTCACGTATACCATACCATTCGGGATCGATACGAACTATCTTCGTATCCGTTCCGAGGAAGTTCATCGCGTTGCTGTTTGCAACGGTATAAAGTATCCTCTGCGCTGCCTGACGCGCCGCCTGACCGTAGTAGCCGTATGTGCCGCCGGCGCTACCGCTCGGACCGAACTTCATAATTTCGCTGTCGGCTCCCGATCCGATATTACCGTCAGGCAAATCGTTACCGGCGAGCAAACCGTATGTCATGTTCATTCCGCCGCTTCTGTACCAGTCTGTAACCGCGAAGCCTCTCATGCCTGCTTCATTTCTGAGCCACTTAGTCATAAGGTTGTAGCTGTTAGCCGACCAAAGATTACCTATTTTGTTGAACGAAGTCATAACGTTCATAGCGTCGCCGATTTCGATAGCTATTTCAAACGAACGAAGATATACTTCGCGGAACGTCTGCTCATTCAACCACGCACTGTAACCCGTTCTGCTTGCTTCCTGATCGTTGAGCACGAAATGCTTATTATAAACATACATACCCTTGGACTGCGCGCCTTTCGTCTGATAACCTCCCGTCATTCCGGCAAGGAAAGGATCTTCACTGTAATATTCGCCCACACGTCCGTGATAAGGATTACGGTGAAGACCGAGACCGAAGCCGTACAGTCCGCTCGCACCCGACCAAAGCGCGTCTTCCCCGATAGCCTGACCTGCCATATAAGCAACGTCGGTATCGAAAGCCGCCGCGATTATTCCGCCGTAAGGGTATCCTGTAGGATAGTAGTTGCGGTTTGCGCTGTCAAACTTACCTGAGAACGCATGAGGCACATCCTGCCCGCCGTCGCCGCTCATATCGAAATGCCAGCTTATTGCGTTAGAAGCGTTTACGTCGTTCGTGTAGGGTTTACCTATACCGGTTACTGCGGTAGTTCTTCTGAGTCCGTTTCCGATAAGAGTAGCGGTTTCTTCCCAAGTAAGCTGATCGAGGAAATCGTTCCACTTCTTTATATCTTCATCGGTAGCTCCGAAACGGGGATCGTATTCGACGCCAACCATATCCGCAAGAGATATGGGAGCTGCGCTTACTTCTCCGCCTTCCACCGTTCTGTTCGCTCCGTAAGTCGGATAAGAAGCCGTCGTATCTATTTCCGGATAATACTCTTTTACTTTTGCTTCATCGAGATTATAACTTCCGTTAAGATCGCTCGGATAAGCTCCGTTAATTCCTACCGTAAAGTTATCGCCTATTGTACGACTGTTTCTTGTCGCATAATTATCGACCGTTCCTTCCCAGTCGTAACGCGACATAAACTTGACGGTTTCGCTGTTCGCGCCCTGAATCAGAGGATCGGCATAGTCGAAAAGCGATGTGACTTCGGCGCCGCCGTTTGTCCAATACTCGTAATTATTCAGCCAATCCGCACTCGGAGTGTACTCCCAGACGAGCCCGGCGTTACCTATCGTAGCGTCACCGTCAACGTCGAACATTCTCGCTTTCTGTTCGGCGCTTACGCCTTTCTTGACAAGAATATTGTTTATAGCGTCATGCGAGTTACGCGCGGCGGTAAGGTAGTATTTTCCGTTCGCTACCGTATATCCGCCTTTTCCGTCTTTTGCCTGTCTGTCAAACGATGCGAAATATTTGTTCGCGTCGATCTTGATACGCAATGTTTCGCTTTCGCCTTTTTCAAGTATTCCGGTCTTTCCGTAACCTACAAGTTCCACGGAAGGCTTCTGAACTCCGTGCGCTTTGTCGTCACCCGATATCGGCTTCTGAAGATAAATCTGCACGTTCTCTTTGCCGGGTCTTTCAGAGTTATTTGTGACTTTAACTTCCACGAACAGATCGTCGCCGTTAGCGCGTTTATTTTCACGCTCGTGTCTGATCACGTTTCCGTTCTCGTCCTTTTTCATCGTATAATAATTGGTATAGTAATTCTTCTCTCGATCCGTGTCTATCTGTACGTCTCCGACAAGTTCATAGGTAAAGTCGGAATACGACATTCCGTAACCGAACGGATACGATACGCTAGCGTCGTAATTATACGTACCGGCATTATCGTTATTGAGAACATAATCTTCGTACCTCGTTTCCGCATAGCGATAACCGATATATACGCCTTCCTGCATAAGCACGGCAGTAGAAGCTCCGAAGAACGGAGTAGACGGATTTTCGTACATTCCCGAATACCACATATTGGGTAATCCGCCCGAAGGATTGGCATTACCGACCATTATTCCGGCGACGCCTGCAATTCCGTCAGAACCCGGGGTGCCTATCCACAGCGCGCTGTCTACGTCGTATTCGTCAAGAACCGCGGGCATATCTTCCTGAGGAGGATTCGCCTGGTTGAATATTACCACGATTTTATCGTATTTACCGTCTGCTTTCGCCTGCTTAAGACCCGCAAGAACGCTCAGCTCGTTATCGGTAAATTTAAGATAATCGTTATCCTTCGCGCCGAGTCCCCCGACATTCTTTGGCATTATATCGATAGCCTCGTTGGTAATACGTCCCGTAACGAAAACCGCCGTACCGCCGCCGCTTTCCGGAACCGCTCCGGAGCCGCTTACAGCCGTCCAAGGCGCACCGTTAAGACTGACGTTAACACCGTTGGATCCTCCGCCTCCGGTAAAGCTCATGCCGCTTTCGTTGCCGCGCCCGTAAGTTCCGAGATTATTGTTATACCAGGTAGCGAGCTTTTCGTTCACTACAAGTCCGACTTTTTCGAATTCGTCTTTATAAAACTGCTGACGGCTTGCGTTAACTTTTACCTCGCCCGCACCGTCAAGCGAATAGATCGGACTGTAAGCATTGACTCCGAACAGGCTTACGTTATCCCCTTCCGAAAGAGGAAGCGCGTCGTTATCGTTTTTCAGAAGGACTGTTCCTTCGGTCTGAATTATCTCGGCTACCGCTCCGTTACCGTTAAGAACGTCTTCCACACTGCTGTACCAGCTCTTAAATCTTACAGGAGGCTTACTCGACCCCGTATCTACGGTTTCATATCTCGGAGCACCGAATACGCCGTCTATAGCAGTCGAAATCGTCCCGTTTTTATACAGTGCCGTAAAGATCATTGCAAAGCCGAAAAGCACAAGGAAAATATTAAATGCGATACGTGAAACAAGGCTCACGATTTTTATTGTCTTGTTCATCAGATCTTTACCTCCATTTTACCGGATTCCGTTTTTGCGGACTCCGGCTTTTTGCGCAGACGCAGCCAATAAACCACGTTCCCGGCAATACAGCAGATTACCATAAGTGCGGCAGTCGCTATAATCGCGGGAAATTCTTTCAAATCGCTAAGACTCGTAATTATCATAAGCTGAGCCATGGGATATTCGTAAATGGTCGTGAGATAAAGCACAAATGCCGCGAATCCCAATATTCCTATTGCCGCCGTACCGAGTTTTTCATGTCCTATAAGCGATAATCCCGCAAATACGAAAGGTACGACTAACAGCAATGCAAATGCCACCCAAGACATTTCCTCGAGATGACCGAGTGTCACTGCGTATACAATGGCGGTTACAAGCGACAAAAGCGCCACTCCGCATGCGATATAAAACGCAACGGTCTTATCCTTTATAAAATTCTTTATGAAATTCATCTTTTTTCACTCCTTATACC
>CASFAN010000057.1 GCA_949292715.1 uncultured Eubacteriales bacterium
CACTCGCTCGTAAGACGAACGGAAAAAATACGCGGCTTTGTTTCCGCGCATTTTTTCCGTTCTCAGCTTCCTTCTCCGCCACGAAAAAGGACACCCTTGCAGGTGTATAAATTGTTACCTCGGGATACTGCCGCCTTCGGCGTCAGGTTACTCGCAGCGACCATAGGACAGACTTGGCTTCTCTACAATTTCACTCGCTCGTAAGACGAACGGAAAAAATACGCGGCTTTGTTTCCGCGCATTTTTTCCGTTCTCAGCCTCCTTCTCCGCCACGAAAAAGGACACCCTTGCAGGTGTCCTTTTTCGTGGCGGAGAAGGAGGGATTCGAACCCTCGCTACGGTTTTCCCATACTACTCCCTTAGCAGGGGAGCCCCTTGAGCCACTTGGGTACTTCTCCAAAACAAGAACGATTATACCAAAAAGCCTTTACGTTGTCAAGGATAATTTACATAAATTATTATTGTTTTTATCTTAACGATAATTAAAAATTATATGCCGCGATAAAAGTAAAGACCGATTGCGGAAAATGCAAACGGTCTTTGCTTATTGCTTAATTATACTGAATCGCGTTTTTTATTTCGTCGCTTTTTGCGCGGCTTTCAAGCAAAGCTATCAGCTCGAGTCCGAGATCCACCGCAAAACCGAGTCCGCGGGCGGTTGTTATATTCCCGTCGGTAACGACTCCGTCCGACATATGAGTCGCGCCTTCGAGATACGTTTCAAAACCGGGGAAACAAGTCGCTTTTTTACCTTTAAGCAATCCCAGCCGCCCGAGTACAGACGGAGCCGCACAAATAGCCGCAAGACGCTTGCCCGACTTATGCGCCGATTCAAGCAAACCGCAAATCCCTTTATGAGCGGCCAGACGGTTTGTTCCCGGCATACCGCCCGGAAGAAAAAATGCTTCGCCGTCAGAAAAATCGCACTCATCGAAAGTTTTGTCCGCGATTATCTTCACGTTATGAGAGCTGATAACTTCCCTTTCGGCCTCCGCAGATACAAGCGTTACGTCGAAATGCGCCCTTCTGAGCAGGTCTACCACTATAAGGCACTCCGCTTCTTCCGTTCCGTTCGCTATAAAAGCATAAACTTTTTTCATATACCACTCCTTGCGCGCGCAGTAAGCGCGCGAAAAAACTTACCGTGAATCTCAGGAAACAGTCCACGTTACGTAATAATGTATCACAACGCTCTCTTCCGCGGATAAATAGAGTGCAAGCGTGCCGTAACTGCTTTGTTCGGAGAGCTCGTCGGGAAGATTAATGATAAAATTCTCAATTTCGCCCGTTTTATCTTTACCCGTAATCTCTACATCCGCAACTTTTTCTCCGTCGGCATCTTTCATCGTCCCGAAAGTATACATATCGTATTCGGTTCCCCAGTTTTCCGATTCGATTACGCATTGCTTAACGTCGCCGTTTTCAAAAGTCATTTTCACGTCAGCACTGTCCGAATCGGAACGTTTCTCACCTATCTCGACAACGGAATTTTTCCATTTCGAAGAAAACGTTTCCGCCAATCTGACGAATAATTCTTCCGTTTCTTCGTAAGTTTTCGGTTCGGTAAATGATCCGATAAGAGACGAGTGACCGAACTTTTTTGCAAAAGTATGCGGCCAGCTTATACTTTCCCAATTTTTTTTAAGCCATTCGCGTTCACTCATAATGGTATCGCCCGTATTCGGAAAATTCGTTTTCACATCGTCGGATTCGAAAATCTTGACTCCCTCGTATGTAAATGTTTTTCCGTAAAGGCTCAGTCCGACATAATCGCCGCATGCCGTCATCGTAAACGACACGACCAGCAGCGCAGTAACCAAAAATGCAACTGCTATCTTTTTCATCATAGCCTCCGTTTTTGTATAATTTTTCATTATTTTATCATACACAGCAGACTGATGTCAAGACTGTGTAAATTAATTCACACGATATTCACAAAAAATCGGGGCTGTTGCACTTCTGAATACAACAGCCCTGTATAATCACGAAATCAAAGACTTTCGGTCAGTATTTTTATGACTTCTTCTTTTGTCAGTATCTTATACCCGCCGTCCATAATCAGCGTGCTGTCGGCAATGCTTTCGACCATATCTTTCTTGACGCCGAGTTCGGTAAGATTCATTACAAGACCGATCTTTTTCATCCAGCTTTCCATGGCTTTCAGTCCCTCTTCCGCAATCTGCTCGTCCGATTTGCCGTCGGGGCTGACATTCCAGACGTTTTCCGCATAACGAACGAATTTTTTAAGTCCGTAGCTCATTATATGACGGTAATACGCCATAGACACGGCGGCAAGGGTCATTCCGTGCGTAGCGTTGGTATGAGCACCTACAGCCTGCCCGAGCATATGAACTTCCCAGTCCGTGGTCTTACCTTTGGCGACCAAAGTGTTGAGCGCCCATGTAGCCGTCCACATAATATTACTGCGCGCTTCGTAGTCTTCGGGATTTTCCACGGCGATAAGAGAGCTGTGTATCAACGAACGGAGCAGACCTTCCATAATATAGTCGGAAGTATTATCGTCCTCGCCCGAGAAATACTGTTCGAGAATATGCGACATTATGTCATAAAATCCCGCAATCATCTGATATTTAGGAAGAGTGAAGGTATATTCCGGATCGAGCACGGAAAATTTCGGGAACACGTTTTCACCGAATACGTGTCCGATTTTAAGTTTCTGCGCATAGTTGGTAATAACCGAACCGCCGTTCATTTCGCTTCCCGTGCCGACCATGGTAAGCACGCATCCGACAGGGATTATTTCGCAATCAACGTCTTCCATTCTGAGATAATATTTATCCCACGGATCTTCCTTGCAGTTTACCGATACCGAAACGGCTTTTGCGTAATCGCATACGGAACCGCCGCCTACGGCAAGAATAAGATCGGCTTTTGCTTTTTTCGCGCGCTCAATCCCCTCGTACAGTTTTTCCACGGTAGGATTCGGCATAACTCCCGCGTCTTCGTATACCGTTTTTCCGTTGGCTTCGAGCAGTCCGATAACTTTATCGTAAATACCGTTCTTTTTTATCGATCCGCCGCCGTATACCAACAGTACGTTTTTGCCGTATTTAGGCAATTCTTCGTTAAGTCCGTCAATCGCGGACTTACCGAAATAAAGTTTTGTAGGGTTACAATAAGTAAAATTACCGAGCATATTATTCCTCCTTCATCTTTGATCATATTATACAACACCCGCCGCGGAATGGCAACCGATTTTAAGCGTTTGCCCGCTATGCGAGTTTGTTTGACAATATCACAACGCGGGTGTATAATCACGTAAAACACATATAATCGGCAAATGAGTATTATGGAAAAAGAAAACGACAAAAAAACGGAAGAGTTTCTCGGCATATTCGGAAAAGCCGCAGAAAAACTTGACGTAAAGTATTCTTACGATACGGCGCGTAAGCTTGAAAAATTCAGATCGGATCCCGTTCTCGGATACAGAACGGCAGGAAGCGAAGCTGAAAGACTTGCGGGCGAATTTCTTTATGACGAAATGCGCCGCATAGGACTGCACACGGAAAAGCATGCGATTACCGTCGACGGCTGGGAATTCAAAGGGGCAACCCTGACATATTCTTCTTGCGACGGCGAAAAAACCGTACGTCTCGGCGGTTATCAGACGCATTTTGTCGCAGATAATTTAAAGACCGAACTCGTCGACGCGGGAAAAGGTACGGAAAAAGACTTTGCAGGATTGGACGTCAAAGGCAAAATCGCTCTTATCCGTATAAATCAACGCGACGAATGGTGGGTAAACTATCCCGCCTATCAGGCGCATCTTGCGGGAGCGATCGCTATAATCGCCGTACAGGATAAGGGTTACGGCGAAGCGGATCCGCAGGCGCTTAACGCGCAGGACATCTGCGGAATACCCGAAGCCGCGGCATTTTCCATGTCCAAAGCAGACATGCTCGATATCCTCGAAGAAATGAAAAACGACAGGATAGCGGTTACGATAAATGCGGATTCCCGCGTAAGAAAAAACGTTACCACATATAACATAGTCGGAACCCTGCCCGGCAAAACTTCACAGATGATCGCGGTATCCGCGCATTACGACAGCTACTTCCACGGCTTCGAAGACGATAACACCGGTATCACGATGATGCTTTCAATCGCAAACGCGCTTGTAAGCTCGGGTTATAAGCCTGAAAAAACGCTCGTGTTCGTAGCTTTTGCCGCGGAAGAATGGGGACGCACCGACTCCCGCTATGATTGGAGCGCAGGCGCTTTCGCGGAAATGACGCAGAACGTCAACGACTGGCGCGGCAGAATGATAGCCGACATCAATCTCGAACTGCCTGCAATAGCTCACGGTAAAAAGCATTATATTCGCAGCGTATACGAATATAAGAGATTCTTGCGCGAATTTCTGAAAGCGCCCGAAGCGTTTGACAGTTTTTACCCCGAAGGAGCAGACGTAGTCTGCCCCGTACAGACGTGGTCCGACGACTTTTCAATGGCGGTCAGCGGTATTCCGTCGCTCGTAAACGACTTTACGTCGGGCAGCTTCATGGAAACGCACTATCATTCGCAGTTCGACAACAACGAATCTTACGACGAGCGCATATATTCTTTTCATCACAGGCTTTACCTGCGTCTGTTGCTTGCATTCGATCGCTGCCCTCTTCCTCCGCTCGACTTTTCCGCGCGTATCAACAAGATGCTTCGAAGCGTCAGAGAAAGTATATGCGACGAAAGAGTATACGACAATTTTTCGGAAACCGCGGAAGAAGCGGCGGAAACGGCAGAAGAACTTTATGACATCGTTTCGGATATTAACGACTCCAAGTGTCCCGAGGAACGCGAAAGCGCTGCCGCTTCGGTACTGCTTGACGCTTTCCGTTTCTGCGAAAGCAATTTCGTTGCGCTCGACTGGTACGAGAAATCGGTATTCCCTCACGAGACCGCGCAGAAAAACATCGAATATATGTCAAGAGCGCTCAACGCGCTTGAAGAAAACGACGCGGACGCGGCAAAAAACGCGCTTACCGAAGTGGACGACAACAGCTATGCCGAAGCTTTTGACAGAACCGTAACGGCAAGATTCGCAGCAAAAGCGCTCACCGATCACGGCAGTTGGGGAAGCGGAAGAATTACGGGACATATCGATTTGTTTGACGTACTCAGATCCGTAATTTCCAAACGTAAAGACGAAAACGCGGATTTTACCGCGGAAAAATATCGTCTTACCGCCGAAATCGCCGCCGAACGTAAAAATCTCGGCAGATTGCTCGAATCGGAAACGGACAGACTCAAAACATTGACACGTAAGCTGAAAAACGCTATAATTACCGTCGAGGCATTAAACGGACGATCATGGAAATAAACGCGCTATACAGAATTCAGACAGAAGATTTCGACGCGGTGGTGGAAACGCTTACCGAATGTTTTTATGACGATCCGCTTTATTGCGCTCTCATACCCTCGCCTGCTCTCAGACGTAAAATTCTTCCCGACGTATTTGACTGCGACGCCAACGAAATATCCCAATACTGCGATATGTATGCGGACTCGGAGGACGTTAACGGTCTTATAATGCTCGAAGACCCGTCCGAGCACAAAGATCTTCGCAAGCTCATCGCCGAAAGATATTTTGCTTACGTCACGGAAAACCGACTCGCAGAAGACGACGAAACAGGAATCACGGCTGAAAATTTCCGCAAAGCAAAGGATTTTCTGTCCTCCGACTGGGTAAAGCGCGTAAACGGCGACTGCATACATATTATTTATTTTGCGGTCAGAAAGGAGTATCACGGAACGGGACTCGCGCACAGGCTTATTTCCCCCGTTCTCGATCACGCCGATCAAAACGGACTTAAAGTCGCGCTCGAAACGCATAACGCACATAATCTCGCCATATACGAACATTACGGTTTCAAACTGTTCGATAAATTCAAAGGAGAATTCGGGCTCACCGAATACTGTCTCGTGAGAGATCCGAAACCCGCGAATGGCAGTGACGTAATCGGCAACTAACAATAAAATAACCGTAAACCACCGCGGAGCAAACAATGCTCTGCGGCGGTTTTATTATGCTGTAAAGTTCGTAGTTCCACGATATATAACACGTCACGAATACATACCGGACTTATTCAGTTCCTTTCTCAGCCTTAAAATTATTTTCTTTTCCAGACGGGATATGTATGACTGACTTATTCCCAACATATCCGCGACTTCTTTCTGCGTTTTTTCTTCGTCGCCTTTCAGTCCGAAACGCAGTTCCATTATAACGCGCTCTCTGTCAGTAAGCTTGTTTACGGCGTCGCGTAGCAACTGTTTTTCCACCGAAGTTTCAAGATTGCGGCTGACTACGTCAGGCTCGGTACCAAGTATATCGGAAATAAGCAGTTCGTTTCCTTCAAAATCCACGTTGAGCGGTTCGTCGAGCGATACTTCACAGCGCATACGCACGACGCGTCTCAGATGCATAAGAATTTCGTTTTCGATACAGCGCGACGCATATGTAGCAAGCTTTATGTTTTTTTCGAAATTATATGAGTTTACGGCTTTTATAAGTCCGATCGTCCCCACGCTGATAAGATCTTCGACATCCACTCCCGTATTGTCGAACTTACGGGCAATATATACGACAAGACGCAAATTTCGCTCTATCAGCCGCGATTTAGCCGCAGAACTGCCGTTGCGCATTTCCGTAAGCGCCGTATTTTCTTCGTCGGGCGTCATCGGTACCGGCAGCGCTTCCCCGCCGCTTACGTAAAAGATGCTCTCGTCTTCTTCGTTTCCGAGCAGTTTTTTTATAAACGATTTTATTTTTTCCAGCATATCAGCCTCCCAAAACCGATGACGGAAGCAGCATATCCTCTTCTCGATTAAATCCCAACGCGGATACGCCCAACATCACATCTTTATATGTATTCGCTTTCTCTCCGTAATATAATCTTATTTTATCGGGTTTTATAAGAATCAGACTTTCTCCACTTCCGCCGAGCGCTACTGCGCGCTTTATCCCTGCCGAACGGTAAAGAACGTCTGTTCCGAACGCCTCGGTAAAAACCGTCATTTTTATAATCGCTATCGGTAATCCGTTGTCCGTAAGTCCGTTTCCGCTGTCGATAAAGCCCACGAGTTTTGCAGTCTTATTTTCCACCGTCACTTCCGCTTCGCACCTGAACTTCATTTCCGTATATTTTTTGCGCGCCTCGTCTATAAGGAATTTTGTCGGCAACGCTACGACAAAGGCAATTACGGAAGGAACGAGATACGGCAAAGAATACGCTTCGTTCAACGCCGCAGACGAAGTTCCCGAAGCAAAACACGAAACAGCGAAGCATGTTCCGCCGATAAGCGCGGTGGAAGCGAAAAGCGCCGACGCTGAAGGAAAAGTTTTTTTCAGTCCGCAAAAAAGTATTTCGGAAAGCAAAATTCCCGATATGAGTTTCGCAGGCACGACGATATATGCGGGCAGGCTCACAAAAGGATAAATCACGCTTTCCGCAAGTCCCGCGGCAACTGCCGCCGCCGTTCTTGCCTTTCGTATCCGCATACCGAAAAAAGCATAACTCAGCCATGCCGCCGCTGTCGACGTGACTATATTATCGATTACGAATAACTCGATATAAACTTTCATCTGCGTTATTGTAGCACAACG
>CASFAN010000058.1 GCA_949292715.1 uncultured Eubacteriales bacterium
GCTTCTTCAAATTCTACGCTGTCGCTTTCGGTGACGGTTATGTCGTTCACCATAAGCGTACCTTTAGCGTACTGATTTACGCTCGAGCCTCCGATTCCCATTTCGAGAGTAATGCTGGTGCTTGTGCTTGTATTGCTTGAAGAGTCTTCTTCGTCCGTAGCGTCGGGGGAGGTTCCGTCGGTCTTTATATAAATAGTAAATTCCTTGTATTTGTCTTCGTTGTAAGCGCCTTCGACTTCGTCGTCGAATACTCCGCCGGAAGTTTTCGTATCCTTAATATCTTTAATGGCGAATTCTGTATCTTTAATTCCTACATATGCGCCAAGAGACTCGGAAGATTCCTGTTCGTAGGGAATATCGACTTTGAGCAATACGGTTATTTTGTAATAAGAACCGCCGTCAAGCGTATAAGTGATATTATTGGTCACTTTAGAGTGAGCCGGAACGGAATTCTTGACTACCATAGTGTCCGCATTCTTTGCGCCTTTGTGTTTATAGTCGGGCGGAAGAATGCTGTTCGCTATATCGCCGTATTCGTCCGAAGCAATCTGCGTGCTGTCGAAAATTCCGTACTGTACTGCGGTATCGGAAGAACTGTTTGAACTCGAATCCGTCAAAGACCAGTTATAAGGCTTTTTAAGGAATTCATCCGAATAATAATCGTAAGAACTGAAGTTCTCTCCGTTGGTGGAGTAGCAAGCGTAAGAAGGAACGTTTTTGAGGTTGTAAATCTGAGATTTGTAGTCTTTGACTTTCTGCGAAAAATCGTTGCGCGCGCTGTTAAGCGAACTTTCGTCTACAGTCTCGTTTCCTTCGTCGTCCGTCGTTACGGTATTAAGCTGTGTCATGCTGACTTCGCTTACGAAAACCGTACCGGTGGAAAGTTTGCTCTTGTTGTTTACGTCGTCGTAAAGACCGAGCCATATTTCCACATAAAGTTCGTTAAGATCGAAGTCGCCGGTTTCGATATAGAACGAGTAAGTATTGTAACCGTCGCCTGCGTAATGGGTGAGGGAATCGTCGGAAGATTTGCTGTCGGATATACGCTCGATAGTGGATACCACGCGGTCGCCGCTTTTAAGCACGAGGTTTACGCCGTATCCGCTTATGTTGCTGACGCGCATGTTGACGTCTACTCTCTGCACGCTCTGCGCCTCGGCGTTGAAGCTGAGCGAACGGTAGCCGACCGCAACTCCGCCGTAGTTCGCGGGAACTCCCGTCTGTCCGTCTGCTTTTATCATAAGCAGATTGTCGGGGTGAGAGTTGTCGGAAACGTATTTAGTGTCGATACTGCCTGTTTTTATTCCGTTTACCGTACCGGGAACTTTATAAGTATAAGAAGTAGCGTCCGAACTTACAACGCCGCTTACCACGTAATTGCGATATTCTTCGTCGACAACGTTCGTGCTCATGCCCGTGGTGCCGTCTTCTCCCGCCGCCATAAGAGTCCAGTCGGAAGGTACGAACGGTTCTGCATAGATATCGTAATCTTCTATCTCGTTGAAACTTCCGTTCGTAATATCGTTTTCGGCTTCCGCGGCGTCGAATGTTACCGAAGTTCCGCTTCCGCTGTTGGTAGAATATTCGCTCTGCGTTATTTCTTCAATAACGATGCCGTCGAACATTGCGATGCCTGACGCTTCTTCGTTTTCGGCTCCGTCCGTTCCGCGCTTACCGAGCCACAGCTCGAGAGATATCGAATAATCGGCGAATGCGCTTCCTTTAATATAGAAAGCAACTTGTTTCCATCCGTAGTGAGTTGCGTTTTCGGTATCTCCGCTTGTAAGTTCGGTTACTGCAAGCAGCTGACCTTTACCGTGATTTACGGGATCGTCTGGATTGTCGAGATCTCCGCGGTTATCGTATCCGCTGACTGCAAGGCTTGCTGTTTCTCCGCCTACGGTTTTTACGTAAACGCCTATTCTGTAATTTTTACGTTTTTCGACAACGAAGGAGGGAGACCTCATACCGATAGCGTCGGATTTGAACATTTCGTTGGTCGTATCGTAATCGGAAGATATGAACGCTATCTTGCCGTTGTTGTTTCCGTCGGGAGAATAAGGGACATCCTCTGCGTTGTTTATACCTTTGCTTTCGTCAACGACGTTGAACGAGCCGGTTATCATTCCGCCTGGAGCCTGCTCAACGGCTGTCCAACCGGACTGTCCGTATTCAAAGCTGCCTATTTCGTTTACCTCATAATCGGGATCATCGGGATCGAGTATATTGCCGTCCTCATCCACGGAGAGAAGTACCGAATCGTTTTCGCCGTAATACAACGACGTATTGTTTTCGTTGACAAAGTAGGTTCTGTCTTCGAATACGTCCTCGAAAGTTTTTTCGTTTACCGTGCCTGCGCCTTCGAGCATCAGATCGAATGCCGACTGAGAATACTGAGTAACGGTAACATGATCAAAGAGAACGAATCCGGTTGCGCCTTTGGATATTGTTTTTTCTTCCGCGTCCGCACCTGTATATGTGTAGCTGCTGCCGAGCATCAGGTTGACGGTTACGGAAGGCGCGCTCATGGTAGACGTTTCGATGTAGAATTTATATTCCACCCAGCCGTAATTGTACGCTTTGCTGCTGTTGACAGTGCTTTCGTCGACGTCCGCGTATCCGGCATTTCTGAAATAATCGACTGTGTTTATGTTATTAATCTGAATTTCGTTCTCCATGCCCGATATACGTATGCTCGCGCCCTGATCGCTGCCGAAATCGCTTGTCTTCACGTATGCGCTGATGACGTAATAGGAATCGGCGGAAAGGGAAACGCTCGTGGAAGCAAAACCGTATGTCGCGCTCGATGCGGAGCCGATGAACAGCGCGTTGGAATCCGAGTCTTTGAATTCATCCGACGAAGCTTTTCCGAAAGGCGTGTTGATCATGCCGTATTCGCTGATATAATCTTTGAGATTAAGATCGTTTATCAGGGAGTTATCCAGTTTTGCGACATCGACGACTTGTTTCTTTACGCTGTTTTCGGTTGTACTGCCGTACACGGAACCTGTCCAGCTCGAAGGCGTCGTAACTCCGTCGGTATCGCTTGTTTCGCCGAATTCTCCGTTGGAAATATCCACTGTTTTTACGGGTGCGTAAAGAGAGTCCGCGCTCGTTTCTTCCGCTTCGGCTCTTGCGAACGAAACGTAAGAGAAACAGGAAAGGATTATCGCGACGGTGAGTGCGATCGTCAGAAAGACGATGGATTTTTGTTTTAACGAATTGATTTTTTCTCGCATTTGTCGTTGTTCCTTGGAATATAAAACCACACAAGGTTTCATCATAATAATACTTGTTCTATTATACCCTAATCGCTTTGAATATGCAAACGATTTATTATGCAAAAGGTAAAATTTTTCCGACTTATTTTGCGCAATATATATAATGGAAGATCACGGGAGGAAAGATGAAATCAAAAATTAAAAAGACCGCGACGGAAGTTCTTACGGGGCTTGCCGTAGGCGCGATAAACGGATTGCTCGGAGGCGGAGGAGGCATGCTATGCGTTCCTTTGCTGGAAAAAGGTCTCGGCGAAAGCGTAAAGGTAAGCCATGCGAGCACCGTGCTTGTAATTTTGCCCGTATGTATTGCGGGTGCGCTCGTGTATATATCCGAAGGCACTGCCGCCGACGTGCCGTTGCTGCCCGTCGCGGTCGGCGCGGTGCTCGGAGGAATACTCGGTTCTCTGTTTCTGAAAAACGCTTCGTCGTCTGCGGTGACGGTTATTTTCGCGTTACTGACCATTGCTGCGGGAGTGAGGTCCGTATGGAGATAATGTCGCTAATAATTGCCGGGCTTGCCGGCGGTCTTATAGGCGGTACGGGTATGGGAGGAGGCACGCTGCTGATACCCGTTCTTACTTTGCTTTGCGGGTTTTCGCAGCATGCCGCGCAGGCGACTAATCTGATATCTTTCATACCTATGGCTGCTGCAAGTCTTGCGGTGCATGCGAAAAACGGCTTACTCAGACTCAGGTATCTTCCGAGCATAGCGTTGCCCGCGGCAGTCGCGAGCGTCGTCGCTTCTTTTGCGGCAATGAGCGTAAACGGAGAAATGCTTCGTACGATATTCGGGTGGTTTCTTATAGCCGTGGGGGTATGGCGGCTTGCAGAAACGATTTTTACGAAAAAAGAGCAAAATAAACTGCCGTTGCTTATAAAAACAGACGGCTCGAAGCAGAGCTGAGAATACGATTTTTTTTCTAATGCGGACGATGAGGCATTATTGCGTTATCGCCCGCATATTTTATAGCGCGGACATCCCGTAATCGCGGAAAGAATCCGATTAAGCAATCGTCGGAATTTTCTTTCTTTCGACAAAGATTGCGGTATTTCGTCTGCATAATATTGTTATAATCGGAGAGTCAATTGAAATTTGCAGTTACGAGTAAAAGAGCGGTGTTGGCGGTCGTTCTGACCGTTGCTTTACTGGCTACGGCAATTGCCGCGGTTACGGTTACGGACAGCGAATGCGTGTACTTCGGATACAGCCCGCGTAGGATCCCGATATATTCGGTCGAACGGGAAGATAAAGTCGTTGCGCTTACGTTCGATGCGGCTTGGGGCGCGGACAGTACGATGAAAATCCTTTCCGTAATCGAAGAATACGACGCATGCGCAACATTTTTTTCCGTAGGAATGTGGGCTGAGAAATACCCAGACGAGCTGAAAGCTTTATCGGAGAGCGGAAGGTTTGAAATAGGTACCCACAGCAATACGCATCCGGATATGGGTAACATGTCTGCCGCGGCGATAACCGACGAACTTGAAACGTCGTGCGATCTGATAGAGCATGTAACGGGCAAGCGCCCCGAACTTTTCCGACCTCCGTACGGTTCTTACAGCGACACTCTCATAGATACCGCGCAGTCGCTTGGACTTACAACCATTCAATGGGATGTCGATACTCTCGACTGGAAAGGGCTGAGCGCGGGGGATATAGCAGACCGTGTTCTCGGTTCTGTGCGCAACGGAAGCATAGTGCTTATGCATAATAACGGCGAACATACTGCGGAGGCTCTTCCGCTTATTCTCGAAGGGCTTAAGGCGCAGGGATATACGTTTATGAAAACGGGCGATATGATATACCGTGAAAATTACGAGATCGACCATACTGGTCGGCAGATAAGGAGTACATAATATGACAAGTGAAAATCCCGCGGTAACGAACAGAGTATTTCTCTGCGGAGAGATAGTGACCGAACCGCAACTGACTCACGAACTTTACGGAGAAGGCTTTTATGAATTTTCCGTAAGCGTATCCAGACTGAGCGAACAGCGCGACGTTATCCCGGTTACTGCCGCGGAACGCCTGCTTTGCGGAAGAAAACTCAATGTCGGAGAGCGTATTGCCGTGGAAGGGCAGTTCCGCAGTTACAATAAGATGTCGGACAGCCATTCCAGACTGATGCTTACGGTTTTCGTAAAAGAGTTCAGCGATGCAGAAGATTCTTATATGAATCCGAACACCGTGGAGCTTACGGGTTATGTCTGTAAAGAACCCGTGTACAGGACGACGCCTCTTAACCGCGAAATATGCGATATACTGCTTGCGGTAAACAGAGCGTTCAATAAGTCCGATTATATTCCTTGCATTGCATGGGGCAGAAACGCGAGATTCTGTAAAACGCTTCCCGTGGGAACAAAACTTACGGTTACGGGCAGGATTCAGTCGAGGCAGTATGTGAAAAAGCTGAGCGAAGAGGTTTCGGAAACGCGTACCGCTTATGAGATATCGGTAGGGAAAATAGAATTCCCCGATAAGTCTGCGGATTCCGCCGACTGTGCGGCAACTAAACTGCCCGTAAGCGAACAGTCGCCGCATAACGACAGCAATGTTCAATGAAAAAGGGGGTTGCCCGCGTTAAGCTTAACCGCAAACAGTACAAAATTCGGTTGAATTTTGTACTGTTTGCTGACGCAAGCTCTGCCATTCAGACGCAATATCGGTTGTCTTTTTTATTCGGCGCACCGCTAACGCTCGCCGCAGGCGTGCGCCATATACACCCGCGCTTGCGGTATCTTTTCGGCGCAAAGGCGTGTTTTTTTACCGCCGCAAGGTCACTTAGCGGCGGTCGCACGCGGGTGCGTGCTAAAAAACACGCCTTATCATCCGAAAATCTATCCGTAATCGCTGTTTGCTTTGACTATAAATTACTTTATTTGTGTATTGCTTATTTATATAAACACGCGTTTTTCCTCAAAAATCCAACCGCATTGCTACCGTATAGTCATATAGTTACTTTAATTCGTATAGTGGCTTTATATTTTGTGACATATTGCAATAAAAATAATATGTTTCAGCTATAACACACGGGGCTGCCCGCATTCAGCGATGCAACAGCCCCTTTTGCGTCGCTTAACGTTGCCATTCCTCCTTTGTATAATAAGCCTTCCGGCGCGGCAATATAATCTTATGGAAAGAGCGAAAGCATTGCTTGATAAAATGTCGTCGCCGTCGCTGTATTCAAAAAGCGATTTTATTGTGTGCGGCAAGCGCGGTTGCGTGCTGGCGAACGTCGATCTGTCTAACTCCGATCAATTGCTCGAATGCATAAAATCCATAAGGCTTGCGGAAACCGACAGGCTCGATTATACGGTATTGCAGGAAAAGGTGTTGACCAATTTCGAGCGGTCGTTCGTGACCGACGGAGCGGAGGCGGAAAATTATCTGCTTTCGGGCGACGGACTGATTTTTCTCGACGGGGAAGACGGCTGTGTACGCGTAGCGGTCAGAAAGTACGAGATACGCTCGGTAAGCGAGCCTCCCACCGAAGGCATAATCAAAGGTCCGCGCGAAGGGTTTATCGAGAGCATAAAGACAAATCTGTCTTTGCTCGAACGTAAACTGAAAACCCCCGCGCTGAAAATAGAGCGGCTGAAAGTAGGGCGCAGTACGCAGACGGACGTTGCAATCGTCAGTCTTGACGGCATAGCCGACGAAAAAATAGCCGAAAAGATAAAAACGCGGCTGAAAAGCATAAATATCGACGGCGTTATAGATACGCATTATGTGCAGATGTATCTCGAACCGCGCCCGTACTCTGTATTCAATCAGTCGGGGGCGTGTGAAAAGCCAGATATCGTCGCGGCAAAACTTCTCGAAGGACGTGTAGCCGTGTTTATGGACGGCACACCTATCGTGCTTACTTTTCCTTATATGTTTTTCGAGGATATTCAGTCGAGTGAGGACTATTACGAACGCGCTACGTTCGCGTCGCTGATAAGGGTGACGCGCGTGCTTTCGCTGATGATAGGGCTTTTGCTCCCCGGCGTTTTCGTCGCACTCGAATGTTTCCATTTTTCCGTTCTTCCTCTGCAACTGCTGATAACGATAATAAACGCGACCAAAGGCGTGCCTTTTCCGCCGCTTGCCGAAATACTTTTCGTCATGTTCCTGTTCGAGATAATCCGCGAGGCGGGAGTGCGTATGCCGCAGGCAATGGGGCTTGCGATGAGCATTGTAGGCGCGCTCGTACTCGGCGAAACCGCGGTAAAAGCGGGAATGATCGGTTCTCCCGCGGTGATGATCGTCGCGCTTTCGTCGATATGCACCTACACCGTACCCAACGCGGCGGGCAGCAGTACGATAGTGCGGTTGTTTATGACGCTGCTCGGCGGGTTGCTCGGTCTTTACGGCATACTCATCGGAGTGGTGTTCCTGTTCCTTTACATGAGTACGCTGGATTCTTACGGCACGCCTTTTCTTGCGCCGTTTGCGCCGCATATAGCGACGGACGGTCAGGACGGACTGCTGAAAACTCCGATAGTGGATATTACGCGCCGCCCGAAGAGCATACCCAACGTCAATGCTACGCGGCAAAGGGGAAACAATGGATAGACTTTCGCTCAGACAATTCATAGTAATAACTTTTCTTATCGGGCTTGCGATGAAAATGTTCAATCTGCCCGTGCTTATGCTGAGATTCTGCGGCAGGGACGCGTTCGTGGTTTTGCTTATCGAAGCCGCCGCCGACTTTATTCTGCTCGGCGCGGTCATTGCGATTATAGTCTGCGCCCGCGGCAAAACGCTGTTTATGCTGCTCGAAGACGCATTCGGTGCGATTGTATCCCGCATTATAACGATAGCCGTCGGACTTTTCTGGCTGCTTAAACTGTTCATAATGCTCGTAGACGTGCGGATTTTCTTTTCAAACACCGTTTTTAACGCGCCGCTCGGAGCGGTACACGTTCTGCCGCTTATAGTACTGCTTGTATATTTCGCGCTTAAACCGCTTTCGGGCGCGGGACGGCTGGGCGAACTTTTTACTCCCGCCGTGGTGATAAGCATGGCTTTGCTCGGCGCGCTGACGGTCAGTAAAGTCGATTTCGGCGGTTTACGCCCGTTGCTTGCCGACGGTTCAAAGCCCGTGACGGACGGACTTTCGTCGCTGTTTATGTGGTTCGGGGATTTTACCTTGCTGCTCATGGCAACGGGAAAAGCGGACGGAGGCAAAAAACTTTTCTTTGCGCTGCCTGCGGGCATTGCCGCTTTCGCGTGTATGACTTTGTTTTCGGCGGTTCTGTTCGCGTCATACGGGGATATGCCCGAACTGCTCAGTTACGGGCACAGCATAAGCAATATTACGCAGTACGCCGTCGGCAGTTTCAAGTTCGGCAGATTCGATTTGCTTATATTTGCAATGTGGCTGAGCGCGGTGTTCGTATCGTCGGGGATAATCGCGGCGTTTTTCGCACGGTGCATGAACTACGTTTTCGGCGGGAAAGTCGGACGCGTAATGCTTGTTGCCGGCGGAGCGGCGGTATATATAGCCACTATGTTTACCGTCAATCTGAATACGGTTACCGAGCTTGCAATGGTGTATTTCAATATACCCGCGGCGGTAGTGCAGTACGGTCTGCCCGTTTTATGCGTAGTCGCGCTGACGGTTACGCGCATTAAAAGGAGGAAACATGAAATTAACGAGAAAGCGCCGCAATAGTCTGCTCTCGGCGGCGTTTGCCGTCGTGTTCGTAATGCTTGCGCTTACGCCTCTTTTGCCGGAAGCGGAAATAAGCACGCGGCTTATGCTCAACGTCGTCGGCATAGATACGGCGGACGGAACGGTGCGCGTCACGGCGCAGACCATGAACGGTACGTCGTCGGAAACCGTGCACGGCGAAGGGTTGAGAATAGGCGACGCGCTCGAAGACATTGCCGTGCGCTACGGCAGAGAACCTGAGCTCGGACACTGCGGTCTGCTTGTGTTCGGTTATGAGGTCACTGCGGACGATACGGAGTTTGCGCTTATGGGACTGCTCGGCGACGCCATTGTGAACGCGGGCTGTTCGGTGGTGTGCGCGGACGGGACGGCGGAAGAGTTTGTAAATTCCGCAGTCGGACTGACGAGCGCGGCGGGCGACAGTATCGCGGATTTTGCGGGGTTTGCCGACACGTCGGCGGCGGTTTCCGTGCCGAGTGCGCTCGAAGTTCTGCAGCATCTGAAAAGTAAGTCGGCTACGGCAATCCTGCCCGTGTTCGAGCTTGCCGCGAAGAAAGGGGAAAGCGGCGAGGGTTCGTCACAGAATTCGGGTACGGACTCGACGGGGGTTCAGCAGGACGGGGGATCGGATAAAACGGAAATTCTGCCGCCGCGCCGCGCCAAGGTGCTGGGCAGGGAAACTTTCGAGCCTGACGAACAGGCGGTGCTCGGCTGGATGTGGATAAGCGGACGCGCCGAAGGCGGACTCGTGGAAACGCGAGCCGATCTGGACGGCAAGGAGTATATTATTCAGGGCTCGGCAACGGATAAATCGCGCGGCATTAAAGTACGCGCGGAGGACGGCAGAGTAAAAGCCGAACTGAAACTCGAAGTAAGGATTAAATTCATCGACAGATATATAATCATAGAGCGCGCGGAAGGGGAAAACGTGCTCCGTTATCTCGCCGAAGATTTGCAGAACGCGTTTTCCGCTACTTTCAAGTCGCAGCTCGAAGCGTTCGCCGCGCTTTCTCCCCGTTCGGACGTTCTCGGTATAGGAACTTTGCTTTATCGCGAAAGCCCGAGAGCTTATGCCGATTGGGGCGGGGATATGGAAAAAGTGGATTATACTTTCGACGTAAAAGTAACTGTTTTCTGATAAAACGTCAAAAAAAGTCGCCGCAAATGATGTATGATATGCGGGATGAAGAAAAACGCGATAAAAACGGTGATAGTACATGTGCTGACGTTCGCATTCATGCTTGTCGGTTCGTGTGCCGAGATGCTGTCCGTAAGACCTTTCGGTTACGGACTGCATCTTTCCGTTCTGCTTGCCGGCGGCAATCCGCTTGCGTCGGCTTATTATCTTGCCGCCGCTCTGATCGCGGCGCCCGGCTTCAAATCGTTCGCTTTTGCGGGCGGGTGCGCGCTCACGGGCGCTTTGTGCACTTTTGTGATCTCGTCCGTATCGAGGATAAAGCGAAAAAGAATGTGGCGTTACATAACTCATCTCCCGCTTCAGTCCGCGCTGAGCTTCTCGCTGTCATATCTGACCGGCTATACCGTGCTTGCTTCGCTTATGACCGCGGTTCTCGGAGGTATATGCGGCGTACTCGTTTCTTTTGCCGTGCCTTTGCTTGCGAACGGCAGATTTTTAATGCCCGCGTGTATGTCGGTAGCGGGTATATTTACGCTTTCGACGGTTTTTTTCGCCGGAGTGTCGGAAGTGACGCCGGGCGGATTTTCCGTATTGCTTGCGCTTTTCGCTTTCCTGATACCGCTTACCTGTAAACTGAGGGGCGGAGCGGCGGGTTCCGTAGGGGGGATCGCCGCCGCTGTGGGAGGCGCGCTTGCGCACGCGGACGTACTGACGTTTGCGTGCCTTTGCGTCGCGTCTGCGGCTGCCGCCGCGTTTTCTTCGGGATTCAGACCGCTTTCCGCCGTTGCGCTCGTTATAGGTTATGCCGCGGCAGTGTGTTTTTTCGGCGAACTTCCGCCCGATCCCATGGATTTCGTATCGCTGGGCGTAGGAGGAGCGTTGTTTGTTGCTATTCCGCCGCGCGCCATGCGCGCTCTGCGCGCGTTTTTCCGTCCTGCGGAAAAACTTACGGAGCTTGCCGCCGCGTCGGGTATGGGCAGGCAGCTGCCCGAAATGCTGGTCAGCGCGAGCGAAGCTCTCGGCGAAATGAGTATGCTGTTGTCATCGGGAGGCGCGACGGTTGCCGCCGACTGTATAACCGACGGACTGGAAAAAATATGCGCTTCTTGCCGTAAGCGCGAGGACTGCCCCATAGCGCGCGATCTCCGAAGTTATGCGACAGATTACGCGGAGGGCGGAGGAGAGCTGAAAAACGCCGTGCTCGGCGTGCCGTGTTTCTGCGGCGGAAAAATGCTCAGATGCGCTTCCGACATAACGGTACGTATCCGTTCAGCGGTGACGGAAGCCGACCGTGAGCGCGAAAACTGCGCGTCTTATGCAAGACGTCTGGACAGCTTGCGTCGGCTTACCGGTAAAATCGCGAAAAGCGTTTCGGAAGATTACCGTTATGACGGGGAACTTTCCGAAAAGGTAAGGCGCGATCTGCCCGAAACGGGTGTGCCTTGCGGCGGGTGTCTGGTAACGTCGCGCGGGAAAGGCGTCGTACTCGTGCCGTCGGCAAGCAATGTGGACGAAGCGGAACGCGGACTCAGCCGCGTGCTCGGAAAAGTCAAAGTGGAAAGAACGGACGATATAAGCGGGGGGTGGCGCGCGCTGTCGTTCACTCCCGCTCCCGCGTTCGACGCGGTATATGCGTGTTCGACGCTTCCGAAAGAAGGAAACACCGCGAACGGCGACAGTTTCTCGGCGGAAGCGGCGGGAGGCAGAGCGATAATTTCGCTGTGCGACGGAAGCGGCAGCGGCAGACGCGCGGCGCGGCTTTCGCAGGCAACCCTGTCGCTCATAGAAAATCATTACCGAGCGGGTTTCAGCGCGGAAGAATGTATCGAATCGGTCAATTCGTTTCTTTCATCGAGAGCGGGCGAGGATTTCAGCGCACTCGACGTTGTAAGCGTCGATCTGACGAGCGGGGAAGCGGATATCCTTAAAGCGGGTTCTCCCGCGACTTACATACTTCACGGCGAAACGGTTACCGTCATAGGCGGTACCGCATTGCCGGTAGGCGCGCTCGACAAGGCGTCATACTCGCTTGCCAGACGTCGGTTATATCCCGGAGATTACATAGTGCTCGTTACGGACGGAGTGTCCGACGTCCTTCCGGCTCTTCCCGAAACGATAGCAGCGCATGCGTCGCCCAACGTCAAACGTATGGCGGACGGCATACTCGCCGCCGCTTGCGAAATAGGCAGACGCGACGATATGAGCGTTCTCGTGACGAGGATCGTAAAATAGACGAAGGTGCTTTCTGTTTAATATACTTGCAAAATGCGCGAGAAAATGTTATTATATTCGGCGACGGAAACGCAGACGCGAATTCCGCGAAACAAGGAATTTACTTATGATAAAACTGCTTATTGTAAGACACGCAAAAACCGAATGGAATAAGACGGGGCGCATACAGGGCAGAAGCGATATACCGCTTGCGCCCGAAAGCAGGGACGCGACGCGTGCGGCGGCTTGTT
>CASFAN010000059.1 GCA_949292715.1 uncultured Eubacteriales bacterium
GCCATATTCGATTTAACGAAACCGCTCTACGGTATCGACAGAAGCACTTCGGCGACGCTCAAACCTTACAAGTCCACTCTTTTGACGGGCATAGACGAAACAGCCATACAGAAAGCGATAGACACTCTCGAAACCCGCGCGGGCAGTAATATAGACTTTATTGCGGTCAGCAGCGAAACCAAATACGCTTATATGGAGTATATGGCTCAGTATAAGCGCAACATCGATTATATGAATATCGACGGCGGTTTCAAGAGTCTGAGCTTCAACGGCATACCGCTCGTTTACGACAGGTTCGTGCCTTCGGGTTATATGTACCTGCTTGACACGAGCGTATTCCATCTCCATCAGCTTTGCGATTGGAGATTCCTCGAAACCGAGAACGGCAACGTACTCCGCCAGAATCAGGGCTATCCCACTTACACGGCGACGCTCGTCAAGTACTGCGATCTCATCTGCGATCGTCCGAACGGTCAGGGCGTCATCACGGGGGCAAAATAAAAGCTTTGAAAAGAAATCCGAAACTCGTTTCGGTTACGGACGACGTGTACTTTATAGCTTCGCGGCTTAAAGAGATCGATCCGACTTACTATGTCGTGTACGACCCTAAAAAACGCAGATACGAAGTGCACAGCGACGAGCAGAGGGGAGGCTCCCTCTGCTTCGTCGTTCCGTATGACAGGCTGGACGCGCGTACGATCGACTACGCGCTTGAAACACGCAACGCTTCTTTCTGCAAAAGCGCGGGCGACTGGCGGAAAAGTCCGTCGCAGAGAAAGCGTTTCAGGGAGGAAATAACATGATAAAAGACGTTTGTAAAGCGGCGGCGCAATTTCTCGGTCTGGAAAAAGAAGCGGAAGACATGGGAAGCGGCGGATTAGCCGACGAAAAATTTCTGCGGCTGTATAACCTCGTCGTAAGCGAGCTTTTCGACGTATACCGCCGCGACGATTATGCGAACCCGCCTTTCGGCTCGGACATGAGCGAAAAACAGGCGGAGTTCTACGGCATAAGCGACCGCGTGCTTGCGTACGGAATAGCCGCGGAGTACGCGATTGCGGAATGTCTGGATACCGCGGATATGTGGGATACGCGCTATAAAAACGCGATAGCGCTTGCGCCGAGAAAAAGCGTCAGAATAAAAACGGGGAGGTTTTACTGATATGAAAAGAGCGCGCATGCCGAGCGGCGGCGTAAGGCGCACCGTAGGTAATTTCACTGCAAACGCGGATATGCGCTTTGACGAAGCCGTGCTTGCCGACGGAACCGCCGCGCGCGTAGTCAATTTCGACGTGACGGACGGCGCGCTTACGGACGGATACGGCATTGAAATTACGCCGCGCTTCGAAGGAAAACAAGTGCTTTCGCTGTGGCGTTTCACACGCTACGATTATGACGCGGGCAGATATATCAGCTGCGATATGTATTGCGATGCGGACGGTAAAGTGTATTACGACGACGGCGGCGAGTGGAAAGAGCTTTCGGGCGTGGTTTTCACATCTCCGCCGAGCGCCGTAGGCTACCGCCTTTACGGCGACGACAGCATAATCATGACCTCGCCCACGGATAAAATGTATGTGTGGGACGGAGTGGGCGCGCCGAGGCGCGTGGAAGACAGTCCGTATATAACGAGCATGGTATTGCATTACGAACGAATGTTTGCGACGACGGCGGGCGAAAGCAACGCCGTTTACTTTTCCGACGATCTCGATCCTACCAACTGGAACGATACCGATCTTACGGAGGGCGGTTTTATTCAGCTGCTCGACGAGCGCGGCAGGCTGCTTAAAGTCGTTGACTTTCTCAATTACGTTTACGTATTCCGCGAATACGGCATATCCCGTCTTACCGCGTATGCCGATCAGGAGGATTTCAACGCGGTGAATCTTTACGTCGCAGGCGGAAAGATATACGAAGGGGGAGTGTGCGCGTGCGGCGACACGATCTTGCTCACGGGCGCGGACGGATTGTATTCGTTCGACGGGTATTCCGCGACGCGTAAGCTGCGCGCCGTGAAATTTCGCCCCTCTCCCGCGGCGAGCGCGGTGTATTCGGACGGCAAATACTATCTTGCCGCATGCACCGAACGTGACGACGGCTTGAACGATACTCTCGTCGTGTACGATATTTCGGAAAACACGTTTTCGCTTTCGTCGTTGCCGATAGCGCGGCTGTGCAAGCTGGACGGAGAGGTGTTCGCCGTCATGAGCGACGGACGCGCGGGAAAGGTGAGCAAATGCGGAGAGTTGTTCGGCGCGCCGCTTGTGAAAGTATGGGAAAGCGGCGTTTCCGATTTCGGTTCCCCTGACGTTAAAACGGTGTCAGAGATCACGCTTCGCACGGACGGCGACATAACCGTCACCGTGGAATGCGACGGAAAGGCGCGCGATTTCGCGGTAAGCGGCGGCGCGGGAATTAAACGTTTCCGCCCCGGAGTGTCAGGCAGAACGATAAGACTCAGAGTGATTTCGCAGTCGGCGGGCGCACGCGTGGTGCGGCTGAGCTGTCTGCTGAGGAGCGGATAATGGATTACGGAAAAGAAGCTTACTATAAAATAAGCGAGCTGGAAAAACTGATCGATTCGGGACGGCAGAAGGCGTCTTCCGTTTCCGAAACATACGACGGCGAAAAAGGCGGCAGGCAGACGGTAGCCGTATACGAAGGCGGCAACGCGCTTATAAGCGTGACGGTTTGCAGCGAAGGTTCGGGCAGCGTACGCATATATTTCGGCGGCGCGAAAGCCGCGGACGTCGGTGCGGGCGGGACTGCCTGCGTAACGTTTACCGCGGGAGGCTCGGGCAACGTGGAAGCGGAAGCCGACGAAGGCGTGACGATAATTTCGGTGAGCGCGTCCGCGATAGGCGGAGGCTTGCTGAAAGAAACGAATGTCGGCAAACTGGTTGCGGACTATCGGGCGGGGAAAATTTACGCGGCGGCGAAAAAAGACGGAAGCGTCAGGCTTTACGGACTTTCCGAAAACGTACTCGAAGAAATTTTCGATATAGGCGTCGCCGATGATTTCGATATCTGCGTCGAAGAAAACGCGCTCACATACGTCACGGCTTCGAGCGGTAAATGCTCGGTCGTGCGCATTTCGGGCGGCAAACTTTTCTGCGCGGTTTTCGACGGCGGAAGCTCGGTTGCGATAGATCGCGACGGCAACGGACTTGTCCTCGCGCGTTATGACGGGAGGCGGGTTACGGTAACGCGTTTGTCGGACAGACTGAAAACGCTACGGTCGACGTCGTGTCACGGTTCGCCGTCGGCGAGCGGACTCGCTTTCGTACGACACAGCCCTTGCGCGCGGCTGATCGTTTCGGACGGCGGTAAAAACCTGCTCAGAAATCTCGACGAAAGCGGCGGATCGTATGTGAAAATGGGTTGTCGGATAACGGCGGGAGGCGTTGTATGACGGCGAAAATGGCGGAAGCGATAAAAAGCGGGAAGGCTTACGCCGCGTACGTCCGTACCGTACTCAGCGACGGAAGAGTGATTTTCAAACCTGCGACAAAGGAATTCAAACGGGATGGGGACGGAGCGGTATTGCGCGCGGCTGCGTTTATAACGCCGGAGGAACTCGGCGAAGCTACCGTGGTCAGAACGGGACTGTGCTGCGAGGCGGACGGCGAAGAAGTGACGGGCGGCGCCTCAGCGGTTATGCAAGGCGGCGGGCTGGGCGTTACGGTAAGCTGTACGGTCAGGGCGGATATAAGCGGGCTTGTCGGCGACAGGCTTGCGCGTATAATCACGGGCGCGGACGCGCTTTGCCCTTTGTCGGTCAGAGCGGAACTTATTGACGGCGGTGCGGAGATTTGCGGGTGCGTTACGGAAATTTCGGAGAACGGATTTACGCTTAAAGTTTCCGTTCCCGCTTCTGCCCGCGTACTTACGATAATTGCGGACGGAGAGGATTCGCTGGTACTGAGTCTGCCGCTTGCGACGGAGCGCGTAACTTTCGAAACGGTCAATACTTCCGTGGAAGCCGAATTCTGGACGGAACGCGACCTTGCGTCGCTGGAAACCGTGACTTCGGAAGGAAAAACGGTGAATTTTACAAGTAAAAATCTGCCCGTGCGCATTTCTTCCGTAGCGGAAAAACTGCCGGAATGCTATAACGGCAGGCTGTCCGCGTTCGGAGAATATCTCGCGGTTCGCTCGGAAAACGCGATAAGAGTGTTCAGACGCGGGGAGCTTGTGACGGAACGCGCGGCAAAGGGAATTGTCAGTGAATGGGTGTCGGACGACGGTATGCTCGCTTATTGCGAAAACGGCAGGGTAAGGCTTGGCAAGGGCGCCGAAGACTATTTCGTGAAGGAGGTCAGCGCGGATTACGTCGCAGTGACGGGAAGCGGCGCAGAAGCCGTAGTGCATTGCCTCGATTCGGAAAACGGGGTGTGCGTCGGTTATGACGTTCAAGGCGTCAAGAAATACGACAGAGTTTGCGAAGATCTCGCCATCGGCGTATCAAACGGTAAAGTGATGGCTGTCGGCAGACGGAATATCTTTATATACTCGCCTACGGGCGCGTTGCTGATAAAAAACGATCTTAATTATATAGTGAGAAAAGTGTACCGCTGTATGCCGGATATCCTGCTTGTGGAAGCGGGACCCGAAAGCGTGTCCACGAAAATGATCGTCAGTCTCAAAGCGGCATACGTTCTCGACGAAAATGCCGAAGTGACCGACGCCTGCGACAGACTTTTCTGCGTACGCGACGAAAGGGGATACAGGCTTTGCGTATTCAGGGAAACGGACGCTCAAACTATAGGTTACGTGCGCGGCGGAGAACCCGCTCTTGTCGCCGATACACTTTATATACACGGAGAGGAAGGGACTTATTTGTATCGGCCGCTCGAATGCGGAACGATAGCTTATTCTTACGACCTTTTTCATAACAGCGTGCTGACGTGCGAAGCTTACCGATACGTCGTCGGCACGGACAATAAGGAAATATCGGTCAATATAAATGTGGAGGAATATTAGTATGGAAATAATATCTGCATGCATAGAAAGCGGATGTTATTCCGCAGTATTCGCCGTTCTGCTCGTGTATGCGCTCAGAAACAGTGCGAAGCGTGAAAAGTATTACCGCTCGGTAATAAACGAACTGCTCGTCGGTTTGCAGACGCTGGAAACGGTGAATATCAGGCTGGAAGAAATAGGAAAGCTGTGCGAATCGCGTTCAAAAACGCGCGGGAGGACGAAATGCGAATGCTCGGAGCGACAGATATCGGCAGCGGAACCGTGCTGAGTGCGCTCTGCGACGGCGGCGAGTCGAAAGCGTTCCTGCTCGACGGCGGAACGATAACCGCTTATCCGCTTGACGGCGGCAAGCCGACGATAGCGGGTTACGGCAGGACTTACTGCGACTGCGGCAGCGCCACGGTCAGACTCAAAGGGGAGGTACCCGTATATGAACAGAAATGAATTGCGTCTGCTCAGGCGCGACGTGGCGGAAGCCGAAAAACGTATTTATAATATCGGAGGAAAAGAAAATGGCGTCATACACTGAATATCTCAGAAAAGCGGTGAAAGAAGACGAGGAAAAGCGAAAAGCCGCCGAAAATTCGGCGGAGATAATGGCGGGCGGCGATAAACCCGCCGCAAACGTAGCAACTGCCGCGAAAGCGAGCGCGGCGTCGACATATATGACCGAATCTCAGCTTGCGGGCGAATTGAACAAGATAGACGATCTGTATAAGGTCTCCGCTTCGGACAGTCTGCCCGATCCTATAGAGTATGAGAGACTGGAATACGACGCGCCTACGGACGAGGAGATCGAGGAAAACGCGGCTTCGGCGCTCGAAGACTACCGCAAGACGGGAATCGAAGACATAGAAAACGATTCCGCCAACCGTATAGAAGATAAGGAAAACGAAAGAGCTGCTGCGAAAAAAACGGGGGAGGAAGCCGCTGCGGAAGCGGCAGCGCGTTATGAAAAAGCTATCGGAGATTTCGAAAGCGACGCGCTTAAACGCGGGCTTGCCCGTTCGAGCATAGCATTGAACAAGTCCGAAGAATTGCAGAGCGAAAAAGTTAAGGCGCTTACGGATATACGTGATTCCGTAAACGGCGAGCTGTCGAGAATAGACGGCGAGATTAACGCGCTTGTCAGCGACAGGGAAAAAGCACTGTCCGATTTCAATATCGCTTATGCGGCAAAGCTTACCGAAAAAATATCCGAGCTTACCGAAAAGCGGGACGAAAAACAGGCGGAGGTGCTTAAATATAACAATTCGCTTGCGGAAAAAGAGCGCGAGGATCAGCTCAGAATGCTCGAACTTTACGGGAAAATGTCCGAACAGGAAGGTTCGGTCCCGGAAAGCAAGCTTGCGGAATATTACGAAGCCAAATATAACGTTATCCGCGAGTATCTGAGCGGTCTCGACGCCGATAAAGCCGCGCGCGAAATAAAGGACAATCCGCTTTTGCGCAATTCGGTTTCCGATTATTTCTATTATCGGCTTTATAACGAATTTGCGGGCAGTTCGGTCTGACCGCGACAACGGAGGTAAAAATGAAAATAAGCAAAAAAATAATACTTGCCATTGCGTCTTTCGTGATACTCGTGTTGCAGGCGTTCGGAGTAAAGGTGGACGTGCCGCTTGTCAACGAAATCGTATCGGCGGGCGCCGGCATACTCGTTATGATGGGTATCATTTCGGATACGCATACGTCGTCGGGCAGCGAGAAAAAGGACAAAAACGAAGCCGACGGAAACGCCGAAAACGCCGGATCTGCGGAAACGCCGAATGACGTTCTTTCGGAAAATGAGATTACGGACACCGAAGAAAATGCGGAAAAGGATAAAGTTACCGAGGAAAAATCCTCGGACGAAAGCGCA
>CASFAN010000060.1 GCA_949292715.1 uncultured Eubacteriales bacterium
GCCGTGTACGCCCGGAAGGCTGAGACACGCCTCGATATTGACCTGACTGCCTTCGCTTTCGGTTATCACGGGATTGACGAGTTCGTAAAACTCTTCGCGGTCGCGGCTTATTACCACTACTCTTTTTATAATTCCCACCTGGGGCGCGGCAAGCCCCACTCCGTCGGCGGCAAGCATGGTTTGCTTCATGTCGTCGATAAGCATAGCGAGATGCGAGTCAAATTCGGTAACAATTCTGCAATGTTCCCTGAGCGTGGGGTTGTTGCCCGTAAGTATTTTGCGTATTGCCATATTTTTCCTCTCCTTAACTCAAATTGTTGGGGTTAATTTCCACGAACACGCTTACCTTTGAAACGGCGTATCTGTCCGCCGCTTCGTACACCGTTTGGGTAATCCGGTCGTAATCGCGCACTATACGCATGAGTATCTGCACCCGGTACTTGTTGGATATGCGCTTTACGGGCGATTTCATTGCCGAAAAATAAGCCACGCAGTTTCTTTCGGTCTTAAATTTCTCGCCCAGTTCGTCGAATATGTTTTTTAAAACTCCGTGCGTAAGCGTCTGATCTTCGCCGCTGACAAGCACTCGTACTATGCGTGAAAAGGGCGGATATTTGGTGACCTCGCGCAGATTTATTTCCTTTTCGTAAAAACCCGTGTAATCGCCGTTTATCACATATCGGTAAACGTAATGACGCGGCGAATAGGTCTGCAGCACCACTTCGCCCGGCTTTTCCGCTCTTCCCGCCCGTCCGGACACCTGCGTAATAAGCTGATACGTCCTTTCGGTAGCGCGGTAATCGGCAAAATGCAGGCTCATATCGGCGTCGATTATGCCTACAAGCGTAACGTCGGGAAAATCGTGCCCTTTGGCTATCATCTGCGTCCCCACGAGTATTTTCGCTTTTTTTTCGCGGAAGCGGTTGAGCATATCGAGATGTGCGTCTTTATTTTGCGTCGTGTCGTTGTCCATACGCAGTATTCCGACGTCGGGATAGCGTTCGGCAAGCTGCTCCGCCACCTGCTGAGTGCCCACGAATCCGCGTTTTATGCTCTCGCTGCCGCACACGGGACACACTTCGAGCACTTTATATCGGTTGCCGCAATAATGGCATTTGAGCACGTTCTCGTCCTTGTGGTAAACGAGCGAAACATCGCAGTCCTCGCATTTTGCGACATACCCGCACGAACGGCACATCATATACGACGAGTATCCGCGTCGGTTGATGAAAATTATCGCCTGATCGCCGCGCGCCATACAGGCGTCGAGCTTTTCGGTGAGTATTCCCGAAAACAAGCCGGTGTTTCCGGAATAAAATTCCTTGCACATATCGGCAATCGTAATTGCGGGCAAAGGTCCGGCGTTGACACGGGTTTTCATTTCGATCAGTTCATACCTGCCCGTGCGCGCGGCATAATAGCTTTCCATCGACGGCGTGGCGCTGCCGAGTATGAGATTGCAGCCGCATATACGCGCGCGTTCGGCAGCCACCTCGTGCGTAAAATATCGCGGGTTGCTTTCCGACACATAGCTTGCGTCGTGTTCTTCGTCCACTATTATTACGCCCAGATTTTCCAACGGAGCAAAAATTGCCGACCGCGCTCCCACCACCACTTTTGCGTCACCCGACAAAATGCGCCGCCATTCGTCGAAACGCTCTCCCGCCGACAAACCGCTGTGCAGAATAGCCACTTCGCTTCCGAATCTCGTCCGGAACAGGCGCAGCACTTGCGGCGTCAGTGATATTTCGGGCACAAGCATAACGGCTGTTTTCCCTTTTTGAAGCTGATCGGATATGCACCGCATATAAACTTCCGTCTTTCCCGATCCGGTAACGCCGTGAATAAGCACCGTTGCTCCTTCAAGCGAACGTATGCGCTCCAAAGCAGCGGACTGCTCGGCGGTAAGCGCGGGGGAAGGCGCTCGTTCTTCGCCTTCGCGGTCGTACGGCGTGCGCATCCGGCGTTCCTCGCGCGTGACGACTATTCCCCTCGAAACGAGATTGCGTAGCGCGGACGCGGAAAATTCTTTTGTTATTTCCGATACCGTTCTGCCTTCGTTTTTAATCAGAAACGCAAAAAGTTCCGTCTGCGCGGTTGCGGAAGGGCGTATAAATTCCGCTACTTCGCGGTTTTTGTATTCGTCCGACACAAACGCGCACTTTACGGTAAGTTCCTTGATTTTGCCCGTACGCATCTGCGAAGGGAGGCAAAGCCGCAACACGTCCACCATACGCAAATGATACTTTTTGACCATAAAACGGCAAAGACGCATGAGTTCGCCGTTGATTACGGGATACTCGTCCACCGCCGAAATAATGCTTTTAAGCTTATCGGCGGGATAAGAAGAGTTGTTTTTAAGCGCGACGACGTACCCTTCCACGCACATTTTGCCGAACGGCACCTTTACCCGAAACCCCTCTTTGATCTCCGGGAGACCGTCCGCAATATAATCGAACACTCTGTCTACTTCCGAGTTGCTTATATCGACTATTACTTCCGCTATCATC
>CASFAN010000061.1 GCA_949292715.1 uncultured Eubacteriales bacterium
AGCATAAAACCGATTGCGGCAAGCATATTATTAAAACGTGGAAATATGTGATAAATACGGAACTTGCCCGAGCGGGCTGGACGACGAGGAAGCGGCAAGACGCGCCTCGCTTTACGGCGCGAACGCGCTCACAAAGCGCAAACCGCCCTCTCTTTTTACACGGTTCGCATGTCAGCTGAAAGACCCGATGCTGATTATACTGCTTGCCGCGTGCGCGGTAGGCTTCGGTCTCGCCATGGCTGATTTTACCGCCGAAGCGCTTTTCGAACCTCTGCTTATCTTCGGCATAGTAATAGCGAACGCGTTAATTTCCGCATCGCAGGAACGCAGTGCGGAAAGGTCGCTTGCCGCGCTCGAAAGTCTGGGCGCTACCGCATGCAAACTGCGGCGCGGCGGAATCGAACGCACGGAAGACGCGCGCGTACTTGTACCCGGCGACGTCGTATTACTGCATTCCGGCGACGTCGTACCTGCCGACTGCGTGCTTATTGAAGCTCACTCGCTGAGCGGCGAAGAAAGCATGCTTACGGGAGAAAGCGCGCCCGTGCGTAAAAGCGAAGGCGATCGCGTATACTCCGGCTGCCGTATACTGACGGGCAGAGGCGTTGCCGTCGTCGACAAAACGGGCGATCAGACGGAAATGGGCAGGATCGCGGCGCTGCTCGGAAAAAGCCGCGAACGTCCTACCCCGCTCCAACACAAGCTGAAAAAGCTCAGCGAACAGTTAGGCGTGCTCAGCGTCGCGGTCTGCGCTTTCGTGTTCGTAGTCGGACTCGTGGGAATATATCTCGTAGGCAATTCGGGACTGACGGCTCCCGTTCTGTTTATGACGGCAATCGCGCTTGCTGTTTCCGCTCTCCCGGAAGGTCTGCCCACAACGGTAACCATTGTATTAAGTTCGGGAATGAAAAAACTTGTCAAGCGACGCGCTATAGTACGCAAACTGCCCGCAGTAGAAACTCTCGGCAGCGTTTCCGTCATCTGTACGGACAAAACGGGTACGCTGACTACCGGCAGAATGGCGGTAACCGAGGTCGTTCCGTTTTCTGGCGAAGACGTAGGAATGCTCGCCGCGCTCTGCACGGATAACGCGACGGATCCCACGGACGGAGCGATTTTGCGCTCTTTCCCGCCGCCTCAAAGCGCGGTCAGAATGTCGCTCGTGCCGTTTGACAACGTTTCTCGCAAGATGAGCGCCGTAGTAAGCGTAAACGGAATACTTACGGAAATAGTCAAAGGCGCATGCGAAAGCGTGACGGACGACGAGCGCGCGCTCGCCCGCGCCGAAGAAATGGAAGCGCGCGGACTGCGCGTCATAGCGGTCGCCGTACGGCGTATAGCTTCTCCCGACGCTCTGTCCGGAGGAAAAACGCATGTCGCGGGGCTGCTCGGACTGTCGGACCCGCCGAGAGAAGAAGCCGCCGAAGCAGTGGCAAAATGCAAAAGCGCGGGCATACGCCCCGTAATGCTGACGGGTGACGCGGCGGGAGCTGCAAAAAGCGTGGCGCGCGCAGTCGGAATGAACGCGGACAAAGTTCTGACGGGCAGGCAGATAGAAAAGATGAGCGACGCACAGCTTTCGGAAGAACTTAAAACGGTAAGCGTATTCGCACGCGTTACCCCTTCGGATAAACTCCGCATAGTAAAACTGTTCCAGGACAAAGGCGAAGTTGTGGGCGTTACAGGCGACGGAGTGAACGACGCGCCCGCGCTCAAAACCGCAGACATAGGCTGTGCCATGGGAAGCGGCACCGACGTGGCGAAAGCCGAATCGGACATTGTGCTAACGGACGACAATTTTGCGACTATCGTGGACGCGGTGGAAACGGGGCGCGGCGTGTTCGACAACATACGCAAAGCCGTGTCTTTCCTGCTCGGCACTAACATAGGCGAAGTAGTTGCGGTCGTGCTCGCAATGTGTCTTACGTTCGACTCTCCTCTGCTCAGCATGCAGCTTCTGTGGATAAATCTCGTATCCGACTCCTTCCCCGCAATTGCGCTCGGCGCGGAAAAAACGGCAAAAGACGTTATGAAACGTGCGCCGCTCGGTCGCAATGAAGGCATATTCTCGCGCGGAATGATAATCCGCATTGTCGTGCACGGCATAGCGTTCGGTGCGCTCTGCCTGACCGCGTATTACGTAACGCGCGCGTTTACGAATAACGAAACTATGGCTCGGACGGCATGCTTCCTCACGCTCGGAGTTTCGCAGATACTGCATGCCTACAACCTGCGCTCGGACGCACCGCTCTTTACCTGCGGCGTATTCTCCAACCGTCTGCTTAATATAGCAAGCGGAAGCGCGCTTGCTCTGATTGCGCTCGTGGTCTTTGTTCCTCCCGTTGCAAACGTATTCGGAATGTGCCTGCCCTCCGCACCCGTCGCGGCATTCTGCATAGGACTTTCGGTACTTCCTCTCGTTGCTGACGAATGCGTAAAAGCGGTAAAGTATTTTTCGCGCTCCGAACGAAAACGCCGACAAACCGCATAAGATTATTATAAATACTATGCCGTGCGCGTTTTTCGCGCACGGCAATTCTTTTTCACGGTAAAACGAATATCAACGCGCGCTTATACGATATTGACACATACGAACGTTTATGTTATAATTTATTTCGGAGTCGAAAATGACAGCAGACAAACTCAGACAACTCCGCGCGCTGAAAGGCGTCACGCAGGAAACTGCCGCGGAAGAAATAGGAATAAGCGTACGCGCGCTCGCGGGGTACGAACGCGGCGAACGTATTCCGCGCGGAGAAATACTTACCGCAATCGCCGATTATTACGGAGTAAGCCGCGAAGAACTGCTGCTCGGCTCCATGAAAGAAAAAGAATCGGGCGAGCAAGCCGACGATACCGACAAAAACGCAATCGAATCCGCTTCGGGTACTCGAAAACGCAACATGCGGCTGATTATAATCGCTTCTGCCGCCATAATCGCGTTGCTCGTGCTGGATACGGTGCTTTTCATAGTCGAAAACCTGCCCGTTAAAAACGGCGACAGCTCTCTCGGGATACTACCCGACTGGCGCAACCTCGCAATGGCGCTCCTCACACTGCTGCTTGCCGCGCTGTTTATAAGCGGGCTCACGTTTTCCCTGCTCCACAGAAGCAAGCTTCCGAAAAAAATGTTCGCCGTACTGCTTGCCCTGTCAATAGCCTGCGGCGCGGCGGGGGTCACGATCGGAGCATTGCTTTCCAAAGACGCGTTTTTTGCGGGCGAAGCGCGGCGCGGTTTCGTCACCTACCTCAGACTGGACATTCAGGGCGGCTATAACGGCAACGTAACCGCAAAAGCCACAAACAATTTCAATCTCGGTTTCGATACCGTACAAGTCAAACTCGGTATTTATTTTTCCGAAACGTTTACCGAAAACGCGGACGGAATGACTGCGGTACAAACGGTAGTTTCCGAAGACCTCGACATTTACAAAAGCGTTGAAATAACGGCGGATACGCAAAGCGGAGGTTACTGGAAAGCAGTAGCCGTATATAAAACCAACGGCAGCGGTTGGCGCGAACTCGAAACAAAAACGCTGCATTACGACGAAAACGGAATCTTAATCGAAAACGAATAGCATTTTATTTTACACTTACTGTTATACGAATATATCTTCGACGGGACTGTCGCGCTCAGACGTGCGGCAGTCCCTTGCATTACTACGGAAACGTTTTGAGTTTCAAAGGAACGTTATTTGCAGGAAATTTGCATGAAACGTGCATGGAAAAAGAGTTAAGCGTGCGATATAATATAAGAGTAAAATCGTTAAACCGCAGTTTAACGTAAAATCGGGAGGACGAACATGAATACCGTTTCGGCTATTAAAAAAATATTCGAATGCGCGGGTAAAATACTCGCAGTAACGCTTATCGGAATTTTGTACGTAGCTCTGTGCTTTTTTATGCTTATATTCATAGACTGGCGGATAATTTTCACGGCAGCGACGTTGATTATCCCTCTCGTCGTGTTCCTGGTCGGATGGTGCATGCCTGACAGCAAAGCCCGCAAACGCACTTTCAGCGCGAATGCGGTTATATTCGCCGTTATTATATTATGTATAATATGCACTGTATTCGTAAACGTCTACGAACACGCCGTCACTATTTACGATTTACCGTACGACCAAAATACTCTCGCCGAACGTTATTCGCCGTTCGACGACGGTTCGGACATAGCGCGGCTCGAAAGCGAACCCGATTTCAAATTCGGAAAAAACGCGCCCGTACTGCACGCGCAGTCATGCTATTATTCGCTCGCGTCTTCTTTCGTAAACGCATACTATTCCGAAAGCGAATACTCGGACGACTGTCTCGACACTCGTACGTTTCTCAGCACGGCATATCCGCAAAACGGACTGCTCCTGACAAACAGCTCGAGTATACATGAGTATTACCCCGAAGATTTACGAATATACGGCAATACTACGATAGCAAAAGATCCGCTTGTGTTTTACACGCATAAAAACAACAAGGTTACCGACCTTTCGACGGAGGAACTCAAAGGGATACTCGGCGGCAAAATAACCGATTGGAGCGACGTCGTAGGAAACGGAAAAATAAAACTTTATACAAGGCATGACGTTACGACTGCGAAAAACCTTATTTTTCAAAATCTGAACGTTGCCGCGATAACCGGCGAAACGAAGCTCGAATTCAACCCCGTCTTTTGCGTTTTCGGTATGCAAAATTTATATTATCGAAATGAACGCGGCGCAATAGGGTTTACGTTTCTCAGCGAAATACGCAACAACCCCGACGCATATTCGAATACGCGCGCATTGACCGTAGACGGCGTATCCGCATACGACGGCGAGGCGGTGCGAAAAGGATTGTATCCGCTTTGCTCCGATATTGTGGCGTTTACTCAATCGCCCATGGCGGAAAACGAGAAACGGCTGATCGAAATCATGCTTTCGTCCGACGGACAGTCGCTTGTCGAAAAAAGCGGACTCGTACCCGTAAAATAGCATCTTCGGCGCAACGCGAACCGCACGTATCGCCCGTAAATACGAAGCGGACGGAGAACGACTGAAATGCACCCCAAAAGTTGGACAGACTTTTGGAGGTGCATTTTATATGGCAAAGAAAGGACAAACATTCAAAAAATACTCGCCGGAATTCAAAATATCTGTTATAATGGATATGCGTGAACACGGAATGAGTTATGGCGAAACTATCCGCAAGTATTGGAGTAATTTACCTGTTGGAGCCGAACATAATCATACATCACAACTCAGGCTTTGGGAGCGCATATATCTGACAGAAGGAGCAGAAGGCTTTATGAAAGAACGACGCGGGCGAAGTTCTAAAAGCGGGCGTCCAAAGAAGACGTTAGACAAGTCGGTAGAAAACGATCTGATTGCGGAGAACCAACGGCTACGCATGGAGCTTGAATACTTAAAAAAACTGAGTGCCTTAGTTCTTGCGGAAGAGCAAGAGAACGGCAGAAAGCCGAAATAGTATCCGAATTAAGGCAAAGATTTCCGCTAAAAGCATTACTCAAATTATCCGGTTTGCATAGAAGCACATATTACTATTATCTCAAACGTCAAGGAACAGACAAATATTGTGTTGTTAGGCAAGAGATCGAAAAGATATTTACCGAGAACAAACAAAGATACGGCTACCGAAGGATATTACTTGCATTACGGCAAAAAGGCATTAATATTAATCATAAAACCGTGCATAAGCTGATGAAAAGCATGGGATTGCAAGGTAAACGGCGTAAAAGCAAGTATAAGTCATACAAAGGCGAAGTAGGCAGAATAGCGCCGAACATAATAAACAGAAATTACGGAGCGAGTAAGCCTTATGAGAAGTTAGCAACGGACGTAACGGAGTTTGCAGTATGTGATGAGAAAGTATATCTTTCACCTGTGCTTGATTTACATAATAATGAGGTAATAAGTTACTCAATTTCGTTAAGTCCTAACTTTGAGCAGATACGCAATATGTTGCGTGGATTGTTTGAGAAGCTGCCGAATGACGCAACGCCGATATTGCATTCGGATCAAGGTTGGCAATACCAAATGAAAGAATTTCAAAGACAACTTAAGGAACATAAAATAATACAAAGTATGTCGAGGAAAGGAAACTGTTTAGATAACAGTGTAATGGAAAACTTTTTCGGACGGTTGAAAGTAGAGATGTATTACGGCGAAAAATTTCAGACAGTGGACGAATTCGTCCACTGTCTGAAAGAGTACATTACCTATTGGAATAATGAGAGAATTTCTCTCAAGCTAAACGGAATGAGTCCGGTAGCTTACCGAACTCATTCACAAACAATTTAATTATTATTTTGTCCAAACTTTGGGGTTCATAGCATTCGCAGTCGTTTTTTTATGCATCGGTTTGTCGGGTTTTTATGTTAAAGCAATACGCAAAGTATTACGCCCTTACCTTCGTTTACGATACGGCTGAGCGCTTTAAGCATCTTCTTCTGAGTATCGGGAGGCATGGCGTTTATCTTGTTGCTAAGCCCTTCGTTTACAAGCGAATGAAGGCTCTTTCCGAACATATTGGTTTCCCAGA
>CASFAN010000062.1 GCA_949292715.1 uncultured Eubacteriales bacterium
GGCGATAAGCCGCATACCGAAGACGAACAGACAAATCCGTTAAGCGTTTACGGAAGGACTAAGCTCGGGGGAGAGCTTGCGGTAAAAAAATACACCGACAAATATTTCATTGTCCGCACAAGCTGGGTATTCGGAAAACACGGGAAGAATTTTGTAAAAACAATGCTTACGCTCGCCGAAACGCATGATAAACTTACCGTGGTGTGCGATCAGATCGGCAGCCCGACGTATACTCCCGATCTTGCGCGTCTGCTTGCGGATATGTGCGAAAGCGACGCTTACGGCGTATATCACGCGACGAACGAGGGGTGTTGCTCATGGTACGAATTTGCGAAAGAAATATTTTCTCTCGCGGGTAAGAATACGGCGGTAGAGCCGATAGCGACGAAAGATTATAAATGTGCGGCAGTGCGTCCGCTTAACAGCAGATTAAGCAAGGATAAACTTGCCGAAAACGGATTCAAACGCCTTCCCGACTGGCGGGACGCGCTTGTAAGATATCTGGCAGATTAAATAAAGTTATAATTTTTTATTCGAAAATTTTGGAAATCGTATGAAAATATATGTTGTGACACACAAATCCTTAAAACTGACATTGCCTGAGAACTATTTCCTTTTTCAGGTAAATGCTGCAAATAATGAAGTTTTTTGCGATTTAAACGACGCGGTCGGGAATGATAATATTTCTTTTAAAAATCCTAACTATTGTGAACTTACGGCTGCTTATTGGATATGGAAAAACGATAAACAAAACGATATTGTCGGAATGATGCACTACCGCAGATTTTTGACGACAAAGTATCTTTCCAAATCCTGCAAATATTTTATAAACGAACCTGCGGTGACTGATTTGCTTAAAGAGTATGATTTTATAACGACGCCTTTATGCAGTACTTTGCCGAACGTAAAAGAGGTTTTATTCAAGGGTGGTGTCAGACCCAAAGATTTTCAGTCTTTGAGAAACGTTATCGAGACATATTATAATGATTACCTGCAAATTTTTGACGAAGTTTTCGAAGGTAAAAAAACTTATATCTGTAATATGTTCGTAACGAAAAAAGAAAAGTGGGATACTTATTACGAATGGCTTTTCTCTGTTTTCGATAAATTGGAGCCATTTATAGACATGACAGGCTATGATAACAGAGAACGCAGACTTTACGGATATTTATCCGAAAGGCTGTTTACGATTTACGTTTTAAAAAATAATTTCAAGATTAAAAGTTTTCCTATTTGTTTTACAGAGGACGTTTTAATTAAAAAGGTTCTAAGAAGAATAAAGAATTTTGTTTTGGGAAGATAGGAGTTTTTCATGATTATATACTTTGCGGCATTTATATTAACTATAATATTCATAAGAAAATCCGCATATTATTATAATTTATTGAACAGCGCAAAAGGGAAACAGTCGGATATCGAGACTGATTCCTTATCTTCTCTTAAGCCTTGTGTGATGTCTGTCGAAAACGAGTTTACGAAATCGCAGCTGATTGCGGCTTATATAAAATATATAGTATTTTTCCTATTATCTGTTTTTCCGCTGTTTTTTATTGCTGCGGTAAGGTATGATGTCGGGACGGATTATTTTTATACTTACGTTCCGAACTTTTATAAAATTCTTTGCGGGGAAAAGCCTTATTCGGAAATAGGATTTAATTATTTCAATAAACTAATTCAGCTTTTTACACGCAATTCGCAATGGCTTTTCGTTATTACGGGATTTATATTCAGCTTTTTTCTTATCCGTACAATAATTAAGTATTCTCCCAATGCGACAGTTTCCGTAATATCCGTATTTTGTTCTTGTCTGTATTTTTGGTCTTTAAATAACGTTAGACAGGCGATAGCCGTCGTTTTGATATTGGCGGCATTTCCTCATCTTATAAAAAAACACTTTATAAGATATTTTATATATGTTTGTTTTGCATTCATATTTCATTTATCGTCTTTGATAATGATAATTCCTTATTTTTTAGTAAATATAAAAATTTTAAGAGATAAAATTCTATATTTTACGTTAATTGCGATAGTGTTGCTTCCTTTCCTTTGCGGAGAATTGGAGCAGATAGCGTCTTATACAAAATACAGCTATTATTTTACGTCTAATTACTTCAATACCGGAGATGCGGTTACATCGGAAATAATTATAAATTCGGTTTTGCTTGTGATAGCGTTTTTATGCCTTTATAAAAGAAGAAATTACAGCAAATTTGCTTACGTTTTATTGTTTATGCAAATATTGACATTCTTTTCGATTGCGTCGAGTTTATTCCTCGGAATACCTGAATTATGTACACGCCTTATGATGTTTTTTCAAATATATCAGGTATTGCTTATTCCATATTGCTTTGAAAAAGCAATTTTAAAAGATGAAAATAAAAAATTGTTTATTTTGATATATACCTCTGTATTGGGATGTTATGTTACAAACAATATAATGAGAGGTTCACATGAGGTAATTCCTTATAAGACTATATTTTTCAGATAATTGTTTTTATATCGATGGGAAACATTGAATCGAAAAAAGAAATAAAAGCGCAGAGCGCGAAAAAAAATTACGTTTATAACGTTTTTTATCAAGTACTTATCATAATAGTGCCTTTGATAGTCACGCCCTATATTTCGCGCGTACTGTCTCCCGAAGGTATAGGACAGTATAGTTTTGCGAATTCTCTTATAACGTATTTTGCACTTTTCGCAGCGCTCGGGTTCGGTTATTATGCTCAACGTGAAATAGCCAAAGAGCGTGATAACGCATATAAGCGCAGCTGCTTGTTCTGGGAAATATTTCTTTGCAGGCTTACGCCTACTTTGCTTTGTCTTGCCGTTAATTTCGTGCTTGTTTTTTTGAATGTATACGGTGATGAGTCGCTTTTGATGCTCGTTATGAGCTGTAACATAGCCGCCGTTGCATTCGACGTTTCTTATTATTTTCAAGGCATGGAAGACTTTAAGAAAATAGTTTTTCGTAATGTACTTGTAAAAATAATCACTGTCGCGCTTATATTTGTTTTTGTTAATTCTTCGGACGATGTATGGCTTTATGCTTTGATAAACTTCGGCATGGTAGTCATCGGCAATCTGACGTTATGGATCGGTTTACCGGGATATCTGGTAAAGGTGAAACCGTCCGATCTTCATCCGATGCGTCATATGCCGGGTACGCTCAGACTTTTTATACCGACGATAGTCATTTCGATTTATACGGTTCTCGATAAAACTTTGATAGGCGTGATTACACAGAGCGACGCGCAGAACGGTTATTATGAGCAAGCGGATAAAATTGTTAAGCTTGCACTTACCGTAATAACTTGTCTCGGAACTGTAATGATACCGCGTAATACAAGCGAGTTCAAAAGGGGAAACGTCGAAAAATTAAAATATAATATTTATTTCGCTTCCAAATTCGTTTGGTTTCTCGGCACTGCTTTGGCATTCGGACTTGCCGCAACTACGTTTAATTTTAACGGCTGGTTTTTTGGCGCAGGTTATGAGCCGGTTAATTCAATAATATGCGTTTTATCCGCGTTGTCCGTAATTATAGGTCTGAGTAATGTTATCGGGACGCAATATCTTATACCTGTAGGCAGAGATAAAATCTTTACTCTTACCGTAACAGCAGGCGCCGCGATAAACGTCGCGCTGAATATTCCGCTTATAATATTTTTCGGAGCTTTCGGCGCAGCGATAGCCACTATTATAGCTGAATGCTCGGTTACTGCAATGCAGCTTATCTGCGTGCGTAAAGAGTTGTGCGTACAAAAAATAATTTTTGGCGGAATAAAAAATATAATCGCAGGCGGTATAATGTTTGCCGCAATATTGCCTATGTCGTTAAATATGCCCGGCAATGCAGGTTATACTGTATTGATTGTGTGCGCGGGCGCTGCGATTTATTTTTTATCGTTGTTTATCTTGCGCGACAAATTCTTTATTGAAAACGTAGGAAAAGTATGCAAACGTTTATTGCGAAAGTGCGGCAATGGAACCGGATCCGAAGTTGAATCATCTTCGGCTGATCAGACATACGGATTAACTACAGAGCCCGGTACGATTGCAACAAAGCATTGCGGGACTTTTGAAAAAGAAATTCATATACGAGCTGTTGGAGACGGTTTATGTTCATATAAAGGAAATTTTTCCGAAAAAAAATACATGGGAAGATATGCTCCTGTTAAATATAAAGGAAAATATGCCGTCGGAAATGGACGTAAATAATTCATTAAATAAAAAGAAAAACAAACAATAAGTTTATAAACGGTTTATAATCATAATTTAAACTGGTTTATACATAAATATAACAATAAATATTCGGCACTGAATAAAACATACATAACTTGGCTTCCCGCCCGGGGTTGCGTCTGTGAAGGGATATGGATGCAGATCTTTAAGGGGGAAAGTTATGCTTGGGACGAAAAGCGCTCGGAGCGAAAAACGAAATAAAATTTATCATGCGGTGAATACGGTATTTGTTCTTTGTACGCCGCTGATAATGTTGGCATACCTTACTCGGGTACTCACGCCTGCGGGCGTCGGACAGTATAGTTACGCCAGTTCCGTTATTACATATTTTACGGTATTTGCCGCGCTCGGGTTCGGTTATTATGCCCGTCGCGAGCTTGTGAAAGAGCGTGACAACGCGTATAATCGCAGTTGTCTTTTCTGGGACATATTTTTATGCAGACTCATACCGACGCTCATTGCGCTGTGTATTAACGTGACTTTGTCGCTGACGGGCGCATACGGCGAAAAGTCTTTTCTTATGCTCGTTATGAGCAGTAACGTGGTTGCGGTTGCAATCGACGTCGGTTTCGTTTTTCGCGATCTCGGAGATTACGGCAAAATAGTCGCGAGGAACGTAGCGGTCAAGATTATAACAATGCTGTTTACCTTTCTGTTTGTGCGCACGCCGGGCGACGTCTGGAAGTACGAACTTATACATTACGGCGCGGCGATAGCGGGCAATATAGTTATGTGGGCGGGTATACCCGGGCTTATAATCAAAGTAAAGCTGTCCGACCTCAGACCTATGCGTCATCTTCCCGAAACGCTGAGACTTTTTGTTCCCACTATCGTTCTTTCCGTTTACACGATGATCGATAAAACGCTTATCGGAGCGATAACTCACAGCGACGCCGAAAACGGATATTACGAAATGTCCGACGTCGTAGTTCGCACGGCGTTGACTGCCGTCATTTCAATAAACGCGTTGAGAATGCCGCGTATCGAAAGGGAATTGCGAAACGGACACGAAGCGAGGTTAAAAGAAGAGATATATACTTCCGCCGCTTTCGTCTGGTTCGCAGGCTCGGCGGCAGCCGCGCTTATTCCCGCAGCGGCTTGTAATCTCGGCGCGGCGTATTTAGGCGAGCGTTACGTAGAAGCGGAAAAAATATTGTCGGTGCTTGCCTTTTTGCCTTTGGTGATGGGTCTTAGCAACACGATAGGAACGCAATATCTCATACCTTCGGGACAGGATAAGAAATTCACCGCGGCAGTACTTACGGGCGCGTTAGTGAATATTTCGCTTAATATACCGTTCATTATATTTTTCGGCGCGTTCGGAGCGGCGGTCGCGACGATAATTGCGGAATGTTTCGTAACCGTAATCATGATAATATTTGCGAAAAGCAAATTTCATACGGGAAGATTGTTTATTTGCGGGATCAAAAATATAATTGCGGGAGGCGTTGCATTTGCGGCGGCATATTCGCTTTCGCGCGTTTTGCCGCAGGGGATAGGATACGGATTGATTGCGATTGCCGCGGGTATAGCTTCGTATATACTCGTGCTCGCGATTCTTCGGAGCGGATATTTATTTGCATGTTTTAAGACGATTGCCGCAAACATACGCCGCAGCCGTGCGATGAAATCGGCGAGAAAAAAGACCGACGTTTCGGATGCCTTAAATACATGCGAAGGCGTCGTATATACCGAACACGACGAAGCCGATTCGCCTACTGCCGCAGATATGTCCGACTATGCCGACGACGCTTCCGCCGAACATTCGCAGGACTACGATTCATAAATCGATTTTTATACGGTATTAAATAAAATCAATATGTAATTGCGATAATGCTCGGGGGCTGCCGCACTTTGATGTGCGGCAGCCCCCGTGTTTTTGAATATGAAATTTACCGGATGTCGTTTAAATCTTGCAGGCTACTTTCCATGCGTTCCATACGACGGTGCGAAGGTTTCCGACTTTTGCGGCGTCGCCTATAACATGGACGTGCGAGCCTTTTTTGCACAGAGGGGCGGGAACGTAACCTACGGAAACTATAATGCTGTCCGCTTTGATTTCCGTTTCCTTTCCGTCCTTGTCGGCAATGATCACCCCGTCTTCGGTAATGCGGTTTACTTTGCTTTCGAGATGAACGGGAACTTTTTTGTAATTGAAGAAATCCCTGAGGTACGACGAGTTTGCGAGGCAGACTCCGCGTACCGCGATAAGGTCGTTTTTCATTTCTACTATTACGGGTTTTTTGCCTTTGCCGTAAAGATCGTAAGCTATTTCGCAACCCGTGAGTCCGCCGCCTATAACGACTACGTTTTCTCCGACGGGTGCGCCTTCGAGATAGTCAATGGCTTCGATTGCGCGTTCCGATCCGGGGATATTGACTTTACGCGCGACGGCACCCGTGGCGATAATGACTTCGTCCGCGCCGAGCGATTTTATGTCTTTGACTTCGGTATTGTATTTTACTTCAACGGGCAGTTTTGCTATCTGTAATTTATACCATTTTATAAGTTCTTTGTCTTTTTCCTTGAAAGAGGGAGCCGCCGCGGCGATAAATACGCCGCCGAGCCTGTCCGTTTTCTCGTATATCGTAACTTTATGCCCGCGTATAGCCGCAATTCTTGCTGCTTCCATGCCTCCGATACCGCCGCCTATTACCGCAACGGTTTTGGATTTACGGGCAGGGGAAAGATCGTATTTACCGCTTTGCATGGTCTGCGGATTGAGCGCGCAACGCGCCATATGCATTGTATCGGACATGGGCTCGTCGTTTGCCACGCCCTTATAGTGCGCCATATCGAAGCAGGCGTTGTGACAGCAGATACAAGGCTGTATCTCGTCGAGTCTGTCTTCCATGAGTTTTGTTACCCATGTTCCGTCGGTAAGGAACTGGCGAGCCACGCCCATGCCGTCTATGCGTCCGTCTTTAATCGCGTTAGCGCCCGTGACGGGATCCATGCGCCCCGCACATACCACGGGAATGTCCACGAATTTCTTAATGTGAGCGACGTCTTCGAGATTGCAGTTCTCGGGCATATAAGCGGGAGGATGCGCCCAGTACCAGGCGTCGTATGTGCCGTTGTCCGCGTTAAGCATGTCGTAACCCGCGTCCTGAAGATACTTTGCGGCTTTTTCGCTTTCTTCCATGTCTCTGCCGACTTCGGTGTATTCTTCTCCGGGTATGGCGCCTACGCCGAAGCCTTTGGTTTTGCTGACTACCGAATAGCGCAGAGAAACGGGATAGTCTTCTCCGCAAGCGGCTTTGATGGCTTTTACTATTTCGACGGGGAAACGGTATCTGTTTTCGAAACTGCCGCCGTATTCGTCCGTGCGTTTGTTCGTGTAAAGCGTCGTAAACTGATCGAGCAGATATCCTTCGTGTACCGCATGAACTTCCACTCCGTCGACATCCGCTTCTTTACAAAGTCTTGCCGTTTCTGCGAAAGCGTAAATCATTTTTTTGATTTCCTTGACGGTAAGCGCACGGCATTTGACGTCTTCTTTCCATCTGAGCGGCAGTTCGCTCGGCGAAGCGCAGAGATAAGAGGTGTTTACGATAGGTTTTGCGAGCGCGCCGAGGAACTTGTTTTTCTGAAGTATGAGCATGGGCGTGGGGATTGCGAAAGAACGCCCGAAACCTGCGGTTAACTGAACGAACAGTTTTGCGCCCGTTTTATGTATTTCCGCCATAAATTCTTTGAGTTTGCGGAACATTCCTTTGTTTTTGTAAAGCCAGCGCCCGAGTATAAGGTCTTTTATGGGCGCGATACCCGGTATTATAAGTCCGACGTTGTTTTTGGCTCTTTCGAGAAAGAAATTTGCGGCTTCCTTGTCGAAATGGTTGGGCTCCATCCAGCCGAAAAGGGAAGTGCCTCCCATAGGACAGAGAACGATTCTGTTTTTTATTTCCACATTGCCTATTTTCCAGGGAGTGAAAAGCGGTTCGTAAGTTTTGTTCATTGTATTCTCCTTCTCTCGGGCATAACGCCCTTTTCTTATTATAATATAAAGCCTTAATATTGTCAATAGCCGTTTTCGGCATTACTCGTACGATTTATTGCTATATTTGGCGCTTTGCGATTTTTCGCTGCTCTGACTCATGCCGAATGCGCGCCGATTATTTTCCGTTTACGGTTAAACGGGGCTGTCGCGCTACTTTACGCAACAGCCCCGAGATTTTTATTCGTCATTGCCGTTCTTGTTCCCGGACGGCGGGAAACCCATAACCGAAAGATAAGTGCGGTAAAACGTGGAGTAATCCGAATAGCCGTACATTTCGGCGACTTTGGTGGGTTTCATGCCTTTCGCTATGTGCTGATGAGCAGCCATTATTTTTTTGGAACGGATATATTTCATTATGGAAACTTTCATGTACGTTCTGAATTCTTTGCAGATGTATGATTGCGAAAAATAAAATTCGCGGCAAAGATCTTCAATGGAAATGGGAACGTTGAGATGATCGTTTATATATTGCAGTATAGGCGCCATTTTATTGTCCGCCAAAAAGGGCTTGGATTCGGGAACGGAATGGCAGAGGGTGAGTACCGTTTCTGCGACCGTATTCGAAAACAGCAGATATAACTCTTCGCCGGAATCGGAAAATGTTTCGTAAAGCCCGTCCAGTTTTGAAAATAAAGATCCGGCTTTTTGCGCTTCGAGGTAGAACGCGCTTCTGTCCGCAAACTTTTGTTTGACGAAGTCAGGTAAAATACGTTCGGGAAATTTCAGGACGTAACGTTCGTAAGTCGAGTCGTCTTTGAAGTTTACGTAATGATGCTCGCCCGGCTGAATAAGCAGAGCGTCTCCGGGATTGAGATCATGGTATTCTTCTTCCACGGTGTAAACAGCACTGCCCGAAATGAAATAGAACAGCTCGTAAAAATCATGGAAGTGTTTCTGATAATCCGGCGCTCCTTTCGGGTGTTCGTCCAACTTGTGAGCGAAATCCAGATCTTTATAAACGAAATTGAACATCATTCTCACCTCTTATCTTACGGAAAAAAAGAATGAAAACTGCCTTAAACGGCTCATTTTTTAACAGTATATCATATAAATGTAAAAATTGCAATATTTATCGATAAAAATTACAATTGCTTGTACATATTTTGTGTGGTAAAATAGACATGATTGGTGTGGAAGAAAAAATTTAACAGACAGGAGGGAAATGGAATGTCTCAGACCACAGCTGCCGCTTCGAGCGGCGGAAATCAGGCTCTTAACAGAGCCAAGCAATGGCAGATAGCGTTATTCCCGTTTAACAACGCGGCGACCAACGTTTATTTTGCTTTTTACACTTACTTTACATACTTCGCGATAATGTATCTGACGGGAAGTACTGCGGGTGCTCTTGCGGGAACCATAGTGTCGGCGTCGCTTGTTCTTATAGTAAGTACTTTTACAAGCATATTCGTGCCTCTCATGCGAGTATTCGACGGTATAACCGACCCCATACTCGGAGGCATTATGGACAAGACTCGCTCGCGTTTCGGTAAATTCCGTCCGTTCATGATTATCGGAAACATAATGCTTGCGTTCTCGTTGCTTATAATGATGGTATTTTTCCGCGCTTTGCCGGACAGCGTTTCCGCGATTCGTTGGGTGGTATATATCGTCGCATACGTTATTTACGTGCTCGGTTATACTTGTCAGTGTGCGGTTACCAAGGCAGGTCAGACATGTCTTACAAACGATCCCAAACAGCGCAGTCAGTTCGTTATCTGGAATATGATCGGACAGCTCGGATCCATTGTTCTTGTCAACGTTATGGCGGGTGGCGTTCTTACCAATGAAGCTATATGCGAAAAAGGACTTATGGTTTACGAGTCGAGCAGCGGTAAGTATATCTCCGATATAATTGCGGAGCTGACCGTGAACGGCGGAAACGATGTACTGATAGGCAAGCTTAACGCTCTCAGCCTCGATCCGAATGTACTTTACGCGTATAATTACGGCGCGGCTTACGGTCCGACTTTCTATAATATAATGGTGCCCTTCGTAATCGTCGTTTCGGCGATATATACGATAATGGCGATTGCGGCGATAAGCGGTAAGGACAGACCCGAATTCTGGGGCGTTTCCAACGAATCCGCTAAACTTCGCGATTATGTCGGAATCATCAAACACAACAAGGAAATTCGCTGGCTCGTTCTTTCGAGCGGACTTAACAAGCTCGCTTCCACCGTCGCTACGTCCGGAACAGTCGCGTTCCTCGTGTTCGGCTGTCTGATGGGCGACTATAACGGTCTGTATATTCCTTTCTATGTTTTTTGCTTCATCTTCATGGGATTGTTCTTCCTGTGGGGCGCAAAGACCGCGGGCGCGAAAGGACAGAAGCGCGGAGTATCGCAATTTACTTTGCTTGCCATTCTGTTCTATATCGGCGTGCTGATTATGCTTTGTATTTTCGATCCCGACAATGCGGCTACGCACCTGTCGCTCTTCTCCATGGAAGGCGGCTTCCACATTACGATTAACGCATACACCGTATTCTTTATTATCCTCTACGGTTGCGGTTACGGCGCATTCAACTGCTGCGATCAGATGACAATACCTATGGTTGCGGACTGCACGGACTATGAAACTTACCGCTCGGGTAAATACGTCCCCGGTATTATGGGTACGATATTCTCGCTTATCGATAAAATTATTTCGTCTCTTCAGACGCTGCTTCTTCAGATCTTCATCGTGTTCCTCGTCCCCGGTCTTAACGCGCTTCCCGTAGAGGGAACCCCGTATATGGACGGAATGAAGCTTTCTGCGATAATCTGCTTCTGTCTGCTTCCTATGGCGGCGTGGGCGGTTACAGTGTTCTGCATGACCCGTTATCGTCTTTCGGGTAAAAAACTCGAAGAAATTCAGGCGGTCAACGCAGTCAGAAAGGCTGCCGTCGCAGGCGGAATGAGCATGGATGAAGCTATGAAGACATGGGTTACCATCGATCAGGTGCCTACCGAGTTTATACCCGTAAAGAAACCTCGCATTAACAAGAAAACCGGCGAAGTTATCGTTGAAAAAGACAATATTTTCGATAAGATTTACAAGAAAATATTCACGCGCAGAGAGAGTATCATCAATGAGCCTTCGGTTAACGCCGTGCCTATACCCGAGCAGTACGTCATTCGTGAGCGTGCGGAAGAAGTAAGTGCGGCGGTTGTCGAAAACGCTACGCCGACAGAAGATACTTCCGATAACGAAGACAATAAATAATATTATAAATAATTTACAAATCTTCAATCGGAATATTATAATATTCTTTGACTAAACAAACAATATACGGAGAACGATATTATGAAAATGACTTTTCGTTGGTACGGAGAAAAGGACAGCATTCCTCTTTCTTACATACGCGAAATCCCCGGAATGACGGGCGTCGTCACGGCAGTGTACGACGTCCCTCCCGGAGAAGTGTGGGGCAGAGAATCGCTTGCTTCGATGAAAAAAGCATGCGAAGCGGCGGGACTCGAAATGGAAGTGATAGAGTCCATTCCAGTGCATGAAGATATAAAATCGGGCGGAGCAAACCGCGATCTTTACATCGAAAACTACTGCAAGAATCTTGAAATCTGCGCGGAGTTCGGTGTGAAATGCGTATGCTACAACTTTATGCCCGTATTCGACTGGCTGCGCACCGAACTCAGACATAAAAATGCCGACGGTTCGGATTCGTTGAGCTATTCGCACGACGATTTTGCAAAGATCGATCCGACGAACCTGCATCTTCCGGGTTGGGACGAAAGTTATACGCCCGAAGAAATGCAGTCGCTTATAGCGCGTTATAAGAACGTATCGCGCGAGCAGCTTTTCGATAACTTCGTGTATTTCCTCAAAACGGTAATCCCCGTATGCGAACGCGTCGGAATCGTAATGGCGGTTCATCCCGACGATCCGCCTTGGAACGTATTCGGGTTGCCCCGTATCGTATCTTCGGAAGAAGACCTCGACAGACTGTTTGCGGCTGTACCTTCGCGCGCCAACGGACTTACGCTCTGCACGGGAAGTTTCGGAGCGGGAAGAAGTAATAACGTGGTGCACATGGCTGCTAAATACGCGGCGCAGGGCAGAGTGCATTTCGCGCATCTTCGTAATATAAAGTATACCGACGATAAGGATTCGTTCTGCGAGTCGGGTCACCTTTCCTGCAACGGCGATCTGGATATGGCAGATATAGTCAACGCGCTTGTCGACAACGGCTTTACCGGTTATGTTCGTCCGGATCACGGCAGAAACATATGGGATGAGGGCGGAAAACCCGGTTACGGACTTTACGACCGTGCGCTCGGCGCCGCTTACATCAACGGACTTTTCGAAATGTCCGCAAAACGCGGAAAATAAATCGGACAGGGGGGAACCTCCGATGCTTTTAAAGGACAGATTCGATCTTTCGGACGAAATTGTAGCCGTTACGGGCGGAAGCGGCGTGCTGATGAGCGGCATGGCGGAAGCGCTTGCAATGTGCGGCGCGCGCGTGGCGATAATCAGCCGCAATGCGGATTCGTGCGAAAGAGCGGCAAGCCGTATCCGTGAAAAAGGCGGGGTCGCAATAGCGGCGCCTGCGGATTGCACGGATGCGCGTTCCGTGGAAGTTTGCCGCGATTTTATTGCCGATAAGCTCGGCACGGTGACGTTGCTTGTCAACGGAGCGGGCGGTAACAGTCCGCTGGCAACGACTGATATCGAATTTGCTTCTGACGGCGAAGGCAAGACATTTTTCGACATTACGCCCGAAGGCGCGGACTTCGTATTCAACGTGAATATGCTGACTGCTTTCGTGTGTTGCAAGGTTTTCTGTAAAGATATGGCGGCGGCAAAGCGCGGAAACGTGATAAATATTTCCTCCATGGGCGCGTTTCTGCCTCTGACCAAAACCCCCGTATACTGTGCGTCGAAAGCGGGACTGTCCAACTTTACGCGCTGGCTGGCGGTGCATTTCGCTTCCGTCGGCATACGCGTAAACGCAATCGCTCCGGGTTTCTTTGCCGCGGAACAGAACAAAGCCTTGCTTTATAACGCGGACGGCACACCCGCGCCGCGTACGCAGAAAATACTCGGACACACGCCGATGGGCAGATTCGGCGAACCCGAAGACCTTTACGGCACGCTTTTGTGGTTAGCCGACAAAAGTCTGAGCGGTTTTGTTACGGGAATTACGGTGGCCGTAGACGGGGGATTTTCCGCATACGGCGGCGTATAAAGTCTGTTCGCAGTGCGGACGGCATATATAAAGAAAATACAATTTAAGAAGAGAGGACATAATTATGGCATTACCTTTCAAAGTAGATCTCAGTAAAGAAATAGTCGCTATAACGGGCGGTGGCGGAGTGCTTATGCGTTCTTTTGCCGAAGCGCTTGCGGAGTGCGGCGCGTCCGTCGGTATTATCGACATTGACGAAAAGGCTTGCGAGGCTGTTGCGGAGGATATCCGTAAGGCAGGCGGTAAAGCAGTTGCCGCTCCCGCGAACTGCCTTGTCCGTGAGAGCATCGAAGGCGCGAAAGCGAAAATAGAAAAGGAATTCGGACCGGTTACCCTGCTTGTGAACGGCGCAGGCGGAAACAACGCAAGATGCACCACCGATAACGAAACGATGGCTGAAGCAAAAGCGGGAATGAAAGATTTCTTCGCGCTTGACGCAGACGGTTTCAAGTTCGTGTTCGACCTCAACATTCTGACCGCGATCCTTTGCACGCAGACTTTCGCTGCGGATATGGTTGCTAAAAAGAGAGGTAACATCATCAATATTTCTTCGATGAACGCATACCGCCCTCTGACCAAGATTCCCGCATATTCGTCCGCAAAAGCAGGCGTATCTAACCTTACGCAGTGGCTTGCCGTTCATTTCGCTTCGAGCGGTATCCGCGTAAACGCAATGGCGCCCGGCTTCTTTTCCACGAAACAGAACGAAAAACTGCTTTGGAACGCAGACGGCACGCCTACCGCGCGCACGGGCAAAATACTTGCCCACACTCCGATGGGCAGATTCGGACTTCCCGAAGACCTGCTCGGAACTCTGCTGTGGCTTGCCGACGAAAAAGCAAGCGGTTTCGTAACGGGTATCGTTGTACCCGTCGACGGAGGTTTCTCGGCATACAGCGGGGTATAAGTCATGGAAAGATTTTTCGACGATGACTTTCTTCTCGACACCGAAGCGGCGCGCAAGCTGTACGCGGAAGTGCGCGACATGCCGATAATCGACTATCATTGCCACCTCGATCAGAAAATGATCGAGCGCGACGATAAATTCGACGACATAGGTTCGCTGTGGCTGGCGGGCGACCACTACAAATGGCGCGCGATGCGTCTTTGCGGCGTGGACGAACGTCTTATAACGGGCGACGCAAGCTGGAAAGAAAAATTCGTGGCTTATGCCTCGATAATGGATAAGCTGATAGGCAATCCGCTGTACTTCTGGTCGCATCTCGAGCTTCGTCAGATTTTCGGCATTACCGAGCCGCTGAATGCGGAAAGCGCCGAAAGAATATACGAAGAGGCGAGCGCGAAACTGCGTGAAACGAGCGTGCGCGGACTGCTTAAAAAATTCCGCGTCGAATATATCGCCACCGCGGACGATCCCGCGGGCGACCTCAGCCATCACGGCAAGTTTGACGGCATAACCGTCGCTCCCACGTTCAGACCCGATCGTTGCCTTGCGCTCGACGAAAAGTTTTTCGCAGACCTCGAAAAGGTAAGCGGAATAAAAACGGATACGCTTGGCGGCTGCATGGACGCGCTGAAAAACAGACTCGATTATTTTCAGGCGAACAACTGCCGCATTTCCGATCACGGTTTCAGGAGCTTCCCGACCGCCTATGCGGACGAGAAGGAAGCCGCGGAGCTTTACGCTCGCCGCGCGTCGCTTAACGAAACGGAAAAGAACAAACTGTTCGGCTTCTTCCTCTGCTTCTTTACGGAGCAGTACGCAAAGCGCGGAATGCTTATGCAGATACACATTTCCGTGACGCGCAATATAAATTCGCGCATATTCGCGGAGCAGGGTGTGGACAGAGGCTGCGACGTATTCGTGAACGAAGAATGTGCCGACAGCGTGATAGCTTACTTCGACAGAACGGAAGGCTACCGCCCCGAAACGGTGCTGTATTCGCTTAATCAGAACGCGGTGCCTATGCTCGCAACGATAACGGGCGCGTACAGACGCGTCAAAATGGGTGCGGCATGGTGGTTCAACGACACCGTGGAAGGCATAATGAGCAACTTTTCGCAGATTTCCGAATACGCGGTGCTCGGCACGAACTACGGTATGCTTACCGACTCGCGTTCGTTCTCCTCGTATTCGAGATTCGATCTTTTCCGCAGACTGCTTTGCTCGTTCGTAGGCAGGTTCGCGGACAAAGGCGCGTGCGACTTCGCGGGTGCGCTCAAAACCGTGAAGAACATTTGCTACTATAACATAAAAAATCAGCTCGGACTTTGACGGGCTATCGGAGCGAATAATCATGGATATTTACGAACAGATCGCGGGATATAAAATAGTTCCCGTTGTGGTAATCAAAAAGATAGAGGACGCCGAGCCGCTTCTCGACTCGCTCGTCCGCGGAGGACTGCCCGTTGCGGAAATCACGTTCCGCACGGACTGCGCCGAGGAAAGCATAAAGCTTGCCGTAAAGAAGTACCCCGACATGCTTGTCGGCGCGGGTACGGTGATTAACGGGGAGCAGTGCGAGCGCGCGATAAACGCAGGCTCCAAGTTCATCGTTTCCCCGGGACTCAGCGAAGAAGTCGCTGCCGTGTGCAAATATCGCGGAGTGCCTTATCTGCCCGGCGTGGTAACGCCTACCGAAGTAATGAAGGCGTTGTCGCTCGGAATAAACGTGCTTAAATTCTTCCCCGCGAGCGATTTCGGCGGTCTGAAAACTATGAAAGCGCTTTGCGCGGCTTTCCCGCAGATAAAGTTCATGCCTACGGGCGGAGTAAACGAAAACAATATCCTCGAATATCTCGCATTCGATAAAATTATCGCGTGCGGCGGTACCTGGATGATAAAAGGTACGCCCGATGAGGTGTACGAAAAAACGGCTAATGCCGTTGCACTTGTAGGAGGCAGAAAATGAAAGCAGTTACTTTCGGTGAGATAATGCTCCGCCTTGCACCCGAAGGCTATTACAGATTCGTGCAGGCAGACAAACTCGGCGCTACTTACGGCGGCGGAGAAGCGAACGTTGCGGTATCTCTCGCAAACTACGGAATCGACGCGGATTTCGTTACTAAACTTCCCGCTCACGAAATAGGTCAGAGCGCAGTCAATTCTTTGCGCCGCTACGGCGTAGGAACGGACGGTATCACGCGCGGCGGCGACCGTGTGGGTATCTACTACCTCGAAAAAGGCGCTTCGCAGCGTCCCAGCAAGGTCATCTACGACCGCGCGGGCAGCTCGATAGCGACTGCAAGCAGAGAAGACTTCGATTGGGAAAAACTGCTTGACGGCGCAGACTGGTTCCACTTCACGGGTATTACTCCCGCTCTCGGCGACAATGTGGCGCAGATCACCAAAGACGCGCTCGAAGTGTGCAAGAAGAAGGGAATTACCGCTTCCTGTGACCTCAACTACCGCAAAAAACTGTGGACGAAGGACAAGGCGCGTCAGGTTATGACCGAGCTTATGCCTTATGTCGACGTCTGCATTTCCAACGAGGAAGACGCGGCTGACGTGTTCGGCATCACCGCAGGCGATACCGACGTTACCAAAGGTCAGCTCGATAAGGAAAGTTATAAATCGGTTGCTAAACAGCTTGCAGACAAGTTCGGATTCAAGTACGTCGCAATCACGCTCCGCACTTCGATTTCCGCGAACGACAACAAGTGGGCGGGCATGCTGTACGACGGGAAGGAATACTGCCTGTCGCGCGAGTACCTCATGCACATCGTCGATCGCGTAGGCGGCGGCGACAGCTTCGGCGGAGGACTTATATATGCGCTTATGAACAAGTATTCCACCGCAGACGCCATCGAGTTCGCAGTTGCGGCTTCCTGCCTCAAACATTCGATCGAAGGCGACTTCAACATGGTCAGCGCAGACGAAGTCAAGGCGCTTGCGAAAGGCAACGCTTCGGGCAGAGTCCAGAGATAAATTACAAAATGAGTTCATAATATCCTCATTCTTCATAATCTTACAAAACGCAGTCGGATAAGCGTACCGGCTGCGTTTTTTATAGGTAGATGTTGCTTGCATAAATAAAGCGAAATTTATTTCATTATTGCTTTAAATGTTTTTTATATTATTGTAAGTTTCTTTTTTGAAGGGGGTATAAGGGGGAAACTTTTATTCTTTGTCAGAAGAAAAAGTTGATAAGTTGAAATTTCATATGTTACGACAAGCAGTTCTAACGGAGTAGCATTTTTATGCGGTATGAGGTTTAGTACGGTATAAAGTTATTGTAAGTTTCTTTTTTGAAGGGGGTATAAGGGGGAAACTTTTATTCTTTGTCAAAAGAAAAAAGTTTCCCCCTTAACACGCTTAAAAATAAAAACAAAAAAATGACCTTCGGCAGCGCAAGGGAAGCTGTATGTCCGAAGGTCTTTCTATGAAGGGATATGATGTCATTGTAACCGGCTTGCTTTTTGCGGCAAACCGCTGTTTTTACTTTCGTCGGTTCGCGCAAGACGGTAGGTGAGTTCCGTGTCGCAAACGATATAATATCGTTTGCCTCGAAGGTATCTTACGCGAACCGCGAAAAAAGGAGAAGTGAGAATTGTCATTATTTAATATTACGGTTTCATACAATATTTTTTGACAACGTATTTACCGTAACCGTCTTACCGCGGCAGGGAATTATTTGCTTTTCTTTTCCCAGCTGTGGTTATTGGATTTCGTGTGCAGACGGTAGTTCTCGTCGGGTACGTCCACTTTGCAGAGCGTGCAGGAATCTTTAAGCTCTCCGCAGGTAGCAACGAGTTCGTTTACCTTGTCCAGTCTGACTTTGAATATGAAGTCTTTGCCGTCCGTCTTTTTGCACTTTATCTCTTTGCCGTTGTTGGTCAGTCTTACGTCGCCGGCATTGCAGAATACTCTGACCGTAGTCACTTTTTCCGCACGGTTGGCATAGCGCTTTCCGCTGATGTGAATAAACGGATCTTTTGACCAATGCGCCTTATATAGATAGAAAGCGTCTTTCTTTATTTTGCGGTCGAAGGTTACGAGTCCCTTGTGGTTTTTGCCGGGATCGCCGCCGTGATTACGTCCGTCGGATGCGAAGTCAAACATGTTCCATACATGAGTTCCCCAGATCCAAGGGCGTTTTTCGATTATTTTCAGTATGCGTTCGTGATATATAACGTGATACTCTTCGGTGCTGTCGCCCCTTTTCGGGTGAGCGCTGTGCAGAGTAGGCATACATTCCGCGCCGTATTCGGACAGTCCCACGGGCGTCTTGCCGTAGAAGAAATGGAACCAGTCGAGAACGACTCCCGTCATGAACGTAAAGGGCGCGTACCAACCGTAATAAAGGTTGAACGATGCCATATCCGTAATGTGCGAGATCTTGTTCCAGATACTGCACATCACGAAGTTCGCTATTACGGTGGGGCGGGTAGGATCGAGTTCTTTGCAGAAAGCGTTGAGCTTTTTGTGGAAAGCGTTCCGATCGCCGTTGCATTTCTTCATCGTAATTTCATTGGAAATACCCCACGTAACTATGGACGGGTGATTGTAGTTCTGAACGATAAGCTCTTTCATCTGTTCGAGCGCGTTGTCGTTCGCTTCTTCCATGTGGCGGGAAATGTAAGGTATTTCCGCCCAGATCACGAATCCGTATTTGTCGCAGAGATCGTAGAAGTACTGATCGTGCTGATAATGCGCAAGTCTGATAGTAGTTGCGCCTACTTCTTTTATAAGCGCGGCGTCTTCGTCGTGCTCCTTTTTCGTGAGCGCGTTGCCAAGCCCGAGCCTGTCCTGATGACGGCACACGCCGCGGAGCGGGTAAGGCTTGCCGTTAAGTATGAATCCCTTTTTGGGATCGACGGAGAAGGTGCGGAATCCTACGTTGCACGTTACTTTATCCGTGACTTTACCGCCGACGTTAAGTTCTGCGTCGAGCGAGTAAAGATAAGGATCGTCCACGCCGTGCCAGAGATGCACGTTTTCCACTTCGAGCGGGCTTTCACCGCTTGCAACGGCTTTTCCGTCGGCGTCGTAAAGCGTAAGTTTGACTTCGCCTTCGCCGCTGATATAAGGCGTTACTTTGAGTATGCCTTTTCCGCTATTTACTTCGGCGTCGACTTTTATGCCGCTTCCGCCGTAGTAGTCGAGATCGAATCTGTTTTTGTTAACGACGATCAGATAAACGTCGCGATATATTCCGCCGTAGAACGTAAAGTCCGCGGTCTGAGGATATACTTCCTCCGTAGCTTCGTTGCTTACGATAACTTCGAGAACGTTTTCGTCCAGGAGCAGGTCGGTAACGTCTGTGCGGAAAGTCGAATAACCTCCGTTATGACGTACGGCTTCTTTGCCGTTTACGTTCACTACCGACTGTGAATTGACGCCGCGGAATTCGAGATACACGCGCTCGTCTTCGCCGTAAGCGGGACGGGTAAAAGTCTTTGTATAAGTGCAGGTGGTACGGCAATAATCGTTGCCGCCGTCCTGTCCGTCCACTGCGTTCCAGGTGTGAGGAACGTCGACTTTGACGCTCTCTCCGTCTTTTGTAAAAGTCCAGCCTTTGTTAAGGTCGATTACCTTTCTCATCATAGCCCTTCCTTGCTTCTTTTTGTACATTATAACATAAGATTTCGCGTATTTCAATTGCAAATATGCCTTAAAAACATTGCAATTCGTATTTTTTGATAAATATTCGGCATTATTTGTCGCAAAAAATCATCGGTGCTCGAATTGCAATATGAAAGGATAAAAATTGCAATTGATTTTTTCGGGCAGGTGCGGTATCATAAAAAAGCAAAGAGCGAAGCTCTATAAAACGCCGCAATACATTTTTCCGATTGCAAAACATCGGGACTGATCATGGTTGTACCCCCGTCCGAATATCGGACGGGGGTACTTTTCGGTACGTATTGACAAATCGTTTTTTTGTGATATAATGAAAATAGATTAAATAAAAGAGATAGGGGGTGATTTAAATGGTTAAAGCGCTATGTTTATCAAAGTAGTTTTCACATTTATGTATTAAACATGTAATTTTATTGTATAAAGGGGGATAATATTATGTAAAATTTAAATTTTAAAATTAATTCGATGTTGTTTGCACTTATTATAGTGCTGAGTTTCGGTTTGTTAATCGCGTTTTGTGGCTTATCAACTTCGTCGGTATCAGCAGAAGCAGTTGAGACTGAAATCGTAAAAAATTTAGATAATAGTTCAAATTTTGAAAAAGTTATTTCTTATGAAGATATATTCAGAGAATATTATCAAAAAACAACAGATATGATGGCAGAATATAATATAGATATGCCATATAATTATGAGGAGTTTTGTGACGGTTATTATAAGTTCGGAATGGATTTAAATAACTACTGCAATTTTCTTGTTGCGGAGGCAAACGGATCAATTTGTATGGCAGATTATGAAATATCGCCCATGAGTTCTTCTGATGATGAGGATTATATTATTAAGGGGGATACGTCAAATCCGTCCTCTCCGAATTTTGATCCTGCAATTACGCCGAGTTCTGCTTTGCAAAGAGATATATATTATACGAACAATTTGTTTGATTATTCTGCAATACAGGAAGGGGATATCGTTATCGAAACAAGTACTAAATTTAATAATATGGGTCATTCCGCTTTTGTTTACGATGTAAATAAACCAGCATCCGGCAAAATACATGGACGAAATACATATATACAAGTTATAGAAGCTGTACATGGAGGAGTACAGTTTGGATTTTTGGATGACAAACGTATGGTTGATTTTGGTGTTATCATAATAAGACCGATAGGTACAACTTCTGATATTGTCGAAAAAGCAAAAGCTTTCCATAAAAATCAATTGGGAAAGCCGTATAATCTTCCTCTTTCGGAAGGAAGAGCCAATACCGGCGACTCCGAATCATGGTATTGTTCAGAACTTAATTATGCCGGCTACTATGACTCAGGATTAATTATAGCACAACCGAGTTACGGGGGATGGATATGGGCGTTTGATTTGGTTAACTCCATTGGGACTCGATATGTGAGCTTTTCAAATACTTTAGACGCTCGGTTATGTGGCAAAACAAATGGGAAATGGCAAATAAGGGTATATAATTATACAGGTAATTCCGTAGATATGTATTATAATTCCAAACTTGCTTTTGAAGGCGATGCAAAGAACTGGAGCGGTTTGAAAGACGTAAATGCTACGTCGATAAAAATTTATAACAATAGTTATGTGGATATTTATGTTAGCACTAATGTGTTTGCTACTACTGCTGCAATAAGTCATACGATAGGAAACAGACGATATATTACATATTGCAATGAGTTGAACAACAGCACATTAAGAATGAGCGTATATAAGAACGTGATTTAAGATGAACCGCAAGGGGAATAATTATGTTGGAAGTTAAAGATCTTGAAAAAACATATGAATCCCGAAGCGGGGTACGCGTGAAAGCGCTGAAAGGGATTTCCTTGAATTTTCCCGAAAAAGGAATGGTTTTTATTCTGGGAAAGAGCGGAAGCGGAAAGTCTACTCTCCTTAATCTGCTCGGCAGTTTGGATTGCCCGACGGGCGGGGAGATTATTGTCGACGGGCGGTCGAGTAAAAATTTTTCAAATAAAGATTTCGACGTCTATCGGAATAACAGAATAGGTTTTATATTTCAGGAATTTAATCTGATCGATAATTATACGGTAGGCGTTAATATCGCGCTTGCTGCGGAATTGCAGGGCAAAAAAGCGTCGCGCTCCGCCGTAGACGCGGTTTTGCGGGAATTGGACCTTACGGACGGTGACGGGAATACTCTGTACGAGCGACGCATAAACGAGCTTTCGGGCGGACAGAAACAACGCGTGGCGATTGCCCGTGCGTTGATTAAAAACCCGCAGATAATACTTGCGGACGAACCTACGGGCGCGTTGGACAGCGAGAGCGGAACCGAGCTCTACGAACTTTTCGCGCGGCTTTCTTCCGACAGGCTTATAATAATAGTTTCGCATGACACAGAAAGCGCAAAGCAATACGGTGACAGAATTATAGAGCTGAGAGACGGAACCATTGTATCGGAAACGATTCTGCGGGAGAAAGGGCAAATCGCGGCGCCGGATTATTACGGTACGGCTCTCGGAAAACTGCCTCTGAAACGAACGCTTTCGATGGGACTTGCCGGATTTGGATGTAAACCTTTGCGGCTTGCAATATCCGTAATTCTTGCCGTGATATCGTTTACTTTCGCTTGCTTCGCTACGGTATCGGCTACGACGGACGTAATGACGGCGGAACTGAAAACGGCTTACAAAAACGGCGCGAAAACGGCAGTTATTACCGCTGACTCTGTTTGCGAATCGTATACGAAATATAGCGACGGGCATACGAATCGGAATACGTTTGAATGTACTCCGACTTTAACGGAAGAACAAATCGAACTGCTTTCGGAAACGGACGACTGCACCGTAATGAAAATAGTTCCTTCTTGGGTACTGCCTGCTGGTATCGGCATCGGTAATCTCGGGAGAAGATCTGCGCCGGAGAAGTATAATCCATACAATAATCTTTCGGCGGGCGGGTTCAGGCGCGTGGTAGAGCTTAATTCCGAAAGCGGCGAAACGGACGCTTGCCTCAAGCCCGATGCGCGTTTAACCGTCGAATGTCGCTTGCCGCAAAACTTTAACGAAATAGCGATAACCGATTATTGGGCGGACATGTATATTCGATTCGGGTTTGCGGATAGCAGCGGGGTTTTGCATAAAATAACGTCTCCGGACGATTTGATAGGCAGAACAATAGAAGGCGGGTTTACGATATGCGGAATATACAGTACGGAAGAAGATAAAGAATGGCTCAAACAATATGATTATAACGAGTATAATTACGAGTACGTTACGAACGATTATTTAAGACGTTGGCTGGACGGCGAGCATTCTATGAGTTATGCTTTCGTTAACGACGGTTACTGCGCCGAAAATTTCCCGGATGTAACGACGTATGATATGCTGTATAGATTAAGCGGCAATGCGGCAATAGACAAGAAACTTATCGATAAAATAAGTTATTCATATTGCGTAGAATGGTTGCCGGAAGAAAATCTCGGCTCATACACGCGACTCGATTATTCGATTTCCGCGGCGTTTCGTACGAGATATGCGGGATATGTCGCAGCGACTGAATTTTTAAGAGACGAATTGTTTTTGACTGCTGCAACCATAATAAGCATTGTATTCGCGGTATTCAGCGCATTGCTGCTTATGAATTTTCTTTTCGCCGATATGGCGGTGCGGAAGCGCGAACTCGGAATTCTTCGTTCATTGGGCGCTCGCACTTTCGATGTCGTCAAAATATGTATGATCGAAAGTTTTGCAACGGCTTGTATCGATTTCGTTCTGTCTTTGATATTAACGGGCGTTGCCTGCGTTATATTAAACGCAAAATATAGCTTCGGGCTGTTTGTTGTCGGTATAATTCCGTTGGCATCATTGCTGTTGTTGTGCTTCGGAACGGCCGCATTGGCTACGATTGTTCCCGCAGTGCGTTTAGCCGTGAAAAAGCCGATTGACGTCATAAATAACAAGTAATCGTATTTTCAGCGGTAAAATCGGATATACCGCAACAAAATAGTTGAGCGGAAGCCTTTTTATCGACAGGCTTCCGCTTTTGCTCTTTATTATATTAAACTTTCGGTGCGTGTATATACGCTCATTAAAATTTTGTATTAAATTATATTTACCTGCATTGCCGCGTACCGTCGTCGCGGAGGCATTGACACTCGCAAGAGCAACGGTGCGGGCAGCCGCAAGAACGGGCGTTGCAACGGTCGGTACAAAAACATTCGCGGCAACAGATACGGCAGACGGCGCACTGACACGTCTGGAGCGGCGGAGCGATCTCCGTTTCCACGGCATTGCTGACATAATCTTCTCTGCCGTCAGGGAGCTGACGGAAAACCACTGCTATGTTTACCGCTTTCATCATCCCGTCACCAAAACATTGAATACGACGGTTACCGACTGTCCGACGGCGAGCGACGGAAGAGGGAATCCGACGGCGGGATTGAACGCGGGTTTAGGCGCTCCGTCTATCGTGACCGAATTTGCGACGAACGAGGTGAAAGTCGGTATCGGATCGAAGAAAGTAAGCGACGTTGCTTCCACGTTGCCCGTATTGCTTACCACGCTCGTGTAAGTCAGCGTGTCGCCGATAACGGCAAACGCTTTGTCTACGGATTTTTTAACAAGTATATTCCCCGAAACGAGTATGAGCGTAAACGGATTGGTCTGATCCGTAATGCTTCGTACGCCGAACGACGGATCGTTTATGTCGTAAGTAAGCTGACCTACGTCGGTTACCGAACTGTTTGTGACGGGAGTATCCGCGACGATAGTGTATGCTACCGTGGTGCTTGCTCCCGGCGCGAGGTTGTTCAGCGAAAATCCCGCGACGGGGTCGTAAGTCGGCTGGGGCACTCCGTCCACAGTCACCGTGCCGGGGACGTGCGTCGCGCCTGCGGTCATCGTATCTTTGAATACGATATTGAGCAGAGCGGTGGAACTGCCGTTGCCGATAACGACTTTGTGTACCGACGTTTCGCCCGCGCGCAGGAAAGTTTTATCGCCGCTCTTTACTTTTGTGACGAGATCGCTTATTACCTCGGTAGGCACGATATTACTCGGCTGATTGCCGCTGACGACTTCTCCGTCGGGCAGAGTGTAGGAAAAATCGACGTTTGATTGATTGTTGATCTGTATATTTTTTCTCCTTCCGTATTACTTATGTTTACAGCACTATGACTTGGAACACTACTGTCACGACTTGTGCGGGCGCAAGATCGCCAAGCGTAAAACCCGCTTCGGGGTTTGCGCTCGGGCGGGATACTCCGTCGACGGTTACCGAACCCGCTACGAATGCGGTACCCGAAGGTATGGGATCTGCGAATAAGGCATTTTGAAGCGTAAGGTTACTGTCGTTGGTAACTACCGAGGTATACGTTATTATATCTCCTTTGACGGCAAAATCGCGGTCTGCGGATTTTACGGTTTTCAGGTTTTCTTCGAGTACGAGCACGCTTACGGGCGGCGACGAAACGGTGCGCGTTACGGGAGTATCGGGGAACGGAAAAAACGTATAACCGACTTCCGCGCGGTTGACTGCGGGATTGACGAAAGGCAAGGAGTCTGTAACGTAATCGTAAGTGACGATTACCGACTGTCCCGAGGCTATGTTGGGCAATGCGACGGGGAAGCCTCCCGCCTGCGCGACGCCGTTTATTTTTATACTGCCGGGAACGAGCGACGGTCCTGCTGACATTATATCGGACAGAGTCACGCCCGAAGCGGTAAGCTCTCCCGTATTGCTTACCGTGACCGTATACGTCACCGTCTGACCCGTAACGGCAAACGACTGCGGCGCGCTTTTTCCGACGGCAAGGAAAGCGCCTCTCGATTCTATCCTGAGCGCGAGAGTGTTCGGAATATAAAGATCTCCCGTCGTAGTGAAACGGAATACCGCGCTCGACTGACCGTTCTGCATGGCGGCGGAGGCGTCCACGGAGGTTATGTCCCAGCCCTGACGGCAAGCCGAAGTATTCGTACCCGTGGCGGGATCGGCGTTGCGCGTTCCGAACGTACCGTTCGTATCGAGCGCTCCCGTTTCGTTGCATATCTGAGAAGCGAAAAAATTACCTGCCGGGTTGCGCGTTCCCGACAGCGTTTGCAGAGATAAAAGATCTTTGCCGAAAAGGCACCTGTCTCCGCTTATTACCGCGTCGCCTTCGCCCGCGCTGACGAACGCCCGTGCCGAGAACGCGCCCGACGGGGGCGTAAGAAAGCCCGTAACCGTAATATCCGTGCCCGTTGTGTCGGGATTGACGAGTGCGCCTCCCGTCCATAACGCGAGATAGTTCAGCGTTTCGGCGGGGTTTTCGTATACGACGGCGAGCGTCCAGCCCGCATGATTGGTGTCGGAGGTATCCGCGTCGATCGGAACGACGAGCGCGGGAACTCTGCCGACGCGGTAGGTACCGCTGCCCGCGGCGGCGACTGCGGCGGTAACGTTTGCCGTTCTGACATAGTATGCAAGCGTTATACCGCCCGTGACGTATTCGAAGTATTGCGCGGTAGCCGCGGAAGGCGTTACCGAAAGAGTGGCGTTCGGAGTGGTAAACGTTACGGGATCGTTTATGAGCGAGGTGATGTTGCTCGCGCGCGAACGGCAGTTTCCGCCCCATATAAGTTCGGCGTAAAGCACGCTGCTGCCTGCGGGCAGGTTGAGGAGCGCGGCGGAAGTGTTTACCGTATAGTTGAGCGTGGTACCCGCGGGGAATGTAGCTACCGTTCCCGACTGCGCCGAAAACGCGCCTATGCTTCCGCGCACACCCGCCTGATTAAGGTTCGTCAGCTTGCTCAGACCGAGCGTATTTCCGCACAGCCGAAGACCTCCGCGCGTTATTGATGAATATCTGCTTATAAACGCCATCCGATCGTTCTTTGTGTTTTATTATCGTATTATGTTATTTGCATGGCAGTTGTTACGTTTAGCCGTTGTGAAATTACATTCGTAATAAAGAAAAAGACTGTCGCACTGTTAATTGCGACAGCTTAAACAAATTTTGTTTTTCAATATGATTATTACTTATTTACCGTATTGCCGTAAGATTTTTTGCACGGCTGAATTTTTTCGGTTTTTTTGGCGCGAAAACGTGCGGAAATTATATTCGCGACGGTCATCGGCGTTGCCGATATAAGGAATATCCCTACGTAACAATAAAAGATCACTACGGGCGTGTAAAATTTTTCTCCGAATATACAGTCTAAATCGAGAAGCGCGGGATAGACTGCCGAAGTCGGACGTATCATCATGAAATTAACGTCCAGCGAAGCGTTGAGAATGGCTGCAAGAATAAAGAAAGGCGTCAGGAACGCGGCGTAATATAGAAAAGTATATCTGTCGAGCTTGTATGCTTTACCGATATATATCGCATATCCGAAATATATCATTGCGGAATGATAACGCAGCGTAAGCAATGCGTAATAATTGAATAATGGGAAACGCGCATTGAAGATTTCGGACGCGAACAGCCCGAGCCAGCCGCCGACGACTCCTATCATTACAAAACTTTCGCCGAGTTTTCTTATAAAGCCTTTGCCCCACGCGGCGCAAAGCAGCGCTTCGATTAACAGGGAACAGTAGAAAAGCGGTATGACGTCGGTTATGATAAATCTCGGTCTGTTTATTCCCCAATAAAGCATAAATCACAAGGGAAGCATTTATTTTACGTTGTTGACAAAACCGTTTTCTTCGTATATAATCGAAAAAAAGGCGAATGAGGGGAAATAAATTGATAAAAGTAGCGATTGTTGAAGACGAAAAGAACGCGGCAGACTTACTTGCGGATTATTTCAGACGTTTTTCCGAAAAAAGCGGTGAAGAGTTCCTTATATTTTCTTACGAAAATCCGATAGTTTTTCTTTCGGCGTTCAGGGCGGATTTCGATCTCATAATGATGGATATAGAGCTGCCCGACATGGACGGAATGAAAACCTGTGAAAAAATAAGGGAAACGGACAAGTTCGTTCCGATAATTTTCGTGACAAATATGGCACAGTACGCTATACGCGGATATGAAGTGGACGCGTCCGATTTTATTGTCAAGCCTGTTTCTTACAGTGATTTTTATCTCAAACTGTTCCGTGTCGTGGAAAGAATAAAACTGCGCTCGTCGTCGAGAATAAAGATAACGGTCGGCGACGGGATAAAGTGCGTAACGCTTTCGGATATAAGATATGTCGAAAGCGATAAGCACAGGATAATTTATCACACGGTATCGGGGGATTTCGAATCATACGGAACGTTAAAAAAAGCGGAAGCTGAACTTGAAGGAGCGGGGTTCGCAAAGTGCAACAAATGCTATCTCGTCAATCTTCGTTATGTGGACGGCGTACGCGGATATTCGGTATTTGTGGGCGGCGACGAGTTGCAGATAAGTTATCCGAAGCGTGCGGAGTTTATAAAGGAACTGAATAATTTTATGGGCGGCGGAGTTAAACTGAAATGACTCAGATTATTTTTTACAAATGCATACAGTTTCCGATCGAACTTCTCGTTGCCGAATTTCTGTTTACGTTCCGTCTCGCGAGGCGCAGATGTTTTTTATTGCGATATATCGCCGCGCTTGCCGTGTGCGCCGCTGTGTTTGTGTTTTTCCCATTGCCGTCCGAAAACGCTTTTTATGTTTCTTTTATGTACCTTGCGTTATTTGCCGTTACGGTAGCTGCTCATAAATTTGCATACAAAGAGCGTTGGATCATAATACTTTTCTGCTGCGTCGCGGGCTATACCGTTCAGCATTTCGCTTACGAGTTGTATAATATAGTTTTGAACCTTTTAGGCGCAGCGGACAGACCGTCGATGAATATCTACGGAAGCGGAGAAATACTGCTTTTTTCCAATCCGCTTATTGCGATGGCGTATCTGTATATCTATATCGCTTCTTATTTTTTCCTTTATTTCTTTTTCGGTAGGCGCATAAAGGTATACGATATATCTTATCTGAAAAATTCCTTTATCTTTATTTTCGTAATACTCATTCTTATCGTAGATATAATATTGAACGCCTTTGTAATTTCTTATTTGTCGTCGCCCGATAAGGGACCTTATTTCGTTGTGGTCGGGATATATAACATGCTTTGCTGTCTTTTCGGTCTGTATTTGCAGTTTGAAGCGATATTGCGCCGTCAGTCGGAGTCCATGCTAAATGCCGTAAAGCAATTATGGGCGCGTGAAAAGCAGCAGTATGAAATATCCAAAGAGAATATCGGGCTTATAAATATGAAATGCCACGATATGAAGCACCGCATAATGAGCATAGGCGGCAGAGAGCTAAGCAACGAATCGGTAAAAGAAATATCCGAACTTATATCGGTTTACGATTCCGTCGTTAAAACAGGGAACGAAGTTCTTGATATCATTTTGACGGAAAAAAGCCTTATGTGCGCGAAAAACAATATAAAGTTCAATGTTATAGCCGACGGCAAAAGTCTTGATTTTATTCGTGACGATGACTTATATTCGTTGTTCGGCAATATCGTCGACAACGCAACGGAAGCCGTAATGCAGCTTGACGAGGAGCGGCGCGTGATAGGCATAAACATAAAGGCTACCGATATGATGGTGTCAGTGAACGAACATAACTATTACGGACACGAACTTAACTTTGAAAACGGTTTGCCGCAGACAACGAAAGAAGACAGGGCGAATCACGGTTACGGAATGCAGAGTATAAGGTTTATCTGTGAAAAGTACAAAGGAGATATGCAGATAAACGCGGAAAACGGCATTTTTAATCTGAACATATTGTTTCCGAGGGGCGATTAAATTTCTCTGAACGGATACGGCAGAATAAGCCGTATCCGTTTTTCAAAGAAAATGTTGTGAAATATAAAGAAAATGTTGCGGACGGTGAAATCGGCACGCTTATGGTGTACACTGTACGCAGATACCGCAAGTGGCGTATTATGCGCGCTTACTTGCGCAAAAAATAAGAAAAAGGAGAACAATGAAATGATCGGAAAAGTGGGCAAAACCGTTTTGTGCGGACTGCTTGTGTTCATGACGATTTTCTTCGCGGCATATTTTACCGCATGCGGGGAAAACGCGGACGCGACGGGTACGCCCGAAAGGATCGAACTCGATCTGACGAACGTGCAGACCGAATTTGAATACGGCGAGGAGTTCAATTGCGACGGTATCGTTATTTATGCGTTTTTCAAAAATGAAGACGGTACGGAAAGAAAAGTGCAGGTGAATCCCAACGATCCGAATTGCCGTATAACGAAACCGAGCACGACAAGACCCGGTAAGCGTATGGTAAACGTACTTTACGGATCGCCGCGCAAAAAAAGAGCGAGTTATTATGTAACGGTGGGAGAAAGGAGTATGCCGGAAATAGGCTCGGAAAAACTTGCGACTATCGATACGTCAAAAGGTAACTCGTGGAAGATAGAAGCCGAAACGTTTGATATGGCGACGCCCGGAGTTAAAAAGGCGGACGGAGCGGCTGATTTTGTGAAAGCGGACGAAAGCGTAAGCGGCGGCAAATATCTCGGTAATTTCGGAGTTGCCGGAAACTATTTCGGATTCCGATTCGACAGCGTTGAGACGTATACGGATGCGACCGTTATTCTGCGCGTCGCTCAGGCCGGAGATACTCCCGTCAATCTTTATGAAACGCTCGGTGTATATCTCAACTACGAGGGCGTAAACAAGAAAAACGCGCTCGATACGCAGGATTATTCTTTTAAAGCAGCAGGCGAAACTACCGAATGGAAGAATGTTATAGTTCGTAATCTTACTCTTAAAGAAGGAGAAAACCTGCTTACGTTCGACGTACTCGGAAACAGCTCGTTTATAATCGACAGCGTAGAAATATGGGCAGGCAAGTTGTACGGTAACTCCTATGTCGATATAACGGACAAAGGCACTTATACCAAAGAAATGGAAACGCTTGACGTCGATATTCTGGATATACCCGCGGATTTGCAGGACTCGGAAAGAGGCGAAAACGGAATGCCGATAGAACCGAGCACCGGGTCGAGCGGCGGTATCAGCGTTAAAAGAATGCTGCCTCCGACAACCGTGTCGACGATAATCAGACTTGGCGAACCCGCTACGGTACGCGTGACGTTCAGGGCGGCCTCGACGCAGGTTCCGTCATACTTACCTGATATGTGCGTATTGAAAATGTCGGGGCAACCGTGCGTAGACGTCGACGATAAAAATTTCGGAGTTTCATATGAAGAAGGCGGATGGTGGTCTTGGGCAGATATATGCGTAGGAACCTTCAATCTTTCGGCAGGAGAACATTTGTTCTCAATGAAACTGGAATCTTCGGCATTCAACTCCGACTGTTTCATATTCGAGGCATTGTCTTACGGTACTTATCTTGAAGACGCTTCTTATGAAGTAGCGTTGAATTCTGCGGGCGAAAAAGCGATAGCCGAAGCCGAAAGACTTAATTATTCGGCGGGCGTTGCGACAACAGAAACTCCGACGGGCAATGCTTTCCATTCGACGAGCGGCTTTGAGGCTGTAAGACTCAAAGGTTCCGAAGACGTCAAGCCTTTTAAAATAAACGTTCGTTCGGGCGCGGCAGGCAAAGCGCGCATGACGCTGTTTGCGGCATATGGAGGGGAAGGAGAGCTTGATTTCGATAAGGCGTTGGAAGTAAAATCAGGAGATAAGATTATAAGCACCGGCGCAAAACTCGTTAAAGATCTCGGAGAAGTTGTATATCCCGATAAAACAGAATACCGAGAGAAATACGCTTTCGGGGACGCATATAAGTGGAACTGGAAAAAAGTCACGGCAGAGATTGAACTGTCCGCCGGCGACAACATACTTGAATTCAAACCTCTTACAAGCGGCGAAATCGCGCTCGATAAAATAGAATTTGTCGCGGTGGAGTATGACGGACAGACTGCGGACGGCGACGCGCTTACAAAGGCGGATTGTCAGGCGATACTTCCCGCGGAAGGTGAAACGCCCGCGCGAGTAGAGTTTGAAAATGCCGATTGGTCGGATGCGGTGATGAATTATGATAATCTTACCGCAGGGCAGAATTTCTTTGACCCTCCTTTCGGGGAAGCTGCAAGCGTTACGAGCGGCGGAACCGCAATAGGAAAAATGAATGTGTTGGGTAATAAGATACGTTTATGTGTATACAGCGAAACTTATACCGAAAACGGAGCAATTGCGTTCTCTATGGCAAATCCCTCAACGGGAGTCGTCAATATGGACGATTGGCTCGGATTTTCGCTCAATAGTGAAGACTTTGACGTACATGCCACGATAGACGGATACAACGATACTTATATGTATTGGAACTGGACAAAATTCAGCGTTAAAGGGTTGAAGTTTATCGAAGGAGTGAACACGCTTGAGATCACGGTGACTTCGTCTTTCCCCAATGTTGATTATGTGGAGTTTGGCATTGGCAGTGAGGAGAAAGAACCGGATCATATAATCGGCGGCAACGGAAAGTACGTTTCGGACATAAGCGATCTTGACCTTTCGGGAATTGTTCCGAGAAATCCCGAAGAGGGAGTAGTGGTTTTACAGCCCGGTTGGGCAGATATGGAAGGTCCGGACGCGCTTTGGACATACGCGAAAGGCAGTACGTTCAAGATAGTGATAGAGACAAAATCGGCATGCACGATCGAACCGGTAATAAGGATAGCCAATTTCAACGGTCATAATATGAAAGACGAAGTGCGCGGAACTTTCGGAGAAAGCGCGCTTGTGCCGGCTGACGTGATAACGGAAGGTACGGAACCGAATATCTGCAAAGATTATACGCTCGGAACTTTCGACGTAGAGGCGGGAACTTACACGTTCTTTATCGAGTTTATCGGCAATTCCACACCTAATCTCGATTGCTTCAAGTTTAACGTAACCAATTACGCGAACGCATGACCGTAAGGAGAAAAAGATGACTAAATTATCAAAAAAACTGATGATACTTATT
>CASFAN010000063.1 GCA_949292715.1 uncultured Eubacteriales bacterium
TTTGCCGTGTGCTCCGTCTGAATAAACAGTGAACGGATTGCTATCACGAAACGCTCGTAGTCATAGCCCTTGCCGAAGCAGAATCTGTTGCCCTCCGCGACTGCGCTGTACGGCTTTTCCCTGTCTTTCTCGCCGTCAAGCGAAGTGATGACCGACACGCACGCCTCCGACTCGATGTTTATGTAGATAGGCAGAACAAACCGCTCCTTTTCCCTCTTGACGATTTCTACGATAGACGAAAGATCGGAAAACCTGATCTCTGCTGCTATGTCCTTGCGGGGCTCGATTTCGACGAGATTTTTTGTCGCAAAAGTGCGACCGTTGCTCTCGATGATCTGCACCTTGTTTTCCTCAATAATTCTCTGAATGTCGTTTACGATATTGTTGTTTTCCATTGCTTTTATTCCTCCGACTTTTTAATTTTGACGATATTGGTCTCATGGACTTCGCCGAATATATCGGCTTGTCCGTCGATATAGCCGCAGCCACTTTCCACGAGCTGATAGCTGTTGTCTATCAGAGCCATGGCCATTTGCGAGTGCACCGCATTCGTGGGGCGGAGCTGCTTTTTAACCGTGGTCTTGATGTTTACTGTCGTTCGGTTATTTACGGGCGTCAGGCAAAGCTCGATGGTGAGCTTGCGCGGCTTTTCGTCGGTGTTCGGGTTTTGAATATTCTCGATGACCTTTACAATCTCATAGTTGATACGCTCGATTGCAGCGGCGTTTGCGAACTCCAAAACGCTTGTTACTTCTTTCATGCTGTTTATCCTCCATATTTTATTATCTCTTTATTATCATTCTCGCCGTCGGACCAACGCACGTTATAACGTACGCTTCTACCGATTTTTTCTACAGTAACTGTGTAAGATAAGTGTTTGCCTATTAGGATTTCAGAAAAGGACAACACTTCTTTGGGTTTTAAGTCTTTGAATTCGTGAGTCATATATCCTCCGTGTCCGGATCTATTTCATCAACGGACTTAAATACATTAGCGATTTGCTCGGCATCATAATTTTGTTGAATAATATTACAAGAAACGTTCTTTCTTTGAAAATCTCTCCAATGTCCCGCCATAATCTCTTTCGCGTGTTTATGAAGCATTGAAAGCGTTTTTATTGTATGTTGCGCGAATTGACTCTTATCGAGTTCAACTTTTATTTTCAAATAATCTGCAATAGGATAAGCAGGCGGTACGTCTATTTCAATATTAAACAGTTGTCTTAATTCGGTCGGCGTGGGTAATTCTTTACGCGCGCACGCGCTATCTCCCTCTATTCTAAGCTTACTCTGATTTGTCCTTCCCTGTGTATCCACCTTATACACATCTTGTATACATTGTGTATACTCCGTTTCTATTTCGGTATAAGCATTGTTTTCTGTCAGCCTTAAGAGAGCTCGTTCCTTAACATACACCGTTGGCTTATAACGATCTTTTTGAATATAGTTATGAATTTTCCAGTGTTTAACAACATAAACGCCGCTTGTGAAACTTAAAATGAATCGTTTAGCTAATAAAATACGCATATCGTCATCGGATGCGTTTATGCTTCTTTGCACACGTTTCGCGTTGTTTATAAACCCGTCGTCGTCTGCTCGCATACCTAAATGGAAGTATAACGCCTGGGCGGATAAAGGCATCTCGGTAAAAGCATCGCTATCAATTATTGTCTTTGCAAACATTCGTCGTTCGGCCATATTATTTACTCCATCCGGCCAACCCCGGATATACCGGGGTTGGCAATAGTCTGTATTTACTCCTCCGAGTTAAAAAAGTCGAATTCTTCTTTTTCTTCAACGGTAGGTTGAATATTTGTGTTTACTTCGCCAATATCGTTGCCGATGAAACTTTCATTTGCATCGGAAGAATTGTCATATGAAACATAATCAGGCTCTCCGTCGTCTTTGATAACGGCATCATCTCTTATTAGAGCTTCCCGCATTTCTATTGACATTACGCCCCATTGGGAAATAAGATGCCTTATCAACGTTTTGAAAGCCATTTCGTCGAAGTTCTTATACCAAAACGAGCTGTATTTGTAGAGTTCGTTCTTCGGAATTTTGCCGTTGACATAATCGTCGTACTTGTCCGCATGGAACGCGGGAGAGTATGTATCGGCGTGCTTGAGCATTTTCGCTTTCGTCCAATAAACCTGCTTGCGGAAGCCGTTAAGGAGTTCGAAATACGCCATGTAGCCCACCGTCGGCAGTGAGTCACGCTCATCGTCGTTCTCAAT
>CASFAN010000064.1 GCA_949292715.1 uncultured Eubacteriales bacterium
AAACGAGCCTTTCGTGCATTATCTCGGAAGCGAGCTTCCGGAAATAAAAAGCGCGGCGGGAAGCAACTGTTGTTATATCGGCTGCAAAGCGGAAGAAAAGACGGGACGGCTCATAGTCGTAAGCTGTATAGACAACCTCATAAAGGGCGCAAGCGGTCAGGCCGTACAGAACATGAACATAATGTTCGGGCTCAAAGAAACCACGGGGCTTCCTCTCGTCGGGTTTCATCTTTGAGCGAAGGAGAAGCAATGAACAACTATCAATCGATAATACAGAAGGCGCAAACGCTCGTGGAAGCGTTGCCGTACATCCGCGCATACAGCAATAAATACGTAGTCATAAAGTACGGCGGAAACGCGATGAACAATCCCGAGATCATAAAAACGATTTTACAGGACGTCGCCGCGCTTAAAATGGTAGGAGTATTTCCCGTTCTCGTACACGGAGGCGGACCCGAAATCAACGCGATGCTCGACCGCGTAGGCAAAAAAAGCACGTTCGTGAACGGACTGCGCGTAACCGACGAGGAAACCATGGAAATAGTGCAGATGATACTGTGCGGAAAGATAAACAAGAACATCTGTTCCCAGCTCTGCACAATGGGCGTAAAAGCCATCGGACTGAGCGGAAAGGACGGAGGACTGATACGCGTAAACAAAAAACCGCCCGTAAACGGAGTCGATTACGGATATGTCGGAGAAATAACTTCGGTCGACGGCGCAATGATAGAAGACCTGTGCATCGAAGATTACGTACCCGTAATAGCATCGGTTGGCGTAGACGCCGCCGGAGAAAGTTATAATATCAATGCAGATACTGCCGCAGGCGAAATAGGCGCGGCTATCGGCGCGGACAAACTCATTTATCTTACTGATATCGACGGAATACGGCTTAAAGCCGACGATCCTTCCACACTGCTTCCCGAAGTAAAAGTGAGCGAAGTGGAAAAAATGATAGAAAACGGCACGATCTCGGGCGGAATGATCCCCAAAGTACGCGGCTGCGTGACCGCCGTGAAGAAAGGTATAAAGCACGTTTTCATAGTCAACGGCACTATACCCCACTCCATACTCGTGGAGCTGTTTACGGATAAAGGCACGGGTACGCTTATCAAAGAATAAAGTAAACGAAGGCAAACATAATGGAACTCGAAAAAATCAAAGAAATCGAAAAAGATCACTACTTTAAACTTTTCAAACGGCACAATATCTGTTTCGACCACGGCGAGGGTTGCAAACTTTACGATACGGCGGGACACGCTTACACGGACTTTTTCGGAGGCATTGCCGTAAACTGTCTCGGATATAATCATCCCGATCTCGTAAAAGCCATAAGCGACCAGGCTTCGAAACTTATTCATATATCCAATCTGTATTATAACATTCCTCAGGCGGAACTTACCGAAAGACTCACTCGCGACGGTATGTTCTCGCGCGTATTTTTCTGCAACAGCGGAGCGGAAGCGAACGAGTGCGCGATAAAGCTTGCGCGCAAATACGCTTACGACAGCGGAAGCGGAAAGACAACCATAATCACGGCAAACGAATCGTTTCACGGCAGAACTCTCGCCACCGTAACCGCCACCGGGCAGGAAAAATACAGCAAAGCGTTCAAACCTCTGCCCGCAGGTTTTAAGCACGTTCCTTACGGCGATCTCGAAGCGCTACGCGAAGCGACTACGCCGGACGTAGGCGCAATAATGCTCGAATGCATACAGGGCGAAAGCGGAGTGCGTCCCGCGTCCTACGATTACCTTGTCGGGGCGTATGCGTTCGCAAAGCAGAAAGGGCTGCTTCTCATTCTCGATGAAGTGCAGACAGGTTCGGGCAGAACGGGTAAATTTTACTGCTTCGAGCATTACGGCATACAGCCCGACATAGTCACTCTCGCAAAAGGTCTCGGAGGCGGCGTACCTATCGCCTGCTGTCTGGCGCGCGGAGAAGTCGCGGAAGCGTTCCAGCCCGGCGACCACGGCACGACGTTCGGCGGCAACCCCCTTGCCTGCGCCGCGGCAAACGTGGTAGTAGGCAAATTGCAGGACACCGACCTTCTCGACAGAGTAACCCACATGGGCGAATATCTTGCCGACTCGCTCGCAAGCAAGCTTGCCCGTCATAAGTTCGTTCTGGACATACGCGGCAAAGGACTGCTGCGCGGAGTTCAGCTCGACGAAAAACTGAATGCCGCCGCGGTTGCGGGCAAACTGCTCAGTCTCGGCGTTATCGTCGGCACCTGCGGACACAATACGCTGCGCATAGCTCCGCCTTATATCATCACCCGCGAAGAGATAGACAAACTCACGGACAAACTGGAAACGATTTTTTCAAATACGAACATCTGACGTTAACGTCGTTTTATCCCCCATTTAAAGGAGAATAATTTTATGGACTTCAATTCTTACAAGCCTACGGGAAAACTCAAAAACAAACACATGCTCACTCTGATGGACTACTCCACGGAAGAAATATGGGAAATACTAAAATGCGCCATCGAGCTTAAACGCAAGGTTTACGCTCACGAAAAACACGATTATCTCGCCGGCAAAACGCTTGCGATGATATTCGCAAAATCTTCCACGCGCACGCGCATTTCCTTCGAACAGGGCATCAGACAACTCGGCGGTTATCCCCTTTTCCTTTCCACCAACGACATACAGCTCGGACGCGGCGAACCCATACGCGACACCGTCAGAGTCATGGAAAGAATGAACATAGACGGAATTATGATCCGCACTTTCAAACAAAGCGATCTCGACGAACTTGCAAAGTGGGGGCACATACCCGTCATAAACGGACTGACCGACGAATTCCACCCTTGCCAGGTACTTGCAGACATACTTACGGTTTACGAAAAATTCGGTACGCTCGAAGGCAAAAAACTCACGTTCTTCGGCGAAGGATTCAATATGGCGAACTCGCTTATGCTCGGCTGCGCTAAAGTCGGCATGGATGTTTGCATATGCTCGCCCGAAGGACTCGGTCCCGACCCCGCTATCGTCGAAGCGGCGCGCAAAGGCGCGTTCGGCGGCGCGAAAGTAACCGTCACTTCGGACATCGACGAAGCGATTAAAGGCGCGCACGCGGTTTATACGGACGTATTCTTCTCCATGGGACAAGCTAAGGATCCCGCAAAGGAAAAGGCGTTGATGCCCATGCAGGTCAACGCGGAAATGATGAAAAAAGCAGACCCCGACGCAATTTTCCTGCACTGCCTGCCCGCTCACCGCGGCGAAGAGGTCACCGACGAAGTTATGGAAAGTCCGCAGTCGTGGATATTCCCCGAAGCGGAAAACCGCCTGCATGCGCAGAAAGCGGTTATGTACCTGCTTATGAAGGACTGATATCATGGATAAATCCGATTACACCGTGAGGTATGCCGCAGAAGACGACGTTTATGCCATTCAGGGCATTATGCACTCCGCTTTCGCAGGCTATCTCGAAGACATTAAAAACGATTACAAGCTCCACGCGCTGACGGAAACGACGGACGATATTCTCGAAGACATACGCAAACACGCCGTATTCGTCGCGGTAACTACCGAAGGTAAGGTTATCGGCTCGATAAGAGTAAAGAAACTGACCGACGATCTTGCTTATATTTACCGTTTCGGCGTGCGCAGCGATATCAAAAACATAGGCGTAGGCAGCAAGCTCCTCGCCGTTGCCTGCGAATACTGCGAAGTAAACGGATTCAAAGCCGTCGCGCTCCACACGAACACACGATTTTATACTCTCGCCCGCTACTATTACGGCAAAAGGTTCTTCGTGCATTCGACGACCACCGACAAAGGCTATATCCGCGCGCTGTTCATAAAAGAACTTACCGGCAGCCGCGACTATGACATAAGTCCCGCTTTCAAGGAATAGTTTTTTCGTTTTTTTTGATAGTTTTTAAGGGGAACCTTTTCTTTAGACAAAGAAAAGGTTCCCCTTAAACCCTTCCAAAAGAAACTTAAAACCCTTATCCTTTTCTATCCGCTTAAAACTTTTCTTATTTACAGTTAGCGAAAACGGTCTCCGCAAAGTATGCAGAAACCGTTTTTTAATTACAATTAAAAGTAATGAATTATACAAGGTATTATGTCATTATCGACATAAAAAACAAAAAAGTCCTATCGTAAGACAGGCTTTTTTGTCGCTTTACGCACAGTATTTTTCAAATCCGTGCAAATAACCGAATTTCCGACTTTCGCCGCCGATTTTTGTTTTATCCCGCCAATTCCGCATACATTGCCTTGAACGCGGCAAGGTGACGTTCCTCGTCCATAATTATGCGCTGAATAAGCGCGGCAAGCGGCGTGTCTCCGAGCTGCGGCAACATTGCTTTGTAGCCCTTTATTCCCGCCGTTTCCGCAGCTATGTCGTCAAGCAGCATACGGCAAGGCTCGGAAGAATATGTAACGAAAGAAGCCGTCCAGAATCCGCGCGGCAATACGGCGTATACGGGATCGCCGCCGAGCTTGATTATCGCACTGCCGAGAAGCGATAAATGCCGCATTTCGTCAATCGAAATCTGTTCGTACTGCGCAACTATATCGCTGTAACCGAGCGATTCGAAAATCAATTCATGATAAACGTACTGCGTTATGGCCGTAAGTTCGCTTTCCTTCCCCGAGTATGCGCCGAATATCAGTTCGCACTGTCTGCGGTTGCGTTTCAGCCCCGCAAGCGACGGGTACGGCAGGTGCATTTCACTGTCTGTCATGTCCATTGTGTTTCCTCCTCATACAGCTATATGCGCCGCTTAAACTTAATGTGACAACAAACAGAACAAACGAAAATCAGCCTTTTACAAAAAAGTAAGCTATACACACCCAAATAAAAAATTATTAAGTTTTTAGAGAAGGGTTCGGGAAACCCCTTTTTGTCCAAAAAGGGGTTTCCCGAGAAATAATATAAAAATTTACAATGGCGCGGAAGGGTAAAAATAAAAAAATATCGCATAGTAATGTTGATGGAAACCGCGTTAAAAAGAGAAATTGTAAGAAAAACGGGGGCAAGAGAGATCGCAAACGCGCTTGTAGCCGTTATGATAGTATTGTCGGTGCCGTTTTGTTTATGCGATTACCGTCTGCGAGGGGAAAGCGCGGGAATGCTTACATACCGTCTTATTTCCCCGTTATTATGCGTTTTGTTATTGCTTGCCGAGGACGGCGCGGAAAAATTTTCCGGAAAACGTCTGCCCGACGGTATATATGCTTTTACGCGATATTTTGCAGTGGGCGCGGTCGTTTTCGGGCGTACATACGATTTTTAAGGGCTTGTTCCGTACTGGGATAAACTTCTTCATACGCTGAGCGGAGTAATGTTTACTCTACTCGGTTTTTGTTTCGCTCCCGCTCATGAAAAACACGACGCGCTGTATTCGGTCGTATTTGCGCTGATGTTTTCTCTCGCGGTAGGTTATATGTGGGAAATACTCGAATTTGCGGGCGACTCGCTTTTTTCTCTTGACAGTCAACGCTGGCAGGGCGGACTCGTCGCGGATCTCGGCAACGGACTTTACGTTACCGATACGCCGAGGGGATCGGGATTGCTCGATACTATGGGCGATATGCTCGTAAATCTTCTGGGTACGATCGTGACGTTGCCGTTCGTAAAAATTTTCAGACGGAAAAAACTCGAATATAAAGATTAGTGTTTTAAACTACAAAAAAATACGCCGAACGTTTTATCGTCGGCGTATTTTTTATGCTTTAACGAAACATACAAGTCGGCGTAATTTTTCGGGGCGACGAATAAATGCGATAATACAGGTTATCCAGCAAACCGCGGCGCCGATAAAATTGACAT
>CASFAN010000065.1 GCA_949292715.1 uncultured Eubacteriales bacterium
TGCCGTCTATTTTGTGCATAATGTTATATCAAATTTTCAGTCCGTCCAGCTGTTGCCTACCGTAAACAGCTTATCGAGGGCGGCGTAGCGATCCTTGAGGAAATTTTTAAGATACTCTTTTGCGGATTCGTGAGTTCTGCACTGATTATAATAACCGTTACCGCCCAGTCCCGACGTCAGACATTCAGGCCATCGATCGAAATTTTTATCGATCTCGGCTTCGTATACGGCTGAAAACTCGTCAAGACGTTTTATCGAATTTTCAAAGACCCCTCTTTCTTTAAGCTCAATATACCTTTCCGCGACTTCGTCTCTGAACCACTGTTTCGAGCTGAGAAGCGTGAGCCATGGATTAACGAACGAACGCGGCGTACCTGAATTGCTGTCGCCATTATAAGGCATACAAGAATAAACTCCGTCGTCCGTTTCGTCCACATCGAACCCGAGAGCGGAATCCCAGTCCCAAGGCGCTTGGAAAACGAGTTTTTTCGAGCCCTTTTCGCTCATATCTATGCTCATGAGAAAACTTGACCAGCCTATGTCCATATCCATGCATATCTCATTGATAATGAATGTATCCACGAGCGAGTCCAGTTCTATGACGTTTTCGACAGCCTCTCTGTCAGTCTTTATTCCGACATCCTTTATTATGTCGTTTTCGCTGTTTAGCCGAAGATAAGGATTTGCGGCAAGGTCCGAATGATCGTTGTTTACCGCATCGGCAAGAACCGCATAAGCGTTCTCGATCGTTTTCTTTATAAAATCGTTTTGCGCCTGAGAATAGACTTTACTTTTAATCGCATACATGCTTTGAAACTTATTCGTTCCCACATTGCTTCCGTCGGCATACTTTCCGCCGTTTTTATACGACACGGAAAACCTTTCGAGAGCGACTTCTTCATTGGCATACGCGTCCATTTCCACAAGATATCCCGTCTTAACCTCGTTCATCGCCGCGTTCATCGCCGCTTCGTATTCGGCGCTTCCCACCGGGAAATCCTCGGGATCGGCAAGTTCCGCCACGTTCACACGTTCTTCCCGTACTTCCTGCTGCTCGACAAGCAGATACAGTCCCTTGTAAGTTCCGTTTACATTCACTTCGACGAATCGGGAATCCGTACAGTAATAACCGTCTTCGCCGAGCATTTCGTCCGCAAGATAATGCACGGTCGGATTGCGGAGCAGACTCCTGTCTTTATAGTCTGCAAGAAGCACCCATTCCTTTGCTTTCAGATCCTCGTTAACTCCGAGCATAACCTGTTTGCTGTCGAACTTTATTTTATACGGTTTTTTAGAATAATCGGCGCTGTAATTTCCGCGTACTTTAACACGAGCGGTTACGTCGGTCATTGCATATTCTTCGTCACAGTCCGAAACAGATACCTTGCAATCGTAATACTCCGCACTCGTTCTGTTCCCCTGTATGTCCTGTCCGTTGTCCGTTTTTATAGATATAGTCGGTATCGATTCGTACGTAGCCGCATATCCGCATTCGCAAGCCGTTTTGTAAAGATGCCCTACATTGCGTCCGCTTACTTCCGATATTTTATGCGGTTTGGTTTTTTCTTCGCCGCAGTTTTTACATTCATAAGTATGGTCGGTTTCCGTATGAGACACATAAGCAAAATCATGCGGAATCGTATCAAGGCTCACATCGCTTTCGCTTGCTTTATCCCGCCCTTCGGCGTCCAGAAAAATATCTCCGCAGACACTGCATTTGAAATATTCTATGTTACCTTTTCTTACGCACGTAGGCTCGGTTGCTTTTACCGGCACGAGGTCATGCTCGTGACAGCCTGCGAACGAAACAAGCATGAACGCAATAAGCATCGCAAGCGCAACCGCAAGTATTCTTTTCTTCATATCCCCTCCCGTTTTCACACACGAAAACTATTATAATAGATTATCATATTAACCGTATTTTGTCAATACCGATTTTTAAAACAACTATAATTTGCTTATTTGCAAGTTATAAAATTGACATGAAACGCGATTTTTGATAAACTGTATCGTAATAATAAACGGAGCGGCGGTTTTACGCCGAAAATAAAAATTGTTTGAAACGGTAATACAAAAGATAGACGAATTCGTTTGGGGCGTGCCCCTGATAGTGCTTATTCTCGGGGTGGGCATTTATCTTACCGTCCGACTTGTCGTATTGCCGTTGCGCAAACTTCCGCGCGCTTTCAGATATATCTTCACAAAAGAAGAAGGACACGGAGAAGTTTCGAGTTTCGGAGCATTATGCACGGCGCTTTCCGCTACCATAGGCACAGGAAATATAGTCGGCGTAGCTACGGCGCTCGTTGCGGGAGGTCCCGGAGCGTTGCTGTGGATGTGGCTTGCCGCATTCTTCGGTATGGCGACCAAATATGCCGAAGGCGTACTCGCAGTCAAATACAGAAAAACATACCCCGACGGACACGTACTCGGCGGGCCTTTCCAATACATAGAACAAGGAATGGGCAGACGTTGGAAATTCCTTGCTATAATTTTTGCAGTACTCGGAATGTGCGTCGGACTTTTCGGAATAGGTACTTTCACGCAGGTAAATTCGATCACGGGCGCGGTAGATAATCTTTTTTCCAACGCACCGAAAATCAATCTGCTCGGAGGGCAGTACAGCATAGCCATCGTAATTTCGGGCGTTATACTCACCCTGCTCGTCGCGCTCGTTCTGCTCGGCGGCGTAAAACGCATTGCCAAAGTTTCGGAAATGATCGTGCCCTTTATGGCGGTTTCGTATCTGCTGATAAGCCTTTTCGTACTTTTGTTTAACGTCACGGCTATCCCCTCCGCCGTTGCTCAGATATTCGTCGGAGCGTTTTCTCCGCGTGCGGTAGCGGGCGGCATTGCGGGAAGTTTCCTTGTCGCTATGCAGAATGGCATAGCGCGCGGCATATTCTCCAACGAAGCCGGACTGGGCAGCGCTCCGATTGCCGCCGCTATCGCCAAGACCAAAGAACCGGTACGTCAGGGGCTCGTATCCATGACGGGAACGTTTATAGATACTATAATAATATGTACGCTCACAGGTATTACTATCGTCATTACGGGCAGTTGGAACATAGGTCTTGACGGCGTTTACGTTACAATGAACGCATTTTCCTCACTTCCGGGAATATTCTCCGATATCGGTCCGGTGCTGCTTTCGGTATGTCTGGTATTTTTTGCGTTTACCACTATACTCGGCTGGAACTTCTACGGAGAACGCTGCCTCGAATACATCGCGGGCAGAAACAAAATAGCGATTTATGCGTACAGAATAGCTTATATAGCTGCGGTATTTATCGGGCCTTACATGACGATACAGGCAGTGTGGAATATTGCGGATATATTCAACGGACTAATGGCAATACCCAATCTTATAGCGCTTATCGCACTTTCCGGCGTAGTTGTTCGGGAAACCCGCGAGTATTTCAGAAAATATCCGAAGTACATAAAACCTTCTTCGGAAAGCACAAACGCAGACGAGCCGCACCGTATCGAAGCGGTCGCTTGCGAACCCGTGGACATAGAATCGGACGAGGATCCCCCGCCCGAGCCGCCTCCCGACGATACGGGCTGAATTTTATTGTAATCATGAATATACAAAACGGTGACTGCCGCACATCGGGCAATCGCCGTTTTTTAATTGTATATTGGTTTTAACCGCTTACCGTCATTACGTCCGTTCTCCCAGAACATAGAAAGCGCGGCAGGTGTTTATTTCCACACAGCCGAGAACTCCGCCGAGATATACGCCCGTGTCGATGTGTATTTTGCAAAAGTCGGATATATCGCCGTTGTGCCTTCCGCTGCGGTAAAAAAGTATTTCGTCGGCGCCGCTGATATTACGGGTCGGGGTATGTCCGAAAATTATGCATTGTTCGCCTTTCGGAAACACGTTCCTCTGAACGAAACGCCTGTCGTAAACGAGCTGTTCGCGCGTCGCGTTTTCGGGAGCTTCCGTAGTTCCGTCGGAACGCAACGGCAATCCCGCGTGAACGCCGATGAACTTTTCCTTCTTTATGTAATATGGGAGATTGTCGAACGCTTCCACCGTTTCCCAATCGAGCAAGTAACCATCGGAAAAGTAAGCGCGAAGACTTTTCATAATTTCTTCGTCGTTATCCGTTTTCAATTTCGCGTGAAAAAATTTAAGAAAATCGTACTCGTGGTTTCCCGCTATACACTCCGCTTCGGGCATGGCAAACAAGGTTTTCGCAAGGCGTATTCCGTCCCTGCCCTTATCTATCATATCGCCGAGCACATACAGTCTGTCCGATCCGCAGAACTTAATTTTTTCCATCAGTCTGCAAAACGTATCGTAATGCCCGTGTATATCAGAAATAACGTACTCCATATCTTTTCTCCGTCTTTTTTACAATATTATAATACATGACGGAAAAAATAACAAACGGTTATAACGTACGGAACATATAACGAATCAAACTCAGTTAAGTATCCATACCGCGGTATTGAGCGCCGTTGCGACGCCGAGCCATACGGGATAAATAATCATCAGATAGAAATAAAGATCGCCGCGTTTTTTCAGCTCGGCAACAAGCAGAAATCCCGCGATAAGATTTACTATAATTATAACTTCTCCCAAAAAGATCTGTCGAAGAGCGAAAAACGTCAGACACCATACAATATTCAGTATTCCGTTTACTGCAAACAGTACAATGGTACTTTTGGGCATTCCGCGATCGGCAAGAAGCAACAACGTTACGAACGACAGAATATAAATCGTGCTCCACACGACGGGAAACAAAAACGAAGGCGGCCATTCAGAAGGTTTTACAAGCGTTGCATACCATTCCGTCCCCATGTTTGTAAAGATTCCTCCGACAACGGCTACGACAACTATTGCCAATCCGAAAATTATGCGTTTGAGATTAATATTCATATTATTTATACTTATATACTTATGGAGTTTGCGAAAAAATATAGCAAAAACGGTACAAGAAATGCAAACTATTAAAAAAAAATGTTAGAATTACAATAATTTTTTTTGAATTTGTTATATACATTTGACCTTTCTTGTGTTATTATATTGTCAAATGGACAACGGTGATGAAAAGAAAACGAACAATACCCGCTACGGTATACGCAAAATTGCGACTCTTGCCGTGCTTACGGCAATGTCGCTTATCGTTTTCGTGATCGAGGCGCAGTTCCCGCCCCTTTTCATTCCCGGAGCAAAACTCGGACTTGCGAATATTTTTTCGCTTTTCGTTCTTTTGCTTTACGGCCCTGCCGAAGCGGCGTTCGTCGTAATATGCCGTTCGACGCTGTCCGCGTTTATAGTCGGTCCGATATCGTCGCTGCTTTACAGCCTGCCTGCGGGGCTCATTTCGGTAGCGCTTTCGGCGTTGCTTATAAAAACCGCTTTCCCTAAAATAAGCATAATTTCCGTCAGCGTGGCGGGTGCGGTTTTGCATAATGCCGTACAGAACACTGTGTTCGTACTTCTTAACCGTGCGCCCGAAATGCTTGCTTATATGCCTTATCTCGCGCTTATAGGCGCGGTAAGCGGCGCGTTCGTCGGATTCGTCGTTCACCTGCTCGTCAGGCATTTACCCGAAAAATTACTCGTTCGTATGTCGAAAGGAGATATAAAGTGAAAACACAAAATGGATTCCGATTCAATCGGGGCGTACACGTTCCCGACAGAAAGGATGTGCGTAACGCGGCGATAATTACCATGCCCGCGCCCGAAGTCGCTATGCTGTCTACCTCCATGGCGCTCGGCAAACCCGCAGTGCCCGTTGTCGCAGTCGGCGATAAAGTCAGAATGGGACAGCTAATAGCGCGCGCTGACGGAGCTATAAGCGGAAACGTACACGCAAGCGTAAGCGGCGAAGTCATCGCGATTGCCGAAAGACAAAACGCAACGGGCGGAACGGAAACGTACATAGACATTGCCAGCGACGGCAAAGACGAAGCGGAGTTTCTTCCGCCGCTCGACAATCCGAGCGCGGCGGAAATAAGGCAGCGCGCGATGGAAGCGGGACTTGTCGGCATGGGCGGAGCGGGTTTCCCTACCGCAGTCAAACTTTCGCCGCGCACTCCCGTAGACACGCTTGTCATAAACGGCTCGGAGTGCGAACCGTATCTCACCTGCGATTTCCGCATAATGCTGGAAAACACGGATAAGATCGTGCGCGGCGCAAAATATTTCGCAAAAGCGCTCGGTATTAACAATATCGTTATCGGGATAGAAGCGAATAAACCCGAGTGCATCGAAGCGTTCGGCAAATATGACGGAATAAAAGTCGTCAAGCTTAAAAAGCAATATCCGATGGGCGGCGAAAAGCAGCTTATATACTGCACTACAAAACGCAAAGTGCCTGTCGGGAAACTTCCCGCGGACGCCGGTTGCGACGTTCAGAACGTTGCCACATGCCTCGCGATGTGCGAAGCCGCGGAGCGCGGCAAACCGCTTATCGACCGCGTTATGACCGTCGCGGGCAGCGGTATAGCAGAGCCTAAAAACATAAGAGTAAGGCTTGGAACGCCGCTTGAAAAAGTCGTGGAATTCTGCGGCGGAAAGAACGAAAACGCCGTAAAATTCATCAGCGGCGGTCCGATGATGGGGTTTGCGCTAATCGGGCTGAACACACCGACGAAGAAAACTACGGGCGGTCTGCTCCTGCTTTCCGCAAAAGAAACGGACGAATCGACAGCAACTAACTGTCTGTCCTGCGGCAAATGCGCCGACGTATGCCCGATGAAACTTATGCCGATGAATACGGTATTTTACACCAAAGCGGGAGATTACGACGGTGCAATGAAAATGGGCGGCGTACTTAACTGCATAGAATGCGGCGCGTGCGCTTACGTCTGCCCCGCGAAACAGCCGCTTATACAGTATATACGGCTTGCAAAAGCAGAACTCAGAAAAAGGAGATAATATATGTCGGAAACCGTAATTTCAGCATCTCCGCACATAAGGTCGAGAGTTACCACAAAACGCATTATGATCGACGTCGCAATAGCGCTTTTGCCCTGCTGCGTCGCAAGCATAGTGTTTTTCGGCTGGTACTCGCTCGCGATAATTGCAATATCGGTAGCAACGGCAAGTCTGACGGAGATAGTTTATGCGCTGATTTATAACAAAGCATGGAAAGATTTCAAAAACAAGCTCGTCGGCACTCTCCGCGCGTTTGACTTTACGTCGGTCGTAACGGGTATCATTCTCGCGCTTGTTCTCCCCACCGCGTATAACGTCAAAGGCGAAATAATACCTCTGCCCTGGTTTGTGCCTTTTCTCGGCGCGATTTTCGCAATAGCGCTCTGCAAAATGCTGTTCGGCGGAACCGGGCGCAATCTCGTCAATCCCGCGGATACGGCGCGCGTATTTCTGCTCATATCGTTTACCACATATATGACGGCTTGCGTCGGTACCTGCGTTATCGAGCCGATAACAAAGCTCACCGCGGATTCGAGCGAGATCCTTTCGGGCGCAACGCCGCTGGCAGAAATACTTAAAGGCAATGCCGGCGCAATAAGCAACATCGATCTGCTGCTCGGTACGGGCATTGACGGAAGCATGGGAGAAACCTGCAAGATAGCGATAATAATCGGATACTTATATCTTTGCGCAAGAAAAGTGATTAAGTGGTATTATCCGCTTATTTACATAGTAACCGCGGGACTGTTTGCTTCCGCGCTCGAATGGGATATTACATATTTCCTGCCTTCGATACTGTCGGGCGGCTTGCTGTTCGGCGCGGTGTTCATGGCGACCGATTATTCCACGAGTCCGAAATCCACGCTTGCGAACGTGATCTATTTCGTATGTCTCGGTCTGCTTAACGCGGGACTGCGCAAAGCGACGGGAACGGAAGTGACGTCCTACTGCATACTTCTGATGAACTGCATTACCCCGCTTCTCGACAGATATATTCCCCGCCGTCCTTTCGGCTATGTCAGACAAAAGAAAGTTAAAGCGGAAAAGGAGGCGAAACAATGAAGTTTAAAGATTTCTTACGTTCAAACGCTTTCCGCTGTATTATCGTTCTGCTCGTAATAACAATTGTCTGCGGCGCGATACTCGCACTTTGCAACGACTTGTTCTATGTTTCAGACAGAGAGATGTTTGAAAGAAGCATCGTAAAAATATATGACGGCGACGCGTCTCAGCTGATAGACCTTATCCCCGACGACGCCGACGAAATTAAATACACGACTTACAATTGCGAAGCCGTGATACTCGACGCACACAAGTCGCCCGACGGCAAAACATGGCTCGTTCAGTCCAAAGGCAATAAATGCGGATACCAAAACGGTTCGGTTACGCTCTGGGTAAACATGAGCGTGGACGGCGGTGAACTTACAGCGATAAACAAAGTAATCGTCGACAGTTACGATTCGTCGCAGACTCTGATCGGCTCGATCAGCGAAACGTATCTCGCTCAGTACGCGTCCGAAAAGTACAGCAACGTCGTGACGGGCGGAGGGCATTTCTCCAACGTCAAAATGTCTTCGGACGAAACGACGGATGAAAACGAAATGGTGGCTTCGGGCGCGACCTATACTTCAAAAGCCGTCAACGCCGCGGTAAACGGCGCGATGGATTATGTCCGCGAATTCGCAAAGGAGGGCGTATGAGCAACAAATACGGTAAAATAGCCCTTAACGGACTCATTTTCAATAACCCGACGTTTATGCTCGTACTCGGCACTTGCCCTACGCTTGCGATGACGAGCAAAGCAATGGACGCGTTCGGCATGGGCGTTTCGGTAATATTCGTGCTTACGCTGAGTAACATTATAATTTCCGCGCTGAGAAAGGTCATTCCCAACGCGGTGCGCATACCCGCGTATATAGTGATAATCGCAACGCTTGTCACGATACTCAAACTGTTCCTCAACAAAATGCTGCCCGATCTTTACTCTTCGATGGGTACGTTCCTGCCGCTGATAGTCGTTAACTGCATAATACTCGGCAGGGCGGAAGCGTTCGCAAGCAAAAACAAAGTTCTGGATTCGGCGCTCGACGGAATATTTACGGGCATGGGCTTTATGGTCGCGCTCGTAATAATGGGAATAATACGAGAGTTTATCGGTTCGGGTTCGATATTCGGACTGAAAATAATGGAATTCAGTATTCCGTTCTTCTCCATGCCCATGGGCGCGTTCATAGTTTACGGACTCTGCATAGCGCTGTTCGTTTACGTAATCGACTGCGTACAAAGAAGCAGACGCATAAAAAAAGCGGAACTGCTGCATGCCGAAATACTTAACGGGGAGGAAAACTAAAATGTGGTCAATGATAATTTCGGTCATAATTACCGCGGGTTTCGCAAATAACTTCGTATTTTCGCAAACTTACGGTATCTGCCCTTTCCTCGGCGTTTCTAAACAAACCCCGAGCGCGGTCGGCATGGGCGTTGCGGTAACCATCGTAATGGTCATAGCAACGATGATAACGTATCCGATATACATGCTGCTCGTCATGCTCGATATACGGTTTCTCGAAATACTCGTGTTCATTTTCGTTATCGCCGCGCTCGTGCAGATGCTGGAAAAAATAATCAAAAAAGTATCTCCCCCGCTTTATAACGCGATGGGTATTTATCTGCCGCTGATAACGACTAACTGCGCGGTGCTTGCAGTTTGCGAAATAACGTCCAACGCGCTTGTAAGCGGCACATGGGAACCCGCTCTCATTGCGGGAGTTGAAATGAACTTCGGCTTTTCCGTGCTTTACGCGCTCGCAGGCGGCTGCGGCTTTATGATCGCAATGGTGATAATGAGCGGCATGCGCGAAAAGATAAATCACCTCAATCTGCCAAAAGCGTTGCAAGGCTTCCCGATAACGATGGTAACCGCGGCATTCATAGCGATGGCGTTCTATGTATTTACGATGATAAATCTCGGAGGCTGATATGATTTGCGAAATCACGATGAAAACACTGCAAACGATAGGGATAGTAGTCGGAATATTCAGCGCGGTCGCGCTCGTCCTGACGATCCTTATACTTGTTGTCAGCAAGGTGTGCAAAATCGACACCGACGAGAAACTGGAAAAAGTTATTGAAAAACTCGCGGGAGCAAACTGCGGAGGCTGCGGCTGTTCGGGTTGCGCGGGATTTGCGGAAAAACTGTGCAAAGGTCAGTGTTCCCTGTCCGACTGCCACGTTACGAGCGCGGAAAACAAGCGCGAAATTGCAGGCATACTCGGAATAGAAGCGGAAGACGAAGAACCGACAGTTGCCTGCGTAATGTGCAACGGCGGTAAAAACGCTGTGGACTTGTATAAGTACAGCGGCATAAATACCTGCGTTTACGAAGCTCAGCTTTTCAAAGGCGCAAAACTTTGCGACGACGGTTGTCTGGGGTTCGGCACATGCCTCGCCGCCTGCCCCGAAAACGCGATAAGCATACACGACAACGTATCCTATGTAAACCCCGATGTGTGTATTTCCTGCGGCAAATGTATTTTGGCTTGTCCCAAGCATCTTATCGAAAGAATACCCGTAACCGCGGCTGTATACGTTGCCTGCTCGTCTCACTGCAAGGGCAAGGAAGTCATAAATATGTGCAAATCGGGTTGCATAAGCTGCGGAATGTGCGTCAAAAACTGTCCCGAAAACGCTATAACAATGGTCGACAACGTGCCGAGGATAGACTACACAAAATGCACGGGCTGTTTAACATGCGTATCCAAGTGCCCGAGAAAAGTCATTAAAGTAAGAACGGAACGCAGAGCGAAAACCGAAAACGACAAATAAGTACGGTTTAGCAAAAGAGAACGGAGCGAAATGACAATTCTCATAAAGATTAAAAAGAGCGAAGAATTCTGAAATTCTTCGCTCTTTTAATTGCTTGATAAATTGTAAGTCTTTAATAGTTTAATAATCGTCCGTTATCGTTCCATTCGCCGTACATAATACCATTCTTTGTATTCTCGATAAATTTTTGCAATCTGCTATCGAATATTTCGCGTTGCTTTTTCTTTATTTGAATTGTATCTATGCGTATACGTTGATACAACGGCGGGAAATTATTAAAGTTTTGCCATACTGTTTTATCCGCCTTTAACGCCGTCAGTATTTCGCTATCTATCACAAAACCATTTGCAGACATATCGGGCAGAACGGCGCGTCCTGCTTCTGTCATAAATCCTAATTTTTCAAGTCGTCTGCACCGCTCTTTGTTGAGTTCCGACCATAAACTTTTTTTCTTTCTCGGTGTTAATTTTTGAGCAGTGATTCCGTTTTCAAGCGTTTTGGTAGTGCTGTCTATCCAACCAAAACACATTGCTTCTTCAACTGCGTCTATGTACCAAAATGTATTATCGTTTTGCGGTCTGCCGCGTTTTACAATTACCCAACATTCGCTTTCTTTATTATAATTTTCCGCAAGCCAAACACGCAATTCATTTCGATTTTTTGCAGTTAAAAGATTTTTTGGTTGCATTATAACTCCGTTAAATTACTGTTTATCTTCGATAACATTATACAACGAAATAACTCGGAAGTAAAATAAAAAGTGCACTTGTCTTGCTTGCAAGATACAGTGCACTATACTTAATTTATATTCTGTGGCAAAAATTCCCTATGTGAATAAGGTAATGCTTCGTTCCTTTTCCGTTATCGTCCCGATTGAACGGAATCGTTCAGCCGAGCGTGGGCGAATAGTCGCCAGTCGCATAAATTTTCAGTCCGTGCGGCACGCAGATAATCGTACCGCCGTTCCCGTCTATCGCATTCATGTGAACGCAGTCTTTTCTGTTGCTGCAATCCGCGTCGGAAATATA
>CASFAN010000066.1 GCA_949292715.1 uncultured Eubacteriales bacterium
GTAAATAACGTAACGGTTATGGAGGAACTTGTTTCCGTGTATGCGTGCGGAGCGGGGAGCATAAGCAAACGCATTGACGGAGTTATAACGCGTTATGCCATGCCTAAGGACGTGAAACTTTATATCGGAGAAGCCGATGAAAGAATTGCGGCAAAAGCGGCGTTTTTCGGCGTATGACAACATAATTTTATTTATTCTGTTTATATGGCTATAAAATTGCGCATATCGGGTAAAATTTGTTTACATTTATATTTTGATGTGATATACTTACATTATTAAAAATTACCTCGGAACTTCGGGTTTTCGAGCTCTCCACTCGGTTACTCAGTTTCGTGGCGTACAGAATCCATAGGAGGATAAAAAAATGGATAAGAATCAGAAAGCGGAAATTATCGCTAAATTCGCTACCCATCCCGGAGATACGGGTAGCCCCGAGGTGCAGATTGCGCTTCTTACGAGCAGAATCAATCACCTTACCGAACATCTTAAAGTTCACCAGAAAGACCACCATTCCCGCAGAGGTTTGTTGCAGATGGTAGGTTCGAGACGTAGCTTACTCAACTATCTCAAAGATCTCGATATCGAGAGATACAGAAAAATCGTCGCTGAGTTGGATTTGAGAAAATAAAAATTGACCGAACGGATGGGACGAACATTGTTCGTCCCATTTCCTTGAATGAGAGTAATTTAACAGGAGATAGATAAGAAAATGAGAGAAGGACACATTTTCAAAACCAGTATCGGCGGTCGCGAAGTTACTGTCGAGACAGGTAAGTACGGAGAACAGGCAAACGGTCATTGCATCGTAAGATGCGGCGATACCGTCGTAATGACCAACGTTTGTATGTCTGACGCACCCCGTCCCGGCATGGACTTTTTCCCGCTCAGCGTAGATTTCGAAGAAAAGCTGTATGCCATAGGCAAGATACCCGGAAGTTTCAAGAGGAGAGAAGGGCGCGCCAGCGATAAAGCGATACTTACGTCGCGCCTTATAGACAGACCTATTCGTCCGCTTTTCCCGAAGGGCTTGTTTAACGACGTTACCGTAGTCTGCACGGCACTTTCGGTTGAGCCCGATATTCCACCCGAAGTATGGGGCATGGTCGGTTCTTCCGTTGCGCTTTCGATTTCGGATATTCCTTTCGCCGGACCTACCGGAGCGGTTGTCGTCGGATATGTCGATGGTCAGTATGTTATAAACCCCGATTCCGCTCAGCGCGAAGCAAGTCTTATGCATGTAACCGTTGCAGGTACCGCAGATGCCATCATGATGGTAGAAGCGGGAGCTAACGAAGTCAGCGAAGAAGTCATGCTTAACGGTATTCTTTACGCGCACGAAGAAATTAAGAAAATCGTTGCTTTTATTAACGATATCGTAGCGCAGATAGGAAAGCCCAAGCAGGTAATAGAGTACTATCATGTTCCGGAGGATATAGATGCGGACGTTCGCGCCTATGCCGATAAATTGCTTGACGAAGCGCTTGCTACGCATGATCGCACCGAAAGACAGAATAATCAGGATAAAGTAGACGCTATGACTCTCGAACACTTTGCCGAAAAATATCCGGACAAAGAAAGAGAGATCAAAGACGCACTTTATTATATGACCAAAGAAAAGGTTCGCGCAAAAATACTCGATCGCGGCGAACGTCCTGACGGCAGAAAGCTTGACGAGATCCGCGAGATCTGGTGTGAAGTAGGCATTCTTCCTCGCGTACACGGATCGGCGGTATTTACGAGAGGTCAGTCTCAGGCAATGTCTACATGTACTCTCGGTACGATAGGCGATTCCCAGAAGCTTGAAAATCTCGATGAAGACGACGTAAAGAAGAGATACATGCATCAGTACAATATGCCCGGATATTCTACGGGTGAAGCAAAACCTCTTCGTGCGCCCGGACGTCGTGAAATAGGACACGGAGCGCTTGCCGAGCGTGCGCTTGAACCGGTTATTCCTTCCGAAGAGGAGTTCCCTTATGCTATCAGAACTGTCAGCGAAATAGTAAGCTCCAACGGTTCTACCTCTCAGGCGAGCGTATGCGGATCCTGCCTTGCGCTTATGGACGCGGGCGTTCCCATAAAAGCTCCTGTGGCAGGTATCGCAATGGGACTTATTAAAGATCCCGAACATCACCGTGTCGCAATACTTTCCGATATTCAGGGATTGGAAGACTTCCTTGGAGATATGGACTTTAAAGTTGCCGGCACCAGCAAGGGTATTACCGCGATACAGATGGATATTAAGATCAAAGGTATCGATAAGGAAATCCTTACTACGGCGCTTGAACAGGCTCGTAAAGGCAGACTTTTCATCCTCGGCAAGATGCTCGACGTCATTCCCGGACCGCGTGCCGAACTTTCGAAATGGGCGCCTAAAATTGCGGTTATCAAGATTGATCCCGACAAGATCGGCAAGGTTATCGGTAAAGGCGGAGAAACGATTAACAAAATCGTTGAAGATACCGGCGTAAAGATCGATATACAGGAAGACGGCAGCGTATATATCGCTTATACCGATGCTGAAATGGGAGAAAAAGCAAAAGGAATAATTCTTTCCATTGTCGAAGACGTCGTAGTCGGAAAAGTATACGAAGGTCCGGTAGTCAAAATCCTCATGAGCAATCCCGAGCGCGCTAACGGCAGGGATCGCGGCAGAATGAGAAAAGACAAAAAGCCCGAGAAAGATGAAAAGAAGGAAAACGAAGAGCCTCAGGAGCTCGGCGCATTCGTTAATATCGCGCCCGGCAAGGACGGAATGATTCATATTTCCAAGCTTTCAAACAAACGCGTGGCTAAAGTTACCGATGTGATTAATGTCGGAGACAAGGTAAAAGTCGAGGTAATCAAGGTGGACGAAAAGGGCAGAATTGACCTTAAGCTTCTTGAAGTACTCGAAAAAGCCAACTAAGCGGATAAATAATTGATATAATCGCAACACCTCGTGAATATTTATAACACGGGGTGTTGTATGATTAGAAACGTAAAAAGGTTCAGCTATTTCATAACAAGTTTTGCGTGCGTATTTATTTTTTGCGGCGTGATTGCCGTATGGGCAGGTACGGAGGGCGTAACGGGCGTATCTTCGGATTCGCGGGCAATATACGCCGGCTCAAACGAAAAAGCCGTAGGGCTTATGTTTAACGTGTATTCCGGAACAGAATATCTCGAAGATATTATGGAGACACTAAAACAGAACGGAGTTTGCGCTACATTTTTTATCGGCGGTGTTTGGGCAGAAAAAAATCAGGGTGTTCTGTCTGACATAGTAGAAAATGGCTTCGAAATAGGCAGTCACGGGTACTTTCATAAAGATCATTCAAAGCTTGGATATAAAGAAAACTGCGAAGAAATGCGCGTTACGCATAAACTGATCAAGAGTATTACCGGCGTGGATATTAAGTTGTTTGCGCCGCCGAGCGGAGCGTATTCTTCGGTTACTCTCGATGCTTCCGAAGATATGGGATACAAAACGATAATGTGGTCCAAAGACACTATCGATTGGCGTGATCACGACACGGAACTTATTTGTAAACGCGCAACCGATAATATCAAGGGCGGAGATCTCATATTGATGCATCCGACGGAAAATACCGCGGAAGCCTTACCGGAAATAATAGGTAAGATCAAAGCCGAAGGACTGGAAATGCTCGGCGTTTCCGATGTTCTTTGACTTCTTATTCGAATTCGGATAAAATACGGAGAAACAAATGATAGAACTTACTAAATTTTCAAACGGATTGACAGTTGTTACCGATAACCGTACTTCTGTAAGGTCGGCTTCCGTCGGGTTCTGGATAGGCGCGGGAAGCGCTTTTGAAAGTGCGGACGATAACGGGATATCGCATTTTACGGAACATGTCATGTTCAAAGGAACGGAAAAATATTCCGCAAGAGAGATTGCCGAAAAATTTGAGGACTACGGAGCTAATTTCAATGCTTTTACTTCAAAAGAGGCAACGTGCTATTATTTCAAATGTATCGATGAAAACACCGAAAATTGTTTCGGCTTGCTTTCGCATATTCTTTACGAATCGGTTTTCGGCGACGAGGAACTCGATAAAGAGCGAAAGGTTATAGTCGAAGAAATAAACATGGTGGAAGATGAACCGGAAGATCTTTGTTATGACGTGCTTGCTCAAAAAATTTATGCCGGTACGGCGTTGGAAAAAACCATTCTCGGTCCGGTATCTAACGTGCTTTCTTTCAAAAGCGTAGACGTAAAAAATTTCGTAAAGAAAATGTATACGCCCGACAATACCGTTATTGCGTTTACCGGCAACATAACTCACGATGAAGCGGTAAAGCTTACTGAAAAATACGTGCTTCCTTTGTGCGGCAACGGAAATTGTAAGAAAATTTACGCGCCGAGAGTTTTCGGAGGCGGTTTCGGCAAATATGAAAAGGATTTCGAGCAAGTGAATGCCGCCATCGCTTTCCCTTCGCTCGAATTCGACAACGAAATGAGCGCGATACAGAGCGTAGTATCTTTCTGTTTCGGCACCGGTATGAGTTCGCGTCTTTTTCAGAGACTGCGTGAACAGCTCGGACTGGTATACAATGTTTATACTTCGGCTTCGTCGTATAAAAATAACGGAGTATTCGGAATATATCTCAATACAAGCGGCAAGAATACCGAAAAGGCGATTGTTGCGGTAAGGGAAGAACTTGACAGGCTGATCGGATCCGGATTGACCGAAAAAGAGATCGCAAGAGCAAAAACGCAGCTTAAAAGCTCAATGCTTTTCGGCATGGAAAATATTCTGACCATGATGACCGCATGCGGTAAGTATGCTTTGTATACAGGTAAAGCTTATGATATCGAAAAATCTGTCCGCGAAATAGAGCAGGTCGATGAAACCGACGTACGTTCTTATTGTGAAAAGTATCTTGTGGCAACTGCCGCGTCTATGGCGTACGTGGGTAAAAAGAGTTATATTTCAGGCAAAGATATATTCGGAAGATTTACGGAATAAGCTTTTTACGGCGTGATTATTTTGTATGTTTCTGAATTCAGGCGAGGGGCTTTCGCATCGTATGTGCGACGGCCTCTCGTTTAAATTAGTAAACGTATCCGACTTTTTAATATAATCGCGGACTTGAGCTTATTTTTATGAGGAACCCGCGTTGTATAATCTTTTACAAACGGTCAGTTAAAACGGTAAAAATATATTTATTAAAATGCGTTAAAAACTATTGAAAACGTCCGCATATTGTGGTATAATTACACTAGAACCATATAGGTGATAAGTGAGGCTAATTTTTACAGCGATGAACAATTATTCCGACCGTAACGGCAGACGTCCATATAAAGATCACGATATAGCGGGTATAATACTTATGATAGTATCGGCATTTTTATTGCTGTGCACTTTAATACCCGTTATGTTCGGTATTGTCAGTAAAACGCTCAGAAATTTCATAATGGGAATATTCGGAGTGTTTTCTTATGCTGTTTTTGCATTTACATTCGCGCTCGGTCTGGTGCTTCTTCTTAAACGCCGTCCCGCGGTATCTGCAAAAAAACTTGCCTGTATAATAGGCATTGTGTTCTTTTTAATGCTGATTTTGCAACTTTCAACTACGGGCGGCTATCTTGACGAAAGTTTCGGAAAGTATCTCGCCGACGTTTACGGAGCAAAATACACTGCGGGCGGAGCTTTTTTCGGTATGATGGCTTATGCCGTGAAAGCTTTCGCTACTCAGGCGGGAGCATATATAATTTTTTCTGTTTTGCTTCTTTTGTTTATAGTTCTTCTCGGGCTTATAATACGCAAAGAATACGGCATAACTTTCGGAGTAACACGTAAAAAAAGCGTTGCTCCAAAAGATAAAAAGACGACGCAGATTTCAGATACCGAGAAGTTTGAAGATAAAACGCCTCCGCAACGCGTTTATAATTTCCTTTCGACGGATCTGTTCGTCGAAAATATAATGGCGCAAAACAACAATGCGGAATATGACGCGGATGAAGAAAACGACGGATCGTCCGGAAGGCTTTACGATATGTCAGCCGATTACGGAAGTTTTGAGCGTAAGCGTCCGACCCAAACTCAGGCTACGAATATTTTGTATCCGGTAAGCGACGTCGATTTTGACAATGATCCGATATATCGTGACATGAATATGAATCGGACGGACAGGCGGGAAGATTATTCCGAGAACAGACCCGTTCCTCCCGGAACCAAATTCTATGACGAGAGCGAGCCTATGACGGAAGGAAAGCCCGCGTCTTCGTCTGCCGCTCCGGACGTTCATAAAACTTCGGAGTATGAAGTCAGACGTAAGAAACCCGATAAGATATTTCATGAGGATCGTAACAATAACGGTTTTTCGGATATTATTATTCCTACTCCCAAGCAGGAAGAGAACGATTATAATCCAGGCGAAATAATAAATTCCGCGACAGGCGATTATAACGGTTTTTCTTCGCTCGGCGAAGACAGAGGGTTTACGGGTAGTCTTAGCGACAGAGAAAGCAGATTTTCCGAAACCTATAATGACGTTCGCGAAGAATGCGAATCCGAACCTGCGCCGCGTGAGCATTTTGCGGCAGAAAAAAATACCGAAAGCGAAGACGTTTTCCCTGAAAACGAACATCAGCCTTACAGCAATTTCCGAATGACGACGTCTTTCGGCGTAAATAAGAGAGAAAATTCCGTAATCAACGATTCTCCTATCGCAAGCGAAACATGGCTTAACGAGAAAGAAGAAACTTCCGTCAGCCACGAAGAAAGTATTCGCAACGAAAGCACGATTAACCGGAATCGTACGGTTTATTCGTCTTTTTCTGAAAATCAGTCCTCTTCGGAAGAAACGAGTTACGATTCGTTTTCCGGAATGGACAGTCCTTCCGACGAAGGTATAATTAACGAGAATGCTTTTTACGGCAAAACCGAAAGCGTTTCGGAAACCGCGGATAAAGAGAGTAAAATTCTCGGTGACGGAGAAGATACGTTAATAATCTCCGATGACGAACCTGTAAACGCAAGCGAAAAGCCGATTGACGTGTACGGTACCGAAGACGATTATACGGGGCGCTATTTCGAGGACGTTTCCGGTGGCACTCAGCGCGGAAATTATGCGGGAGGCGCATATGGCATGTCCGACAGAAACCGTGCGGAACGCAACGATTTCGGCAGACCTGCCGCCGAAGAAAAGCAGCCTTTGCGTTCGGAGCCGGTGAAACCTGTCAAAGAAGAGCCTTATATTTACGAATATCCTCCCGTTTCTTTGTTAAGCGTCATAGACAGCAAAGAAAATGTAGACGCCAACGATATCGAAATCAAGACTCACGATATAGAGGAAGTGCTCGCAAATCTTAAATTCCCGGCGAAAGTGTGCAATGTAATTGTCGGACCTGTCGTAACGAGATTCGAATTACAGCCGCCGCAGGGAATACAGGTTAAAAAAATTCTCGGTTTTGAAAAAGACCTCGAACTTACGCTTGAACGCGGCGCAATACGTATAGAAGCGCCGGTCGCGAATAAAAAAGCAATAGGTATAGAAGTAGCAAACGGAAAACCCGCTATGGTCGGACTGCGCGAAATGTTCGAAGCTCCCGCATTTAAGGACAGCCGTTCGGTTATGCCGCTTGCGCTCGGTAAAGATATCGGCGGCGATATTATCGTAAGAAATCTTGAAAAAATGCCGCATTTGCTTGTTGCCGGAGCAACCGGTACGGGTAAATCCGTATGCCTTAATACTCTTATACTCAGCATTATCTATAAACGTTCTCCCGAAGACGTGCGAATATTGCTCGTAGACCCCAAACAGGTTGAATTCACGCTTTACCGCAGATTGCCGCACTTGCTTCTGGAAAATCCCATAACGGAAGTCGATCAGGCAATAAACGCGTTGGAGTATCTTACCGACGAGATGAACAGACGTTACGAGCTTTTCAGCGATCTTGCGACTCAAGGTTATCCCGTGCGTAATCTGGACGAATATAACAAATGCGAAGCGGTTAAGAGCGGAAAAATTAAAAAAATGCCGTATATCGTTATGATCGTCGACGAGCTTGCGGATCTTATGACGTCGAGGAAAAAAGAAGTAGAGCTCGGTATCAGAAAGATAACGCAGAAGTCGCGTGCGGCGGGAATACATCTCGTGTTGGCTACGCAAAGACCTTCGGTCGACGTCATTACCGGTACCATAAAAGTCAACCTGCCTTCGCGTATTTCTTTCAAGGTTACGTCTAATGCCGACTCACGTACCGTACTCGATCAGGGCGGAGCGGAAGCTTTGCTCGGTAACGGCGATATGCTTATGATGTGCAATTCCGAGCCTATCAGACTTCAGGGCGCATTTGTTTCCAACGAAGAAATAGTCAGCGTCGTGAATTATATAAAAGAGCACAACAAAGCCGAATTCGATCCCGAAATTGCAGATGCAATTCTTTCGACCAAAGAAGTTCCGGATGAAATGGCTGCTTCTTCGGGCAATGCCGAAGAGAGTGCCGACGAAAAACTTTACCCGAACATAATGCGCTGTTTTATAAACAGCGGCAAAGCTTCTACGTCGCTTATACAGACAAGATTTTCTCTCGGCTATGCAAGAGCTGCGCGTATATTAAGTATTTTTGAAGACAGAAAATGGGTCGGACCTTCCGCGGGCGCAAAACCCAGAGAGGTGTATATGACCGAATCTCAGTTCGAAACAATTTTTGCAAGACCTTTCAATGAATAAAACAGTTTCGGTAATTTCACTCGGGTGCGATAAAAATCGTGTAGATACCGAGAATATATTGTATCTGCTCGGGCAGGGCGGCTACCGTCTCACTGATGGTATGAGTTAGGCGGATATCGTCGTTATTAATACCTGCGCATTCATAGCAAGCGCTGAGAAAGAAGCGATAGACAATATATTTGCGGCTGCCGCTTTGAAAAGCGGCGGGAAACTTAAAAAGCTTGTCGTCACCGGGTGTTTGCCTATGCGGTATAAAGATAAACTTGTGGAGTTGTTGCCTGAGGTGGACTGTTTCGTTGGCATGAACGATTATTCCGACATATGCGGAATAATCGAACGAGGGGATAAAATTTCCGTTAAAGGTGAGAACGCTTTTACCGAGAAACGAATACTTTCAACGCCCCCACATTATGCGTATCTGAAAATAGCCGACGGTTGCGATAATCATTGCACGTATTGTACGATCCCTTCCATACGCGGTAAATACCGTTCGCGCGATATTGACGGTTTGTTAAGAGAAGCAAAATTCCTCGACGGACTCGGAGTAGTCGAATTGATACTCGTTGCTCAGGACGTTACCGCTTACGGCAAAGATATATACGGCGAATATAAACTGACGGAACTGCTCAGAAGATTGCTTACGGAATGTTCTTTCGAAAAAATTCGTTTACTTTATTGTTACCCCGAACTCGTAAGCGATGAATTGATAACATTGATTTCCGAAGAAAGCAGAATCGCAAAGTACATAGACGTGCCTTTGCAACATGTATCGGACGTTGTGCTTAAACGGATGGGAAGGCGTACGAATAAAGCTCAGATTGTCGCTTTATTCGAAAAACTAAAGGCTGCGGGTATAGCTATACGTACCACTTTTATAGTCGGATTTCCGGGCGAAACAGAAGAACAGTTTAAAGAGCTTGAGAATTTTGTAAAAGAATATCGTCCCGAGCATACGGGCGTATTTGCTTACAGCAAAGAAAACGGTACTCCCGCCGCCCGAATGAAAGATCAGATACCGTATCGGATTAAACTTTCGCGCGTAAATAAAATCGGTGCGATTGCCGAAAAAACGGCAGAGGAACGGAACGCTTCTTTGGTCGGAAAAGTGCTTGACGTGATATACGAAAACATTGATTACGATAACAATCGCTTTATCGGAAGGACGGAATACGACGCCCCGGAAATCGATAGTCTTGTGTATTTTACAGGCGATTTCTGCGATGTCGGAAAAGTATACAAAGTCAGAATTACAGGTTATAAAGGTTATGATCTGATAGGAGAAAAAGTATGAATATACCCAACAGACTTACGATGACGAGACTGGCGCTTATCCCTGTTTTTATAGTGCTTGTATTTCTTGAAGTCGGCGGTTTTGCCCGAATTAATGATTTTATAGCGGTTGTTGTTTTCGGTTTTGCCAGTTTTACCGATTTTCTGGACGGATATCTTGCCCGTAAATGGAATATGGTGACCGATTTCGGAAAGCTTATAGATTCTGCCGCGGACAAGTTGCTTTGTTGCAGTGCGCTTATTCTGTTGATATATATCTTTGCGGTCGTTTGTACGGATCTGTTCGCGCCCGCGGCAATGTTTGCGATGATTATATGTCTCACCGTTTTTGCGGTAATCATAATTTGCCGTGAATTATTTATGACGGCATTCAGATCGCTGGCGGCAAGCCGCAATGTAATCATAGCCGCAGACATGCCGGGCAAAATTAAAGCCGCGGCGCAAATGTTCGGAATAGTTATAATTTTGATTGCACCCGATCTTGCTGCATTCGGACTTACGCTTGCCGCGCAAATAGTATTTATTGCGGGATTTTCATTACTTGCACTCAGCGTATTGATGGCAATAATTTCTTTTGTGCTTTATTTGGTGAAGTATCCCGATGTGTTTACGGACAAACCTGTCGTAAAAGCGGAAATACAATCGGATAAAAACGACGATTGCGAATAAAAATAATTTATTTGTAAAGAAGGTCATGTTATGAATGTCGATTTTCTCGTTTTAGGTAAAGAAACCCTTATTAAAAATGAATTTGATTTAAGGCGTTTTTCGGTTTTGCTTACCGACCGTGATTACGAGATATCGCGTATTGTTTTTGCCGATAACGCCGACGATGTACGCGGTGCAATAGGCGAGTGTGATCCCGACGACATGATTGTGGCGGCAGGAAATACCGATATTCTTTATGACGCCCTTTTCGGCGAATCTGAAGAGGCGGACAGATCGCTCGATTATTTCCGTTTCGGTGAGCACACTTTTGTGCCGATGCGTGAAATGAGCGAAAGAAAAGTAAAGGAAGTGGTTATTCCTTTGCTTAACGCCAAAAACAAAAAATATTATAACACGGTAATTTTCCGAACTTTCGGAAAAACGCAGGAAGAGCTGCGTGAGATTCTTTCTGATTATTTAAAAAACAGAAACAAAATCATGTTTGAATTCAATCGTGAAGGCGAACAGTGCGAGGTGCGTGTGAGGTATTCGCGCAGTACTTCGTCAGCGACGGTTAACGATGTGATTTCAGGCGTAGGCAATGCGCTTAAAGACAATGTTTATGCGCTTAAAGATATACCTCTCGCTGAAAGTACGGCGGAACTTCTGCTCGCTTCGGATAAAAAACTTTGCATAGCGGAATCGTTTACGGGGGGCGGCGTCGCTTCCGCACTCGTTGCGTATCCGGGAATGAGCAAATGTTTGCTCGAGAGTATAGTCGCATATTCCAATGAGGCAAAGGAAAAACGCCTCGGCGTGTCACATAATATACTTGAAACTTGCGGAGCTGTTTCGGCGGATACCGCATTCGAAATGGCCAGCGGTCTGCTTGCCGATCCTATGTGCGATATTGCGGTAGCGACTACAGGAAACGCGGGGCCGACTGCGGAGCGTAACGGGCAGGTAGGACTTTATTATGTTGCGGTAGGAGACAGAAATGCAATACACGTATTCGAGCATTATTATAATGCGGAAAATGCGGCGGGAAAATCTGATATGGCATTGCGTCGTGAGATAACCGAATCGGGAATCTCCACCGCGCTTTTTGAACTCGGAAAATATCTCAAAGAATTAAAAAGGAGAAATCAATAATGGAAAAAGATAAAAACGCGCTCAATGCGGAACGCGAAAAAGCTCTCGAGCTTGCAATAGCAAAGATCAAAAAAGAACACGGCGAAGGTTCTATAATGAAAATGTCCGAAGAATCGGTACGTAAAGTAGATGTAATTCCTACCGGTTGTCTTCCGCTTGATCTGGCTCTCGGTATAGGCGGTATGCCGAAGGGACGTATCGTCGAGATATACGGACCCGAGTCGAGCGGTAAAACCACGCTTACTCTTCATGTTATAGCTCAAGCGCAAAAAGCGGGTGGAAAGGTCGCTTTCGTTGACGCCGAGCATGCGCTTGACCCCGCTTACGCGAAAAATCTCGGCATCGATCTTAACGAACTTTATATTTCTCAGCCCGATTCAGGCGAACAAGCGCTTAATATAGTGGAAGAGCTTGTAGGAAGCGGCGCGCTCGACGTCATTGTTATAGACTCTGTCGCCGCGCTTACTCCGAAAGCGGAGATAGACGGAGAGATGGAAGACAGTCAGATCGGTTTACAGGCGCGTCTTATGTCCAAAGCACTCAGAAAACTTGTAGCTCCCGCCGAAAAAACCGGTACTTGTATAATATTTATAAATCAGCTCAGAGAAAAAGTCGGAGTGTTTTTCGGTTCGCCTGAGACGACCCCGGGCGGAAAGGCGCTTAAATTCTATACCTCGATCCGTCTTGATATACGTAAAGTTGACAGCGTAAAAGACGGCAGTGAAATCGTCGGCAGCAGAGCGAAGGTGAAAATCGTAAAAAACAAAATGGCGCCTCCGTTCAAAACCGCAGAATTCGATATAATTTACGGGAAGGGCATAAGCGCGGAAGGCTGTCTTATAGATCTCGGTCTTGAATACAACATATTTACGAAAAGCGGATCATGGTTCGGATATAACGGAGAACGTATTTGCCAGGGTAAAGAAAAATTACGCGCTAAGCTTGAAACGGAAAAAGATTTTGCCGCTGAAGTGGAAAACAAGATACGCGAAGCATATGCCGAAAAGAAAGCCGAACTTGACTGAAAAAACAATTGAAAAAATTTGCAATATTTTGCATTAAATATTTCAAATAATATTAATTCGCTTGCATAAAATTTTGCAATGATTTATAATTTTAATGTTAATAAGCTCTTATGGCAATTTAATATAAATTCTGAAAGGAGGTATCAATGGGAGCATTTTTAATATCCGTAGCGGTTCCCGCGGTGCTTATTCCGTCGCTTATAGGCGGACTGCTCGTAGGATTCGTAATCGGTTTTGTGATATATCATTTTGCACTTAAAAGTAAGACTGATAAATCAAAAAGACTTGCGAACAAGATGGTCGAAGAGGCAATAGTCGAATCTAAAAATCTTCGCAAGGAAGCTGTTGCCGAAGGCAAAAGCGAAGTACAGAAAGAAAGAAGCGCGTTCGAAAACGAAAAACGCGAACACAACGCGGAAGTTCAGAGAACGGAACAGCGTTTGCAGCAAAGAGAATCGTCGCTTGACAAAAAAGAGGCGATGCTCGAAAAGAAAGAAACAACTCTCGATGCAAAACTTGACAGCATCGAAGAGATAAAGAACAATCTTGCGGCTCAGCAAGAGGAAATATCTCGCAAAAAGCAGGAAGTCAGCGAAGCGCATCAAAGAATGGTTGAGGAGCTTGAGAAAGTTGCTCAGCTCAGCAAAGAAGACGCGAAGGCTCAGCTAATCGAAGAAATCGAAGAGGACGCTAAACGCGACGCGGCAAAGCAAGTGCGCGAAATCGAAGCGAAAGCTAAAGACGAAGGTGAAAAGAAAGCGCGTGAGATAGTTGCGCTCGCTATTCAGAAATGCGCCGTCGATCAAAGCAGTGAAATAACGGTTTCTACGGTCAACCTTCCGAGCGACGAGATGAAAGGTCGTATTATAGGAAGAGAAGGGCGGAACATCAAAGCGCTTGAACAGGCAACCGGAGTCGACTTTATAATTGACGATACTCCGGATACGGTTGTTCTTTCCGCATTTGATCCCGTACGTCGTGAGATAGCGAGGGTTACGCTTGAAAAACTTATATCCGACGGCAGAATTCATCCGGGAAGAATAGAAGATATCGTAGCTAAATCGACCAAAGAAATCGACGCTCAGATAAAAGACGCCGGCGAAAACGCAATGTTTGAAACCGGAGTGTTTAATCTTAATCCCGAACTGGTAAAGCTGCTCGGCAGACTTAAATTCAGAACCAGTTATGGTCAGAACGTACTTAAACATTCTGTCGAGGTCGCGTTGCTTGCCGGACTTATGGCGTCCGAACTCGGTGCGAACGTGAATATCTGTAAGCGTGCGGGTTTGCTTCATGATATCGGTAAATCTATCGATCACGAAACCGAAGGTACGCATATTTCGATAGGCGTGGATATTGCGAAAAAATACAGAGAAAACGATGAGATCATTCACTGTATTGCGGCTCATCACAACGATATCGATCCTCAGACTATTGAGGCTGTACTTGTGCAGTGTGCCGACGCTATAAGCGGTTCCAGACCCGGCGCAAGACGCGAGTCGCTTGAAAACTATGTCAAACGTCTTGAACAGCTTGAAAGCATTGCGAATTCTCATGCAGGCGTTGAAAAGTCTTTTGCGATTCAGGCGGGCAGAGAAGTTCGCATAATCGTTAAGCCTGAAGTTGTAGACGACGCGGCTACCGTTTTCCTTGCGAGAGATATTGCAAAGCAAATAGAAAACGAGATGCAGTATCCGGGGCAGATCAAAGTAAACGTAATTCGCGAGCTCAGAAGCGTCGATTACGCAAAATAAATTCGGTAAAAATAAAAAGGTCGGCATTGCAATCAAGTAGCCGACCTTTTTTGTGATAAATCAGTTATTATAATTGTAAGAGCGGTAATATTCTGAATTGTCTTTATTTTCTGCAAATTTGTCTATTGCGATATTTATAAGCTTTGCGGCGTCTATAATCATCGATTCTTCATATAGAAACATGTTTTTGTTTCTGTTAAGATATACAAAGGCATTTTCCACCATCAGTAAATTTTTATTGCGAGATACGTATTTGCCGATTATTTGGTATGTACCGAGGTAAAATACGTACGTTGTTTCTATATGTAATTCGTTTATTTCTATCATATTCAGATTATATCATCGTCTGCAAAATTAGTCAACCCGAAGGTGTTATAATGTCGTTTATCTTGATTGACTTTTTAAGCGGAGTGAGTTAAAATTATTCCATACCGATTTGAGTTATAAATAATTCGGCAGGGAAAAAATAAAAAGTCCCGATTAACGGGACTTTGGCAGGGGATGAGAGAATCGAACTCCCACCAAAGGTTTTGGAGACCCTTGTCATACCACTAGACTAATCCCCTATGCCGAGAGTTATTATATTATATATTGAGTATTTTGTCAAACAAAAAACGACTTAAAAACTTAAAAATATTTTTCGGAGAAATTATTTATGAAATGTTACAAGATAGGTTTTATCGGCTACGGTAATATGGCGAAAGCCATATCGGCATCGTTCGTTTCTGATAAAAACATCGTGGGCGTATATGCTTACGACGTAAATCCCTCTGCTTCCGACGGAAAAACGGAAATGAAAAATTCCGCGCAGGAAGTTATAAATGCAAGCGATTATGTTTTTATTTCCGTTAAACCGCAATCTGCTTCGTCGGCGCTCGACGGACTTGATTTCAAAGGGAAAATAGTTATATCCATAATGGCAGGTATGGATGCGGAATCGGTTCATGCGTTGTGTCACGGATCCGAAAAGATTGTGCGCGTTATGCCGAATTTGTGTGCGAGAGTCGGGAAGTCGGTTAATGCTTTTTGCACGTATAATCTCGATATCGAAGAAAAAGAAGCGGTAAAAGAATTTTTGTCCTGCTTCGGCTTGCCTTCCGAAATAGACTCCTCTCTTTTTGACGTTATAACGGGGCTTACGGGCAGTTCTCCCGCATACAGCTTCAGATACGCAAAGGCTTTGACGGAATGCGGTATGCAAAACGGAATGTCGTTTGAGCAGTCGAGGGATCTTGTTTTGTTTTGCGTAGCGGGGTGTATGGACGTGCTCAAATCATGCTCGTCGCTCGATGAAATGCAGACTACGATAAATAATGTATGCAGTAAGGGCGGAACTACAATTGAAGGAATAAACGTTCTCGATAAAAGGGATTTCGACGAAACGGTAATATCTGCCGTGAATGCGGCAATTGCTCGCAGTCGCGAATTGGGTAAAAAATGAAAGAAATAATATTGTATACCGACGGAGCTTGCAGCGGTAATCCCGGTAACGGCGGTTGGGGCGCAATACTCATGTATGGCTCTGTAAGCAAAGAAATCAGTGGCGGGTGTAAAGACACGACCAATAACAAAATGGAGCTTACAGCGGTAATTGAGGGGCTTAAAAGGCTTAAAGAACCTTGCCGCGTACGCGTTTACAGCGATTCCGCATATGTAGTTAATGCTTTTTTGCAGGATTGGATAAGCGGCTGGAATATGCGCGGATGGCGTAATGTCAAAAACCCGGAACTCTGGCATGAACTCATTTCTTTGACGAAAACGCATGACGTTACTTTTCATAAAGTGAAAGGGCATTCGGATAACGAATACAATAATCGTTGCGACGAACTGGCTCGCGGCGAGATTAAAAAACTTGATTAAGGCGTATACTTTTAGTTATGAACGAACCGAACAAAAACAATTTTCTTTTGCTCAGAAAAATATTGTTGGTTGCGGCTGTTTGCACCGCGCTTGTTTGCGTTTGCGTTTCATTGTTCAATGCGTATAATCTTTGGGATAAAATACGCGATGTTGAAGGTATAAGGAGCTGGATAGAATCAAAAGGAAAGTATGCGGTACTTGTATATGCGGGACTTGTTTTTTGTTCGGTAATATTTTTGCCCGTGCCGTCAACCGTAATGAATTATCTTGCAACCGTTCTTTTCGAAAGCGCATGGGTTACGTTTCTTGTTACCTCCGCTGCAACGATAGCGGGTTCGTTCGTGTGCTTTTGGCTCGGTAAAGTATTTGGAAGACGGTTGGCATATTGGCTTATAGGGAAAGACAAAACGGAAAAATATTCTGACATAGTCAACAAAAAAGGTAAGCCGTTGTTTGTAATGATGTTGCTATTGCCGTTTTTTCCGGATGACGTTATTTGCATAGTTGCGGGAATCAGCGGGATGAGCTTTTTGTTTTTTTCCATATCCGTTGTTCTTGCTCGTCCGGTAATGATAGCGGTAGTAACTTTTCTCGGGAGATATGCTACTGATGCTGTGGATACTTGGGGAATACCCGTGACCGTCGCCGTAGTCGTTGTGGTGGTGATAGCCGCAGTTATAGTTGCTTTCAGACGAGACAAAAAATCTACGACGAAAAACGATGGGTCGAAAGACAAAATTAAAGATCCGCATGAAATGAAATAAAATGAATTCTTTTACTTTTATAAAAAACTCTGCTTTTAGTTCGCAGAGTTTTTTATATGTAAATTAAATTATTAAAAAGACAGGACGAAAGCTATAAAAGAGCGAAATTATTTGTAAAATTTCGCTCTTTTGCTGACTTAACGCAACATCTCCATTTTTTATTCTGCACAGAATTTCTTCGTGTCGTAAAGCGCCTGGAATATTACCGACGAAAGGGGAATATTAGTGCTCAGAAGCGCGGGAACGACAAGGCTGAACGCGTATTCGGCGTCGAAGGAAATATCCATATAAAGTACAACATTGACCGCATAAGTGAGTACAAACATCAGAACCATAATCGCTAATCTGAAAAGCAAGGAATTGCGTAATTCAAAGTCGTAACGTTTTTTCTTATACGGGTCGATCAGATTTGCGGATACCGCATAAATAGGAAGAATCGCCGAACCAACGACGGTAAGAACCAAAGTGAGAAGCTCGTATTTGATTTCAATGCCTATTGCAAATTTAATAATCAGATAGGGAATAATTATTTCACATATCATCAACAGGAACAGAATGCCGTATTTGTAAAGCAGGAGTTTGTTTGAATAATAGTGATATAAATTACTGTATTCTTTATCCGTACTGCTGTTATGCGTTCTTATTCTGATATCATCGCCCATGCTTCTTACCGCAACAAGTAAGTTGCTGAAATCCGCCCGGCTATCATCGCGCACTTTATATTCTTCGCTTCCTTCCGTAACGGCAGCCGCTACCTGCGTGGAGTTTTCGATGTACTCGTTATTTTCAAAAGTCTGGCTGTAGTTGGGAAGGGGGGTATCGTCGTCGCGTCCGCCTTTGAGTAATTTTCTTATGACGTTTCTGTATTCTCTTGCGACTATAATTTCCCGATCTGTTTCCTCGGAAAGCTCGGCATTGTTATAACTGCGGAAAAGACTTTGCTTGTCATCGTAATTTGGCTTAACGATTTCTTTTTCGTCTTTTTCGTCAGCATATTCCTTTATATTTTCACGGTAATCTTCCGTTTCGATTTCCGTATGTTTTAAATCGGTGTTATCCGAAACGTTACTGTAACGAGACGTATCATGCTCGTAAGATTTGTTTTCGGTAGCAACGTTTTCGGAGGAAGTTAAATCTTCTTCGTACTCGTCTTCTTCGTAATCTTTAAAATAATCGGAAACGTTGCCCGACATATATACGCTGTTTATCAGCGAAGGGTCGCGCTCTTTTTCAACCGACTTTTCTGCAACGCTTTCTTCTTTCAGCTTGTCCGCGTAACTGACGCCGCGAAGTTCGTTGTCGACGTCTGAGACTTCGGAAACAGACGCCTCGGATTGTCTGAGAATTTCGTTTTTTTCTGCCTCAGCCAGTATTTCTGCATACGCGGAATCGGATATTTTATCCGTATCAGCGACGATTTCCGTTTGCGGATTATCAGTGCTTTGGTCGGAAAATTCTTTTGCCTTTACTTCGGGTTTTTCCTCATGAGCTTCCGTGGGCGAAGCCTGAACGTCCGCGACTATGTAAGGTTTGACGGGGGAGTCTGATGAGGAAATAAGCTGATCTATTATGCCGCGTGAATGTTCCCATTCGTCTTTATTTCTCTTGAAGAGCTCTTTGCCCATTTCCGTAAGCGAATAATAGGTTCGTCTGCCTCCGTTTGTTTCGGCTCCCCAGTATTTATAAATAAATCCTTGTCCTTCGAGTCTTTTAAGGCAGCTATAAAGAGTAGGCTGTTTTAATGAATATTGCCCGTTGCTCTTTTTTTCTATCTCACCGAGTATATCGTAACCATAGCGATCTCCCTCGTGTAGAACGCTTAAAATGATTGTATCTATATGACCTCGTATAAGATCGCTGTTGATTGAATTAAGCATATTACTATTCTATCACACATAGTAGGTTTTGTCAATATAAAATTTAATACAGCCCAATAAAAACAGATTAAAAAAATATCGCCGACATATAATTGCGGCTTGTTTCTTGACTTAAAAAGCGTAAATCGCTATAATGAAAATATGTCTTACGATTATGAGATCAAAAGCAGCAAAAGAAAAACCGTTGCCGTCGAGGTGAAAAACGGAAAAGTAATTTTACATGTTCCGTTAAGATTTGTCGGCAATGTCCGTTTAATGGCGCAGGCTGAAGAATTTTTAATGTCTAAAGAGCGGTGGATAAATAAAAAAATTAATGAATTCAGATGTTCGCATGAGAAACTTGTCGGGCTGGAATCCGGTAAAACATTATATTTATTCGGCTATGGGTTGACGGTTAAGTTTGCTAGCGATTGCCGTAAAATCAGGTTTGAGGACGGCGTATTGATTGTTCCTGAGATATTTTTAAATAACGACGTGCTGTATAGAAAATCTTTAATAAAATGGTACAAGGAATTCGCATACGACGAGCTACGTGAGAGACTTTCGGATATTGCGGAGCGTTGTAATAAAAAATATAATGGATTTTCTTTGTCGTCTGCCAGAACAAAATGGGGGAGCTGTTCTTCGTCAAAAAAAATCTTGCTTTGTTGGAGACTGATTCTGTTGCCGGATGAGCTTATCGAATATGTAATAGTACATGAACTTTGCCATACGGAAATTATGAATCACTCAAATTTGTTTTGGGAAGAAGTGAAAAAATATATATCGGACTATAAGCGCAGAAGAAAAGAATTGAAACTTTATAATCAAGTTATGCAAAAAATATAACAAAATTGATAGTGCTTTGTCTGTAACGGTTTGTGCATCGAATACTTGTATGCGAAATTTTCAAGCGCAATGCGAAGAAGAATTACGATAAATGGCCAGTAACAACCGAAATAAAACATGTAAAAGGGAAAAAATAGACACATATAAACTATTCGCAAAAGTCAGCTTTTACGAATAGTTGAACAAAAAAGAGAACAAATGAAGCATACGAGCGCGTGTTTGTTATTTTGAGCGTTATTTAAGCGTAATATGACTTTATCAGACTTATCAGGCTTTATTATAATTAATATCGTAATGTAATAAATATCGTATAATGGTATTATCTTACTTTATGTAGCCAATTTGATTCGCGGTATAAATTATACATGAGAAAATTTGCCATATATTGTGCGGCAAAAGCTATGATCATATTTGATCGTTATGTTTTTAATTTAAAAAAAATTGCCGGATTAACCGGATTTATTTTATTATGCCCTTGTTGCGATAAATGACTATTAAAAATCATATGTACTATGACAGACATAGTACATATGATTTTTATATAGATTTTGCTAAAATTTTAATTCTTGACATTTTTAACCTGCTGTGATATTATTATCGTTATGAGTGATTATTTTAAAAGCAGAGACGAAAAAAATCTTGTAAAAATCAATAACGTTCTGTCTGAAATGCCTGAGTTCGTGGGGCAGTTTATTTTCGGTATTGCCTCTCAGACTTCCACACTTACCCGCCTTAATTATTTAATGGATATAAAGGTCTTTTTGACGTATTTGGTAAACAATAAGTTTTCTTCAAAAAAGTTGGCGGATATAACGTTGAGTGATATTGAAAAAATTTCTCCTCATGACATTGAATTTTACATAGACGGATTGTCGTCCTATTTTTACGACGGTAAAAAATTATCCTGCGGCGAAAAAGCGAAAGAGCGAAAATTAGCGTCTTTGCGTTCTTTTTATAAATATCTTTATAAGAAAGAAATGATTTCGTCAAACGTAAGCCTTAAAGTAGATATGCCTAAGTTGCACGAAAAGCCCATAGTTCGCCTTGAACCCGATGAGGTTGGCAGAATGCTCGATTCTGTGGAAAACGGTAGTAATTTAAGCGATCGAGAGCGCGCTTATAATACCGTAACGGGTTTACGGGATATGGCGATAATTTATCTTTTTCTCGGTACGGGCATTCGTGTCAGCGAACTTGTGGGGTTGAACAGAAAAGACGTTGATTTCGATAATCTTACGTTCGCGGTAACACGTAAAGGCGGAAATCGAAGTATTTTATATATGCCGCTCGATACCGCGGATATATTAAAAAAATATCTTGATTGGATTGATGAGCAAAAGGAAGATAATACGGAATTTGCCCGAAAAATCAGTGACGATGACGCATTGTTTTATTCGTTGCAAGGCACGCGAATCGGCGTAAGAACGGTTGAAAAATTGGTAAAAAAGTATGCTTCCCCCGCTGCTCCGTTAAAAAAAATAACGCCTCATAAGCTCAGAAGTACGTATGCCACCAATCTTTATCGTCAGACTGAAGATATTTATGTCGTCGCCGACGTACTTGGGCATGCCGATGTAAATACGACAAAAAAGCATTATGCTCAAATGAGCGAGGAGCACAAAAAGCATGCGGCTGAGGTGACGCAAATTAAGAGGAGAGATTCTGACTCATAATTTTATCGTATTGTTTGATTTTAACGGTTATGCAGTCGTACGGATAAGTATAAAAACTAAATCTCAATTCTGAATCCGTTATAAAGCAGTAAAAAAATGTAATTTCTTAAAATTAGAACATATATTTGACAAGAACTTTAAAAAATGTTATACTTAAAAAAATTATCGGAGGCTGATTTGTAATGTCGACATATGGAGAAGAAATAGGAATCAAAGGTACGACAAAGCGTATCTATGACTATATTTTGACATATACAGATGAACACGGGTATCAGCCTTCTTTTCGCGAAATTGCGGATGAGGTTGGCATTAAATCGGTTTCTACGGTATTTTATCATCTCGATAAATTAGAGACTCTCGGATATATTAAAAAAAGTGCTTCGAAAAATCGCGCAATCGAGCTGAAGGCTGTATCCGCTAAAAAACCTACGCGTGAAATCCCGATTGTTGGTAAGGTTGCCGCAGGACTTCCCATTCTGGCTGTGGAAAATATAGCGGATACTATCGAGTTGCCGGAAAATCTGTTCGGCGGGTCTTCCCTTTTCTTTCTCAAAGTGCAGGGAGACAGTATGATAAATGCAGGTATTTTTAACGGGGATCTTATTGCTGTTAATAAACAGGAAAATGCGGATAACGGCGATATTGTCGTTGCAATGATAGACGATGAAGTTACGGTCAAGCGGTTTTATAAGGAAAAAGATTACGTCAGATTGCAGGCGGAAAATGAAAAATATGCGCCGATTTTGACAAAAAATGCCGTTATAGTCGGCAAAGTCGTGGGTCTTTTAAGGAGCCGTGTTTTATGATTCCTGCAATTGCTTTTAAAGAAAATTCCGTATTGACGGTTTATTTAAAAGACAGGCTGATAAAAGGATGTTCTCTTGGCACAGTCTGGGGAAAAGTCAGACTTGTTAATAATAAAATAATGTCGTATGACGGATATGAATATTATGAGAATGAATCCGAAGAAGTCGATATTTCCGACGTTATTGCGATAGGAAATTCCGAAAATCAAAGTCATATAGCAAAAAATGCGTTATGTATGGATTTATGTGACCTTGAGCGTAACCTTAGCGTTGAAAAGGCGCGGGATTAAGGACAAAATGTTGCGGACAGCCGTTTCGGTCGGAATTGCCGCCGCATAAGGCTGGATTATTAATAATAAAAATCCGTGAGTAAGTGCCACGGATTTTTATTTATGCTAAAATGCATAATTTTATTATTGTTCAAAGGTCTCAAGGCATCTTTTAAGAGCGATTTTTGCGTGCTCGTAAGTTATGCCGCCTTGAATATAAAGCGAGTAAGGAGGCCTTATCGGCGCGTCCGAACTCAATTCTATGGAGGATCCCTGTACGAAAGTTCCCGCTGCCATAATGACCGGATCGTCATATCCCGGCATATCCCACGGTTCGGGACGAGCGTACCCGTCTATGGGAGACGCCGTTTGAACGGCTTGGCAGAATTTTATCATTTTGTATTTATCGTTAAAATCTATAACTCTGACTATGTCACCTGCGTTGTCGCCGGCGCTCGGAAATACGCTGTATCCCAATTCTTCCATTACGGCAGCAAAAAGCAATCCGCCTTTTCTTGCCTGCGCGACTATGTGCGGAGCAAGAAATAAACCTTGGTAGTAATTTCTGTATGAGTGTTCGTATGAACCTATTTCTGTTCCTATGCCCGGTGCAGTGAGTCGCATCGCTACTTGTTCCGTTAGTTTTTTGTCTCCTGCGACATAGCCTCCAGTCGGAGCCAATGCGCCTCCCGGGTTTTTAATGAGAGATCCGATGATAAGGTTTGCGCCGACTTCCGAAGGTTCGCGCCTCTCTGCAAATTCTCCGTAACAGTTATCGACGACGACGGGCGCGTCGGATAATTCGCGTATTTCTTTTATGACGTTTTCTATTTCTTTAATCGAAAAACCTTTGCGCCTTTCGTAACCGGGACTGCGTTGCAGATATATTATATCGTATGAGTTTTGTTCGAGCTCTTTTTTTATTGAAGGAATGTCAAAATTTCCGTTATTGAGCGGAATGTGATTGAATTTTATTCCGAAATCTTTAAGGGAGCCGTTGCCTTCCCCGAAAATCACGCCTTTGAGCGTATCGTAAGGAAGACCTGTTACGGATAACGCACGGTTCCCCGGGCGAAGAATACCGAAAAGCGCGCAGGTAATCGTATGCGTGCCCGATGCAAAATGCGGAGATACTACGGCCGATTCGGTTTTAAATACCGATGCAAAAAGTTCGGATAATTTATCTCGGCCGTCGTCTCCGTAACCGTAACCTGTCGACGGAGCGAAATGTCTGGATGATATACGGCATGAAACAAAAGAATCGAGTACTTTTTCCTGATTAAAAAGTGCTGTTTCGTCAATTTCGGCGAAACGTGCTGCATATTTTTGTTCTGTATTTCGGATAAGTTTATCGTAATCCATTTTGTACAAATTCCTTTATTGCTTTATCGGCTTCCGTGGTGTTCCAGTTGTAAAGTATAACTTTATTGTCCCATTTCAGCCACCTGAAAAAAGTTTGTTGTTTTTTTATAAGTCTGTGATAATTTAAGTGCATCATGCTTTTGATTTCGTCATCTGAAAAGCCGTGCATGATACCTGTTTTTACGTCGCTGTAACCGACGGACAACAAAGCTCTGCATGTGTAAAAATTTTCAAGATTTCTTACTTCCCGCATTAATCCGTCTTCAAACATTTTATCGATACGTTTTACCGCTATATCGTCTAGCTTGTCCCGATCTGCGTCCATTACGATGAGTAATGCGTCATACATATCCGAATAAATAGGCGTGTCTTCGGCGTCTGCTGCGGGAGGTCTGAGCATTAGCTCGAGCTGTCTGACTATGCGCGGCATATCGTTTTTACGAACGGCAGTATTTTTGTCTATTTCCGTGAGCCGATTGTACAGATAGCCTTTCCCGTGTGTTTTTTCAAGCCGCACAAGCCTGTCGCGCAACTCGTAATCTGGACCGTTATTTCCGCAACTGTATCCGTGCAGAAGAGCGTTTATATAAAATCCCGTGCCGCCCACTATTATCGGTAACTTTCCGCGGGATATTATATCGGTTATGCAATTCTTGGCTCTCTCGATAAAATTAACTACGCTGAATTCCTGCGTCGGTTCAATGATATCTATCAGATGATGCGGAATTCCCTGCATTTCTTCTTTTGTTATTTTGCCCGAGCCGATATCGAGATTTTTATATACCTGAACGGAATCTGCGCTTATGATTTCCCCGTTATATTTTAAAGCGACTTGTACGGCGTAAGCTGATTTGCCTACGCCTGTCGGTCCGCCTATTACGAGTATGCGTTCTTTTTTTAGACTATTCTCTTGAACCATTTTTCGATTTCCGTTTTATCTATTCTTATTGCGATAGGTCTGCCGTGAGGACAGAAAAGCTCTATTCTGCCTTCGCATATATCGCTTATAAGTAAGTTGATATCCGATTCGGTTATGTCCGTATCTCCCTTTATTGCGGCTTTGCAGGCGCTTTGCATTACTTCGTTTTTCATTATGCCGAGTTTGCTGAGCTTGTTTTGTTTGAGAAGGTCTATCAGCGAAGAAACAAATTGCCTGAAATCCATTCCGCTTAATATCAGAGGAATGTAGGAAAGCGAATAAGAGTTCCCGGAAAGTTTATTGAGTCCGAATCCCAAATCTGTTATTTCGCGTTCGTGTTCGTCTATCAGTTCTGACTCCGCGTAATCCACGTCGAATATATATGGAAACAATAAATCCTGAACGGAATTGGTTCCGTTTTCCACTGCCGTTGAAAATTTTGTATAAAGTAATTTTTCGTGGGCGGCGTGCTGATCTATCATTATCGCTTCGCTACCTTTCTCGAATATCAGATATGTATTAAAAATCTTTCCGCAGTATCTGTAAAGCGAGAAATCAAAATAATTTCCTTTGGCGTCTTTTTTGAGATCGTCGAGAAAAGCCGTTTGAGTTACTCCGATTTTTTCGGCTTGTTTCACGATCGGTTTTTCATTCATCGTCGGCATATCGCTTTGAGAATAAAAGTTGATTTTAGTTGGCGGAATGTCGACGTAAAACGCCTCTTTTTCATAAATATCGGTTTTGTTTTCCGTAAGATTTTTTACAAAATCTTTTCCGTTATACGCATTGTTGACTTTGCTATCAATATCGGCTTTCGGATTGTCGGATAAAATGTTGTTGCTTTCAAAATTTTGTTCGAAAACGGGCGTTTGCGGAACGTCGGACGATAACTCTATGAGTTTGGGTTCTGTTGCTGTTTCGCTTATGGAATCGCTTATCGCTTTTGTGAGCATTTTTCTTATTCTTGCAATGTCGACGAATTTTACTTCCATTTTGTTCGGATGTACGTTTATGTCAATCATATCTGCGGGAAGATTAATGAAAAGCACATAAGCCGGATATTGTCTTTTCATAAGGAGATTTGAAAAACAGTTGTATATCCAGAAAGAAATATCCTGATTGATTACATATCTGCCGTTTACTATAAGCGTCTGGTATGACCTGTTGTGCTTGGAAAACGCGGGTTTATTTATATATCCGTATAGTTCTATGTCAGGCATAGTACAGTGAATAAAGTCAGTTTCTTTTAAAAATTCAGCGCCGTAAACGGAATAAATCGCCTCTTTCAGTCCTTTTCCTTCAGATCTGAACACTTCTTTCCCCGATATTGTAAGAGAAATCGCAGTATTATAGTTTGCCAGTATAAACCGTTGCATGAGAGATCCGATCTCGCCTTCTTCGCTTCTGTCGGATTTAAGAAATTTAAGGCGAGCCGGAATATTTTTAAATAGGTCACGTACTTCCGCGCATGTTCCCGTGGGCGCCCCGACGACCGTCTCTTCTATTATTTTCCCGTTTTCCAGCGTAACGCGCCCGGCAAGTTCGTCAGCTTCTCTTTTCGACGTCATTGTTACACGAGCGACGGAAGCAATACTCGGTAATGCTTCCCCTCTGAATCCGAGAGTTGTGATCGAATCCAGATCCGATAATGTTTTTATTTTGCTCGTTGCGTGCGGTAAAAACGCGGAACGCAGATCTTCTTTATCCATGCCGCATCCGTTATCTGTTACTTTGATGTATTTTCCGCCGTCTTCGATTTCTACTTTAATAACAGAGGCTCCGCTGTCGATGCTGTTTTCGACAAGCTCTTTTACTACCGAAGCGGGACGATCGACAACTTCTCCCGCGGCAATCCGATTAAATACGGAGCTGTCTAAAAGATTGATTACGCTCATTTCTCACCCTCCGCTTTCTCTTTAAGGTCAGTAAGTATGTCGTATGCGTTTCTGGGACTTATATCGTCCATATTAATCTCTTCGAGAATTTTTAAAATTTCGTTGGTTTTATCCGCGTTGAAAAGCGATATCTGCTGATATGCGCTGTCGTTTTGTCTCGCTACATTAAGTTTCTCGAGCTTTTTAAGATGCAATTTCGCTCCGTCTATCACTTTTTTGGGCAAACCCGACAGTCCCGCGACTTCGATACCGAAACTACGGTTTGCGCTGCCGCGCATAAGCTTTCTCATGAATATTATGTTTCCGTTTAATTCACGGACGGTCATTTTATAATTTTTTACGCCGTCAACTACTCCTTCGAGGTCGGTTAATTCATGATAATGCGTGGAAAATAAGGTTTTTGCTTTGAATTTTTCGGACAGATATTCGATAATAGACCATGCTATGCTTAATCCGTCGTAGGTTGCCGTTCCCCTTCCTACTTCGTCAAGCAAGATCAGACTGTTGTCGGTAGCATTTTCGAGAATATGAGCGACTTCGCTCATTTCGACCATAAATGTGCTTCTGCCGGTATGAAGATCGTCGCTTGCGCCTACTCTCGTAAATATTCTGTCCACTATTCCTATTTCCGCTTTATCCGCAGGAACGAAAAAACCGGCCTGAGCAAGTATGACTATAAGTGCCACTTGCCTCATATATACGCTTTTGCCTGCCATGTTCGGTCCGGTTATTATCATTGTACGACTGTCGTTGTCGTTTAAAAAAGTATCGTTTGGTACAAACGTTTCGGTTCCTATACGTTCAACCGTTACGTGTCTGCCCTCTTTTATATTTATGTTTCTGTTTTCATCGGTTACGACGGGTTTGGTGTATCTGTATTTCGCCGCTACTTCCGCGGAAGAATACAATACGTCTATATTTGCGACGATAAATGCTGTTGCAAGCATTCTGTCGCAAAAGGCGGATAACTTTTTTATCAGCGCCGAATAAAGTTCCGCTTCTATTGCAAGGGCGCGTTCTTCTGCGTGTAATATTTTATCCTCTATTTGTTTGAGTTCTTCCGTTATATATCTTTCGGCATTTGCGGTGGTCTGTTTCCTTACATATTCGTAAGGAACAAGTCCTGTTTGTGATTTCGAAACTTCGATATAATATCCGAAAACGCTGTTATAACCGACACGCATGTTTTTTATGCCTGTGCGCTCTTTTTCTTTCGCTTCTATTTCGGCAAGTATCGCTTTGGAATTTTTTGAAGCCGACCTGTATTCGTCAAGTTCTTTATTATATCCGTCGTTTATAACGCCGCCGTCTCTGATGAATGTGGAAGGATCGCTTTTAATGGCGGAATGAAGTTCGTCGGCGATATCCGTAAGCGTATCGAGAGTGTTGCGGAGTGCTGTGATAATTTCGCTTTTGCATGAAGAAATGGCTTTCTTTAATATCGGAAGCTTGTCGAGCGAATTTGCCAATGCCACGCACTCTTTCGGAGTAATGTTTCCGTATGCTATACGGGTACTTATACGCTCGATATCGAAGATGCCGGATAAAGCGTCCGCTACTTCTCCGCGCAATATTTTGTCGTTTACCAGCTCTTCGGTTCCGTCAAGCCTCAGGTTAATAGTCTGAACGTCCGTACTCGGCGCAGTAAGTCTTTTTACCAGTAAACGCGCGCCCATGCCTGTTAGCGTTTTGTTTACGGCGCTGTAAAGAGATCCTTGTTTTTTGCCGTTTGCGGGTGCGGTTATTTCGAGTGTGGAAAGCGCGATACTGTCTATCGTCATCGTTTTTTCGTCGTTTTCGTTGGAATGTATGTATTTAAGATCGCGTTTCTGAGTTTGTCTGACGTAGCGCAAAAGTGCTCCGCATGCCTTTACGCATACGGTTTCTTCTTTGAGAATATTGGCGGAATCCTTACACATTGCGGGGATTATTTCCCGTGCGTTGTCGATATTGAATTCGGTTTCGTCGATTTGCTGAAACTCGCAAAGTCCTCCGTACTTTACCGCGGAGAGATTGCGGCTCAACATTTTCATTTCGCCGTTGCAGATGATTTCGGAAGGCTTTATTCTGAGCAGCAGATCGTTAAGTTTTATTGCGATGGCGGCGTCTATGGTCATTCTGTTAAATTCGCCCGTAGATATGTCTGCCCAACACACTCCCGCCTTGCCGTTTTCGAGACACACGGAAAGAAGATAGTTATTTGCGTCCGCTGTAAGCATATCGCTTTCCATAACCGTGCCCGGGGTGATGACTCGCACGATTTCGCGTGTCGCAATACCTTTCTTGGGGTTATTCAATTGTTCGCAGATAGCGACTTTATAGCCTTTTTCCACCAGTTTTGCTATGTATCCGTCAACCGCGTGGAAAGGAACACCGCACATCGGAGCGCGTTCGTTCAGTCCGCAGTCACGCCCCGTCAGAACCAAATCCAGTTCTTTGCTTGCGGTTATTGCGTCATCGAAAAATAATTCGTAAAAATCCCCTAATCTGAAGAGCAAAAGACAGCCCGGGTTATTTTCCTTGATATTCAGATATTGTGCCATCATTGGTGATAATGCCATATCAGTTTACCGCCTCGCCGTATAATTTACTGTTTTTGACTTGAGTTACTTTCACGTCAACGAATTTATTGTAAAGAGCCTCTTTACCTTCGAATATAATCACGCGGTCGCTTGCCGTTTTGCCGGTTAGCAATTTATCTGATTTTGAATCGCAAAGAACCCTGTAGGTTTTTCCTATACATTCCTTGGCTTTTTTATTTGCTATTTCCGCCTGAAGGGCTATGAGCCGTGCAATCCGCTCTTTTTTTGTTTCTTCGGGAACTTGTCCTTCCATAACGGCGGCGGGCGTTCCCGTGCGTTTTGAATAAATAAACGTAAATAGATTGTTGTATCCTACTTTTTGCACGGCTTCTTCGGTTAAAATAAAATCTTTTTCCGTTTCTGTGGGAAAACCGACGATTATGTCGCTTGTGATGCCTGCGTCCGGCATTTTTTCTTTTATTCTGTCTATCTTTTCCATATATGCGGCAATATCGTATTTCCTGTTCATTAACGCAAGGATTCTGTCGCTTCCGCTTTGAAGGGGCAAATGTATGTAATCCGCCAGCTTTTCTTTCTTTGCAATAAGATCTATTACGTCATTTGACAGGTCTTTTGGATGAGAAGTCATGAATTTTATCCAGAATTCGCCGTCAAGATCCGATAATTCGTCGAGCAGATCGCGAAAATTATAATTTCCGTCGTTATATGAATTAACGTTCTGTCCGAGCAGAGTAATTTCTTTACAACCTTTGCCGATAAGCGTGCGAACCTCTTCGACGATATCGTTTTTTCTTCGGCTGCGTTCCCTGCCTTTTACATAAGGCACTATGCAATACGTGCAGAAATTGTTGCATCCGTACATTATATTGACAAAATTATTTACGTTATCCGAACGTTTCGCCTCGTTTATTCCGCATGGTACCGTGAGATCCGTTTCCAGATCCATTATAAATTTTTCTCCGTTTGCGATGAGGTTTACCATATGCGGCAACTTCGACAGCTTATAAGTTCCCGTTATTATATTTATAAAAGGACAGCGTTTGTGCAGCTTTTCCGCCACGGCTTTCTGTTGAGTCATACAGCCGCAGACGGCAACTATGAGCGAAGGCTTTTTCTCTTTGAGTTTTTTTACTATTCCGAGATTGCCGATAACACGTGTTTCCGCTCCCTCTCTTACGCAGCACGTGTTAAAAATTATGATATCCGCATTTTCTGCGTTTTCCGCCTGAGCGATTCCCGAAAGCTCGAAAAGAGCATAAAGCTTTTCCGTTTCGTGAACGTTCATCTGACAACCGTAAGTTTTTATGTATACTTTTTTCACGTGTTTATTATAACAAATGTATTTGATTTATGCAAGTAAACTTGACCGCGACGTATTAAACGGCTGCAATATATTTATAATAATATCAGTGGATACATTAAGGAAAATCTTAAGATCTTTGGTTTTGGCGGCACTTATCACGGCAGTGGCGGCATCTGCCGCAATCGCTGTCGTCACCGGTCCCGTATTTGCGGAAGACGGCTTCGGATACACCGATATACCGGTAAGGCAGATGCGGCTTACCAGAAGAATTTATGACGCCGAGGGAAATGAACTTTATCGTGCCAACGGATACGGCAGGATCAAAGTTGACGTACAAAATTTACATGATTACACGCAGAACGCCTTTATTGCCATCGAGGACGCCCGTTTTTATTCGCATGACGGATTTGACGTCAGACGGATAGCTGCGGCGGCGGTTAAAGACTTGCTCTCTTTCAGCGCTAAAGAAGGAGCTTCTACCATAACGCAGCAGCTGGTTAAAAATGTTTGGCTCACGCCTGAAAAAACACTGTCCAGAAAGATTAAAGAGTTGAGCTATGCAAGAAAACTCGAAGAAACCGCAACGAAAAAAGAGATACTCGGGATGTATTTAAACAGCCTTTATTTCGGCGACGGAATTTACGGCATAGCGAATGCCGCGAAAAGATTTTTCGATAAATCTGCCGAACAATTGACAATCGGCGAAAGCGCTATGCTTGCTGCAATAATAAATAATCCCGGCGCATATAACCCTTACAGACATAATACTGCGGCGGAAAAGCGAAAAAGGCTTGTATTGTCGAGAATGCTCGATATGGGATTCATAAGCAAAAAAGAGTTTGAAGACGCATCGCCGATCACTCCGCTTTCAAACAAAAGGATAAACGACGGATTGTTTGTATCTTATTCACTCAATGAAAGCGGCAATGAAATTTATACGGATTATTCTTCTTCTGCTCAGTCTGCGCTTACCTGCGCGTTGGAAACGGCTCAAATACCCGATGACGTTACCGTGGCTGCGGTTGTGGTAAACAGCAGAACGGAACGCATAGTGGCGGCGGCTTCGAATACTTATGAAGATCTCAGTGACATTCGGCGTCAGCCCGGAAGTACGATTAAACCGCTTGTATGTTACGCGCCCGCGCTTGACGACGGAATAATCAGCCCCGTTACTCCCCTTTTGGACGAGCCCGTAAAATTTGGTTCGTATTCGCCGCGAAATTATCTCGGCAGATATTACGGATGGGCTACAGCAACGGAATGTTTGAGCAGATCGCTTAACGTCCCCGCCGTAAAATTGCTTAATATTATAGGCGTTGATAATGCCAAAAGGTATGCTTCGAAATACGGCTTGAATTTTTCGGAAAACGACAAGGGTTTGGCTATCGCGCTGGGCGGAACCGAAAAGGGCGAAAATCTTCTTACTATGGCAAGGGCATATTGTAAATTTGCTTCCTACAATACCGTTGCGGTAAAAAAAGAAACCGCTTATCTGATAAATTCAATGCTCGGCGAGTGCGCGAGAACAGGTACCGCAAAGGCGCTCGCGTCGGTCGCGAACGTAGCCGCAAAAACCGGAACCGTCGGAGAAGATGCGGGCAATACGGATGCTTATTGCATAGCCTACAATCCCGGATATGTCGTTGCCGTTTGGGCGGGAAATAAAAACGGTTATCTGCCTGACGGCGTTACGGGCGGTACATTACCCGCTTATATATGCGCGGAGACTTTAAAACGCCCCGTGTTTGACAGCGGAGCGTTTGAGAAACCCGATACGGTTGTGGATATAGATATAAATGCGGACGAATTATATAAAAAGCATAAAGTTGTCAGAGCTGATACCGAAACGTTGCCTAAGGATCGTATAACTGCCGAGTTCAGTATATACAATATGCCCGACGGGAGCGCGGATGAAGATTTATTCTTCGGTGACTACGAAAACTTCCGCGTTATCGACGGCTTCGTCGATTAATTCGTCGTAATTCACGATTTTGCTTTCGTTAAGTTCGCAACGGCGAAGCGTCGGTTTCGTAACGGGACTGTCAGGCAGAAATACCGTACAGCAGTCTTCAAACGGTTTAATGGACGTTTCGTATGTGCCTATCTTCTGCGCAATATCTATTATGTCGATTTTGTCGTAACCTATAAGCGGACGGAATACGGGTAATTTTCGTATGACGGAATTGGTTACCGTTATGCTTTCAAGCGTTTGGCTTGCTACCTGCCCGAGATCTTCTCCGTTTATTATGCAACCGCACCCCTTTTTTTCGGCGATTTTTTCTGCTATGCGCATCATCGAACGTCTTACGAGAGTTATCATATAATTGGATTCGGCATACTTATGTATGGTTTCCTGTATTTTTGTAAAAGGAACTACTATCACTTCCGTCGTTCCCGTGTATACCGAAAGCAACTTGGCAAGTTCGAGGACTTTATCCCGTGCTTCGAGGCTTGTGTACGGATATGACCAGAAATGCAATGCGGTAAGTTTAAGCCCTCGCTTTGCCATCATATATGTGGAAACAGGACTGTCTATCCCGCCGGAAAGCAATGTCAATCCTTTGCCCGCGCTTCCGATAGGCATACCTCCCGCGCAAGGTATGCTTTGAGAATAAACAAACGAAGTGTTTTTTTCGCGTACGTCGATATATACGGTGAAATCGGGATCGTGAAGGTCTACCGTCAGATCGGGGTACTCGTTCAGTATTGCTCCGCCCGTTTTTTTTGCAAGCTCTACGGAAGTATAAGGTAACGTTTTGTCGGCGCGGTTGACCGTAACTCTGAAAGTGCCTTTTGTTTCGGAGCACAATTTTACGGCGGCTTCTGCTATATCTGCGGGATCTGCCGTTGTTTTTGTTGCTATACTGAGCGAAAAAAGTCCGAAAACGGTTTTAAGTGCGGAAACAATACGATTTTCTTGTTCCGGATCGTACTCGCTTATTACATATCTTCCGTATGAAAATTGAGTTTTGAGTTCAAATTTTCCTAATTTTTCGAGAATGTTGCGGCGAAGAATGTTTTCAAAAAACATTCTGTTTTTGCCTTTAAGATGTATCTCACTGTATCTGAGAATTATGACTTTATCCATAATGAAGTTATCCTTGAATTTTTTCTTTAAGTTCCGAAACGCTGTCTGCGAGGGCTTTTGCGGCATAGTTTACCTCTTCTTCCGTGGTTTGCGGACAAAAACTTATGCGTATACTTCCCTCTGCATATGAACGATCGACGCCCATTGCTTCGAGAACCCGGTTCGTGCGGACGTGTGCCGAACATGCCGATCCCAATCCTATCAGTACGCCGCGATCTTCCATCATGTGAGCTATTACCTCTCCGCGAAGATTTCTGAAAGACAACGATAAAATATATCCTGAATTTTTACCGTTTCCGTTTACGGTAAAGTCTGCTTTTCCGTTTAAAGCATTGATAAAAATTTCACGGAACTTGTTTCCGTCGAACTGCGCGGCTTTCGATTTATATGCTTTTGCGCTATTGGCGAAACCTATTATGCCGCACACGTTTTCGGTTCCCGAGCGCCTGTTGTTTTGTTGTCCGCCTCCGACTATAAAAGGCTGCATGTTGAAACCTTTTCGTACGTAAAGCGCGCCCACGCCTTTAAGACCGCCTACTTTATGTGCGCTCATGCTATAAAGATCCACGCCGAGTTTGGTCATGTCGGTCGGTATTTTGCAGAATGCCTGTACTCCGTCCGAGTGAATTACGGCTTTCGGGCAAATCTTTTTAACGGCGGAAGATATTGCGGAAATGTCGTTAATGGCGCCGGTTTCGTTTGAGCAATGTATTATGGATACGAATGCGGTATTTTCATCGACGGTCCGTGCGGTTTCTTCGGGACTTATGCTTCCGTTCTTGTCTGGTCGCACAAAACGAACGTCATAGCCTTTGCTTTTCAAGCGCAAAGCGCTCTCGTATACGGACGCGTGTTCTGTCGCGGAAACAACGATATTTCCCTTTTTGTTTTTTATTCCGCATTCAAACGCGTAATTGTTGCTCTCCGTCGCGCAGGAAGTAAAAATTATTTCTTCTTTCGTCGCGCCGAGAAGCGACGCAATCGTTTGGGCGGCTTCCATCAGCTTGTGCTTTACTTCGAGCGCCGGCGCGTAAGCGGCGGAAGGATTGTAAAAAAGCATGTCGGCATACAATTCCGCAGCGGCTTTGGTTTCATCCGATGCTTTTGTAGTTGCTGCATTATCCAGGTATATATATTTTTTCATGATACGTACTCCGCACTTTTGCGAAAATCTTCGGCAAAATCAAGGAATCTGTCCTCGAGAATCGCTTGCCGTATTCTTTTCATAAGATTTGCAAGATATGTTATGTTGTGCAACGACAGCATTCTTCCTCCGAGTATTTCGTCTGTCTGTATAAGATGACGAAGATATGCGCGAGAAAAGTTACGGCAACAATAACAGTCGCAGTCGGGATCGAGAGCCGTGAAGTCTTCTCTGTATTTACTGTTGCGGATATTGATTTTCCCTTGTGAAGTAAATGCCGTGCCGTTACGCGCAGTTCTTGTCGGAAGAACGCAGTCAAACATGTCAACTCCGCGTATTACCCCTTCGACGAGACAGTCTGGACTGCCTACGCCCATAAGGTAATGCGGCATATTATCCGGCAGAGCGGGTTTGAGTACGTCCAGAATGTGATACATTACCGACTTTTCTTCGCCCACCGAAAGTCCGCCGATAGCAATCCCGCATTTTGCGTACTCCACGGTTTTTTCAAGAGATTTCATTCTGAGATCGTCAAACATATTTCCTTGAATTATCGGAAAAAGCATTTGATCGTCGCGGGTGTGTCTTTCCGCGCATCTTCTAAGCCATTTTGCAGTAAGCTCCATTGCGTTTTCCGCTTCTGAGTGAGCAACGCCTGCCGTCGAACATACGTCGAAAGCCATTATTATATCTGCGCCGAGCGCATTTTCGATGTCAATCGCGCTTTCGGGTGTAAACTGTTGAAGCGAACCGTCGATATGCGAGTTAAAGGAAACGCCGTCTTCGGTAATTTTACGAAGCTTTGCAAGAGAAAATACCTGAAAACCTCCGCTGTCCGTAAGAATAGGCTTATTCCAACCCATAAATTTATGCAGACCTCCGGCTTTACGCACGATATCTTCTCCCGGTCTGAGGTGCAGATGATACGTGTTGGAGAGAATTATTTGCGCGCCCGATTTTTCTACTTCTTCGGGAGATAGCGATTTCACGGTCGCTCTTGTTCCGACGGGCATAAAAACGGGCGTCAATATTTTACCGTGCGGCGTTGTGAGCTCTCCGACCCGAGCGCCGCTCTGACTGCATGTATGAAGTACTTTGTAAGAAAATTTCATAATAAAAGGCAAGCGTCTCCGAAACTGAAAAATCTGTATTTTTCTTTCACCGCTTCACGGTAGAAATTAAGCGTTTCTTCTCTTCCGCAGAATGCGGAAACAAGCATTATCAAAGTCGATTCAGGCAAATGAAAATTTGTTATGAGTGCGTCGACGGCTTTGAATTTATAAGGCGGATATATAAATATTTCCGTGTTTCCGCATGATTTTTCAAACGTACCGTCTGATTTAATCGCGCTTTCAAGTACTCTGACAGACGTAGTACCCACACAAATTATGCGTTTTTTTGATTTTTTTGCATCATTGAGCAGTTTTGCGGTTTCTTCCGAAATTTCCCAATATTCGCTGTGCATTTTATGCGTTTCGATCGAATCCGTCTGGACCGGTCTGAACGTACCCAAGCCGACGTGTAACAGAACTTCAGCAATCGTAACTCCCTTTTGTCTGAGTTTTTCAAGCAACGAAGGCGTAAAGTGAAGTCCTGCGGTAGGAGCGGCGCATGAGCCGTCGCACTTTGCGTATACCGTGTTATACCTGCTTCCGTCTTTAAGTTTTTCATGTATATAAGGCGGCAATGGCGTTTGCCCCACTTCTGCAAGCAGTTGCTCGAATACGCCGTCAAAACTGAACCTGACCGTACGCTCGCCCATTTCGCCCGTGTCGACGACAGTACAGGAAAGCTTGTCGCTGAAATCGAACACCGATCCTATCTTTGCTTTTTTTGCGGGTTTGCAAAGTACTTTCCATTCGTACAAATCGATTCGTTTGTGCAACAGAAACTCTACTCTGCATCCTGTTTCTCTTCCCTTTCCGTATATTCGTGCCGGAATTACGCGGGTGTTGTTTATTACGAGTACGTCGTTTTCTGTCAGATAATCGGTAATATCGTAAAAATGCCTGTGCTCCGTTTTGCCTGTTTTTCTGTCGTAAACAAGCAATCTCGAAGCGTCGCGCGGCTCTATCGGGTGCTGCGCAATAAGTTCTTGCGGAAGATCGTAGTAAAAATCAGATGTTTTCATGTTATTGTACCGATTCGGGCGGTTCGAGCCCGAGATGTTTGTAAGCAAGCGGCATAGCCATTCTTCCTCTCGGAGTGCGGGATATAAAACCAAGCTGAATAAGATAAGGTTCTATAACGTCCTCTATCGTGCCGGCATCCTCGTTGGTCGCCGCTGCGAGAGTATCCAAGCCCACAGGTTTTCCGCTGAATTTTACGGTAAGAGCTTCAAGTACGGATCTGTCGTTTTCGTCTAAGCCGAGATCGTCTACGCCGATCATACTCAGAGCTTTGTTCGTGATATTAAGGTCTATTCTTCCGTTACCCATGACCTGAGCAAAGTCGCGCACTCTTTTCAGAATACGGTTAGCTATTCTCGGAGTGCCGCGTGAACGTCGTGCGAGTTCCGCGCAGGCGTCTTCGTCGGTTTCTATTTTTAAGATTCCCGAAGATCGTCTTATTATCGTAGAAAGTTCTTCGAGAGAATACATTTCGAGTCTGCATATTACGCCGAAGCGGTCGCGCATAGGACCCGTCAACATGCCCGTTCTTGTGGTCGCGCCTACAAGCGTGAATTTATTCACGGGTAACTTCAAAGTTCTTGCGCCCGGTCCTTTGCCCTGAACTATATCCAGTCTGAAATCTTCCATTGCCGAATACAGAGCTTCTTCGACGGTTTTGTTTACGCGGTGAATTTCGTCGATAAAAAGTATATCGCCTTCTTCTATTCCCGTAAGAATCGATACTATGTCAAGCATAGAACTTAGTGCGGGACCGCTTACTACCTTTATATTCGCATTCATTTCGTTTGCGATTATGTGTGCGATCGTAGTCTTTCCGAGTCCCGGAGGTCCGTATAAAAGCACGTGATCAAGACATTCGCCTCGCGCTCGTGCGGCATTTATATAAACCTCGAGATTTTTTTTGACCTTTTCCTGCCCGATGTATTCGCTAAGATTTTTGGGTCTTAACGTAAGATCCAATTCGTTATCGAGCTGTATTTTTGTACTTGTGATGAATCTTTCTCCGTCCATATCAACCGCCGATTGCCTTATGTACCGTCTGGTTAACGGTCATACCTTCTTTATAAGCAAGTACAACCGCTCTTTCCGCCGCGTCGCTTTTATATCCGAGCGCAATTAGAATGTTCATTGCTTCTTCCTGAACTTCGTTGAGAGATGATGCCGTGATGACTTCGTTCTGAATATATCCGGCGTCTCCTATTTTGTCTTTTAACTCGACAATAATACGTTCTGCGGTTTTTTTGCCTATGCCTTTAATTCCGCAAAGCAGATTCGAATTACCCGATGCGATTGCCGAAACAAGATCGTTGGCATTCATTCCTCCGAGAATGTCCATAGCTCCTTTGGGGCCTACTCCGCTTACCTTTATCAATTTAAGAAAAAGATTTTTTTCGTTTTTATCGGCAAAGCCGAAAAGACTCATACCGTCTTCGCGTACGGATAAATAAGTATAAAAGCGTTTTGAATTGCCCGTTTTACAGTTTTTCAGCGTGTTTTGCGAAACAAAAAGCTCATAACCTATACCTGCCGTTTCCACGACTATTGTGTTGTCGCAGATATCCGTTATTTCGCCCTGAATATATGCATACATTATTTCACCTCTCTTCCTGCCGTAGACGCCATATTTGCGTGACATATTGCAGCCGCCAGCGCGTCTGCGGCGTCGTCAGGTTTAGGAATATCTGCCAGATGCAGTATCATCTTCACCATATATTGCATTTGATGTTTGTCGGCTCGCCCGTTTCCCGTAAGCGCTTGCTTGATTTGCAAGGGCGTATACTCATAAAGCTTTCCGCAGGTTTTTACCGCGTTAAGCAGTATTACGCCCCTCGCGTGCGCTACTTTTATTCCCGTCGTAATATTTGTATTGAAAAACAATTCTTCGACCGAAACGCATTCAGGCTTATATTTAGCCATTATCGCGCTCATTGCTTCATCAATCATTGCGAGTCTGACCGCAATCATTTCGTCGGGCGGCGTTTTAATAACGCCGTAATCGAGTGCGCGCAGCCCTCTGTTGTCTTTTTCGATCACTCCGTAACCGATAGTCGCATATCCGGGATCGACGCCTAAAATTATCAAAACTTACTCCAAACAGTTGATTATTTATGCATTCTGTATTATAATTATACTTACTTTAAGGACAGACGGGTTATCGTAAGATATATTTTTCTGTTCCGCGAGTTGTCTTTAACATAATATAATAAATCGCAGTATAAAGTCAAGTGATTGACCGAAAGGAGTGCTTATGAGTGATAAGAAAGAAAAGATAGTTCTTGCCTATTCGGGCGGACTGGACACGACAGCCATTATTCCCTGGCTGAAAGAAAATTACGATTATGAAGTAATTTGCGCGTGTATAGATTGCGGACAGGCCGAAGAGCTCGACGGGCTTGAACAGCGCGCCCTGTCTACCGGAGCGAGCAAACTTTATATCGTTAATGTGATTGACGAGCTTTGCGACGATTATATCATGCCTTGCGTGAAAGCCGGCGCGGTTTATGAAAATAAATATCTGCTCGGTACTTCTATGGCTCGTCCGCTTATTGCCAAAAAGCTTGTCGAGATTGCCCGCAAAGAAGGCGCGACCGCTATTTGTCATGGCGCTACGGGTAAAGGAAACGATCAGATTCGTTTCGAGCTCGGCATAAAAGCGCTTGCACCCGATCTTAAAATTATAGCGGCGTGGAGAAGCGATAAATGGAATATGAATTCGCGAGAGGAAGAGATCGAATATTGCCGTAAACACGGTATTAATCTGCCTTTCTCCGCAGATACGTCATACAGTCGCGACCGCAATATCTGGCACATAAGTCATGAGGGACTTGAACTCGAAGATCCCGCAAATGCGCCTAATTACGATCACCTGCTCGTACTCGGTGTAACGCCCGAAAAAGCGCCCGATAAAGAAACGGAAATTTCATTGAGCTTTGAGAAAGGTATACCTGTCGCTCTTAACGGCAAAAAGATGAAGGTAAGCGAGATAGTTACCGAGCTTAACAAGCTCGGCGGCGCAAACGGTATCGGTATCGTAGACATAGTGGAAAATCGCGTTGTCGGAATGAAGTCCCGCGGCGTATATGAAACCCCGGGAGGAACAATCCTTATGGAAGCGCATACGCAGCTTGAAGAGCTTATTCTTGACAGAGAAACGCTTGAAATGAAAAAAGATATGGGAAATAAACTTGCTTCCATAGTTTATGAAGGTAAATGGTTTACCCCTCTTCGTGAAGCTGTGTGCGCATTCGTGGACGTAACGCAGGAATACGTTACTGGCGAAGTTAAACTGAAACTTTATAAGGGCAATATAATAAGAGCCGGTACGACTTCTCCCTATTCCCTTTACAGCGAGTCGCTGGCAAGCTTTACCACGGGCGAGCTTTACGATCACCATGATGCAGGCGGATTCATAACTTTGTTCGGACTTTCGAGCAAGGTGCGCGCAATGAAAATGCAGAACGCGAAGGAAAAGAAATAATGAAACTCTGGTCGGGAAGATTCGAACAGGAAGTAGATAAGGCGGCGGACAGTTTTAACAGTTCGCTGTCTTTCGATAAACGGCTTTACCGTTGCGATATAACGGGAAGCAAAGCGCATTGCACTATGCTCGGAGAGTGCGGCATAATACCCGCCGACGAAGCAAAAAAAATAGTCGCAGAGCTTGATGCCATATTATCCGATATTGAAAGCGGCAAATGCGTTATGGAAAACGCGGAAGACATACATTCGTTTGTCGAAAACGAACTTGTTTCCCGTATAGGCGCGATCGGCAAAAAGTTGCATACAGGTCGTTCGCGCAACGATCAGGTCGCGCTTGATATAAGACTTTATTTGCGTGAAGCCGTAAAAAATATTGTATTGCAGACAAAAGAACTTATAAAAACGCTTGTCGGTATCGCTGAAAGTAATCTCGATACGATTATGCCTGCATTCACACACTTACAAAAAGCGCAGCCCACTACCCTTGCCCATCATCTTGCAGCTTACGCGGAGATGTTTTGCCGTGACATAGATCGTTTTAAAAATGCATATTCGCGTATAAACGTTATGCCTCTCGGAAGCGGAGCTTGCACTTCTACGCCTTATCCTATCAGCCGTGAACGAGTAGCCGAGCTTCTCGGCTTCCCTTCCGTAACACCGAATTCAATGGACGCGGTAAGCGACAGAGATTTTGCGCTTGATTTTCTTTATGCGTCGGCTGTTGCAATGATGCATATTTCCCGTTTCTCGGAAGAAATTATTATATGGTCGTCGGACGAGTATAAATATATAGAACTCAGCGATAGTTTTTCGACGGGATCGAGTATTATGCCTCAGAAGAAAAATCCCGATATGAACGAGCTTATGCGTGGCAAAACAGGACGCGTTTACGGCGACCTGATGTGCCTGCTTACCGTTATGAAAGGCATTCCGCTGGCGTACGATAAAGATATGCAGGAAGATAAAGAATGTGTTTTTGATTCTTACGATACGCTTAATGCTTGCCTGACAGTTTTAAACGGGCTTTTGAAAGAGGCTAAATTCAATAAACAGCGCATGCGCGAAAGTACCGACGGCGGATTTACAAGCGCGACGGAATGTGCCGATTACCTTGCTTCACGCGGGGTTCCTTTCCGTGACGCCCATTCGATAATCGGGCAACTCGTTGTATATTGCATAAAAAACGGAAAAACATTGCAGACGCTTACGCTTGAAGAATACAAGCGATTCGGTAATTTTGATAAAGACATATACGAAGCCATAAAGGCAGAAACCGCTGTTTCTCGAAGAAAAGCGATCGGAGCGCCGTCGCATGAATGTATGGTTGCAGAGCTTTCGGAAATAAAAAAGCGCATATCTGAAAAATGATATGTTATACAAAAGAGAAACAAAAAGTCGGAACTGTTGTTCCGACTTTTTGTTTTGAATTATTCTTTAATACTTTTGTCGTAAGAATGTCGGGCTTTGTCCAATGCTTTTGAAATGTTATATTTCATTTCTTCGCTTGCGTTTAAAAGAGACATTATGTGCTTTTCAAGATTACGGCTCTCGCTTTCGCTGAAAAGTATGCCGTTATTATCGTAGATCAGCTTTTTCTTTCCGTTGTAAAGTTGCGAAAAATTAAAAGATAAAAATTTATTGCAATTATCGGTCAGAATTTCAATTATATTATTCTGGAAAAAACTGAAATATCTTCCGTTTTTGCCAAAAATAATATGATCGGCGATTGTTACTCTGAGAGCGTAAAGTAAAACTATTGCAAGGTTGGTTGTTATGATATCGCTTTCGGACGGAAATAAATTGTCGCCCGGGTGATTGTGCATTAAGATTACATGCGAAGCCTTTTTTGCCAACGCGGTTTGTTGTAATTTAACCACATCAAGTTCAATGGCAGAAGCGCTTTGATTCTTACCTACGTTTACCACGGAGATCACACGTAAACTTACATCGAGATATATAGCGTATAAAGACTCTGCATTTCTGTTTATAAAATAACTTTCGTAATATGATCTTACGTCGGATAGTTTAGACAGAACTGCGCGATTTTGTTGCTTGTCGATAGAGTATGCGCGCGATATCGGTAATATGGATTTAATCAGATATGCGGAATTTTCGGTCATACCTTTCACGGAAGAAAGATCTTCGATCGAAGCGTCGAAAACGCCTGAAAAAGACCCGAATCTGTCTATGAGTTCATGCGCGAGTTCGTTTGTATCTCTTCTTGGTATTGTATGAAAAAGTATAAATTCGAGTAACTCGTGCGGAGCAAACGTCTGCAATTCGGGATCCGACGCTATTCTTGCCCGCACTCTGCCGCGATGTCCTTCGTGAAAATTAACTTTTTTGGTTTTATCGGACATATTATTTACGGCACTGACCGTTGCCTCTTATGCGATATTTGAAACTTGTGAGCTGTTCGGGACCGAGCGGGCCTCGTGCATGCAATTTTTGAGTACTTATGCCGAGTTCCGCGCCAAAGCCGAATTCGAAGCCGTCCGTGAAACGTGTCGACGCGTTTACATATACTGCGGCGCTGTCGATTTCTTTCAGAAATTTTTCTGCGGCAGCGGAGTCTTCTGTTATTATAGTTTCGCTATGGTGAGTACTGCATTTATTTATATGTGCGATAGCTTCGTCGACGTCATTTACGGTTTTACAAGATATTTCATAACCGAGATATTCTTTGCCGTAATCTTCGTCGGTAGCAGAAACAACGGGTATTCCCGCTTTTTTGCAGATTTTGACGGTATCGGCACATCCGTGAATTACTACATTGTTATCGGCAAGCGCTTTGAGCAAAACAGGCAGAAATTTTTCAGCCGCCGATTTGTCTATAAGAATGCTTTCAAGCGCGTTGCACACGCCGGGGCGTTGCAGTTTGCCGTTAAGCAGGATATTGAGCGCTGTCTGAATATCCGCAGACTTTTCGATATAAATGTGACAGTTGCCCGCTCCTGTTTCTATGACAGGCATAGTAGCGTTCTTTTTTGTCGTTTGAATCAGATTTGCGGAGCCTCTGGGTATAAGGACGTCAATATACTTGTCGGCATGCATGAATTCTTCCGCTCCGCTTCTTGTCGTATCTTCGATAAGCTGAATAAACTCCGATTCATAACCGTTATCGCGCAGTGCTTTCTTCATTATGCGTACAAGTTCGGTATTTGTTATGAATGCGTCCTTGCTTCCGCGGAGAACTACTGCGTTACCTGTTTTTATGCAGAGTGCAACAACATCGCATGTGACGTTTGGTCTTGCTTCGTAAATGATTCCTACAACGCCGAGAGGCACTGTCACGCGCTCTATTTTAAGACCTGCATGATTTATCCAGCTTGCGGTTATTTTGTTTATCGGATCGTCTAACTCGGTGAGTTTTACGATTCCTTCGGCAATACCTTTTATGCGCGCTTCGGTGAGTCGGAGTCGATCGATAAGGTATGCGGTAAGATTTTTTCCGTTTTCTATATCCTTTTCATTAGCGGAAATAATGCTTGCCGTATTATCCGTCAGTGCGTCCGCGATAATATTGAGCATTCTGTTTTTATCTTCGGAAGTAAGCAATGCGGGATATGCAACATGATCCTTTGCAATTTTGCAGGTTTCACATACCGTCATGATTATTCCTCCTCGTTATACTCCGCGTTATGATATACGTTTTGCACGTCGTCGTTGTCTTCGAAGGCGTCGAGCATTTTAAGCAGCTTGTCTCTGTCTTCGTTTTCAAGCCATACGGTATTGCTCGGTATTCTCTCAATTTCCGCAGATGCATATTCAACTCCTGCGGCTACAAGAGCGTCGCGTACTGCCGCAAACTGAGCCGCGCTCGTAAGAATCTCATAATAACCGTCGTCTACGTTAAAATCTTCCGCTCCTGCGTCGAGTGCGATCATCATCATTTCGTCATCGTCCATTCCTGCCTTTTTCTCTACTTCAATAACGCCTTTTGTGTCAAACATATACGATACGCAACCGGTAGTACCAAGGCTTCCGCCCGCTTTATCGAAAATATGTCTGACTTCGCCGCCGGTACGGTTCTTGTTATCCGTAAGCGCTTCCACGATAACCGCTACGCCGTTTGTGCCGTAACCTTCGTATACGATGCTTTCATAATTTATGTTTCCGATTTCGCCGTTAGCTTTCTGAATACTTCTCGTGATGTTGTCTTTCGGCATGTTGTTGGCTTTTGCTTTGTCTATAACGGCACGAAGCGCGGCGTTTGAGTTGGGATCGGCTCCGCCTGCTTTAACGGCTACGGCAATTTCTCTGCCTATTTTAGTGAATATCTTACCTCTTGCCGCGTCGGCTTTGCCTTTAGCCTGCTGAATATTGTGCCACTTTGAATGTCCTGACATATTTTAATCTCCTTCTGCTGTTATTTTTGCGATATATACTCTTTTCTGTTTATTTCGTACATCATTATTGCGCCGCTTATTGCTGCGTTAAGCGATTCTATGTCTTCGCTCATGGGGACTGAAACGGTATCGTCGCACTGCAAACGGATTTCCTCTGAAATACCGTTTGCCTCGCCGCCTACGACTATACAAACTTTTTCGGATTCAGGCGCGAACGTGAAAATATTTTCTCCGTGCATATCGGCGCCGATTACCGTATAACCTATATTTTTGAGTTGTGCGGGAACCGATACATCCGCATGTATGAGGTTGACTTTAACGATTGCGGACATCGTGCTCCTGACGACTTTACCTGAGAATTCGTCGGCGCAGCGATAAAGATAAATATCTTTGAAACCCGCCGCGCACGCTGTGCGTATAAGCGTTCCGAGGTTTCCCGGATCACGTATACCGTCAAGAAACAGTGCGTTGCCGCTATTTGAGGCAGTGCTCGCAGGTTTTCTTAAAACGGCTATAACGCCTTGCGAGTTTTCTGTTTCAGATACGTTACGCATCAGATTTTCGGAAAACACCGTAGCGTTTTCATATTCGCTTGCGTGCTTTTCGTCGGTAACCAATGCGACAGTCAGTTCCGGAGAGTATGCAAGTACGTCGTTTACCGCGCGTATACCCTCAACGACAAACAGACCGGTTTCGTCGCGGTGCTTCTTTGCTTTAAGTCCCGAAATAAGCTTTGCTGTTTTATTTTCTTTTGATGTGATGACCATTAATTATACCAAAAACAGAAGTCTTGCGACTTCTGTTTTTAATTTATTTTGCAGCTTTGGCTTTTTCTGCAAGTTTAGCGAATGCGGCAGCGTCGGTCACTGCGATATCTGCAAGAACCTTTCTGTTAAGCTCGATTCCGCATGCTTTAAGACCGTGCATAAACTTGCTGTACGACATACCGTTGAGGCGGGCAGCCGCATTGATTCTCGCGATCCAAAGTCTGCGGAAATCTCTCTTTTTGCGGCGACGGCCGATAAATGCGTACATCTGCGATTTCATTACGGCTTCGCGTGCGATTCTGTAAGAACGCGACTTGGAACCGAAATATCCCTTCGCAAGTCTGAATATCTTTCTGCGTTTTTTAAGTGCGTTTACGCTTCTTTTAACTCTCATTTTCGATTACCTCCTGCCCTGCAACATAGATTTAACGGTCTTGGACTCCTGTGCGGAAGCAAGGTATGCGCCCTGGCGGAGCTTCATTTTTCTCTTACTGTCTTTTTTGGTCAGAATATGGTTCTTATTCTGATAATTGCGTTTTACTTTGCCGCTTTTGCTGACGCGAAAACGCTTCTTCGCGCCGCTGTGGCTCTTCATTTTAGGCATTTATATTTCCTCCGTAAACTTATTTTTTAGGTGCGAGTATCATCAAAATGTTGCGTCCTTCCGTAAGCGGCGGTTTTTCTATGACGCACACGTCTTCAATGATGCTGTAAAAGTCGTGCATAACTTCAACGCCAAGCTTTGAATGTGCCTGCTGACGTCCCTTCATTCTTATAGAAACTTCAACCTTGCTACCGCCCGCGCAAAATTTTGCCGCAGAGCGCGCTTTGGTTTCGAGGTCGTGACGGTCTATCGTCATCGAAAGCCAGATTTTTTTCAGTTCGTTTTGCTTCTGATTTTTCTTGGCTTCCTTTTCTTTTTTCGACTTCTCGAACTTATACTTGCTGTAATCCATCAGCTTGCAAACGGGCGGTTTTGCCTGCGGACTGATTTTTACGAGATCGAGGTTTTGCTCGTCCGCAATTTTATTTGCCGCGTCGGCGCTCATAATGCCCAGCTGTTCGCCGTCTGCTCCGATAAGCCGTATTTCACGGTCACGGATTCTCTGATTGATTTCCACCTCAGGCTGCTTGTTTATAATGGTTTCCCTCCGAAAAAGAATGAGCGTGAAAACAGATTTCACGCTCATAACAAAAAATATCAGAGATATAAATTTTGCGTACCGTTCCGAGCATGCCCGAACGGTGAGATCAAATCTGCTTTCTACGCAACTATTATATGCTTTACTTAAACATTTGTCAACGGTTTTTTACCACTTTTTCAGTTTCCGAGGTAAAAATTTTCTACTTCGCCTTTTATGCGGCTAAGAAAATCTTCATAGCTCATAGTGCCGAGATCGCCGAGCTTTCTCGCGCGGACTGAAACTTTGTTTTCTTCCGCTTCCCTGTCACCGATGATAAGCATATAAGGGATTTTTTCGAGCTGCGCTTCTCTGATTTTAAATCCGATTTTTTCGTTGCGAACATCTGCTACGGCTCTTATCCCTGCGGCTCTGAGATTTGCTACGGTTTTTTTGCATGCTTCCGCCGTTCTGTCTGTAAGCGCAAGTACTTTTACCTGCGTAGGCGCCATCCATACGGGGAATGCGCCCGCATATTTTTCTATAAGCATGGCTATCGTACGTTCGTAACTTCCGATTGAAGAACGGTGAATTACCATAGGGCGTTTTTTACTGCCGTCTTCGGCAACATACGTCATATCGAATCTTTCGGCAGCCGCGAAATCTATCTGTATGGTGATAATTGTATCTTCCTTACCCCATACGTTGCGCGCCTGAAGGTCGAGTTTTGGACCGTAGAAAGCCGCTTCGCCTTCTGCCTCGACATAATTGATGTTGAGATCGTCGAGGATCTTTTTCATAAGCGCCTGCGTTTCCGTCCATGCTTTGGGGTTATTGATGTACTTCGTTTTTTTCTTAGGATCCCATTTGGAGAAACGGAAGAAAATATCGTCGGAAATGCCGAGGCATTTCTCCATATAAAGAATAAGATCGAATACGCCTTTAAACTCCTGTTCTACTTGTTCGGGCGTGCATATTATATGAGCTTCGGAAAGAGTGAACTGGCGAACTCTTGTAAGCCCGTGCATTTCACCGCTTGACTCGTTACGAAAGAGCGTTGACGTTTCGTTATAACGGCAAGGAAGATCGCGATAACTCTTTATTCCGTTTTTATAAATCAAATACTGGAACGGACAAGTCATGGGACGAAGCGCAATAACTTCGTCGTCCATATTTTCGTCGCCGAGAACGAACATTCCGTCTTTATAATGATCCCAGTGTCCGGAAATCTTATAAAGGTCGCTTTTTGCCATGTAAGGAGTCTTGGTAAGCATATAACCGCGTTTTTCTTCTTCGTCTTCAACAAAACGCTGAAGTATCTGAAAAAGCTTAGCTCCGTTTGGCATGAGCAGAGGAAGTCCCTGACCTATAAGCTCGTCTGTCATGAATATGCCTAATTCTCTGCCGAGTTTATTGTGATCACGCTTTTTTGCCTCTTCGAGTGCTTCGAGATATTCGTTAAGTTCGGATTTTTTCTCAAACGCGGTACCGTAAATTCTGGTAAGCATTTTATTCTGTTCGTTGCCGCGCCAGTATGCGCCCGTTATCTGCGTGAGCTTAAAGCATTTCACTTTGCCGGTGCTCATAAGATGAGGCCCGCTGCAAAGATCCACGAAATTTCCTTGAGAATAAAGCGATATTTCACTGCCGCGCGGAAGATCCTCTATTAATTGTAATTTATAGATTTCGTCGAAACCGCGCATGCGCGTTACTGCTTGCTTGCGCGTCACCGTTGTGCGGATAATAGGAAAATCGGCTTTTATTATGGCATCCATTTCCTTCTCTATTCTGGGCAGATCGTCCATTGTTATGGGAGTAGGAAAATCAAAGTCATAATAGAATCCCGTTTTAATGGACGGACCTATCGCAAGCTTGACTCCGGGATAAAGATTTTTTACCGCCTGGGCGAGAATATGCGAGCAGGTATGCCTGTAAGCGCTTTTCCCTTCTTCGTCTTTAAAAGTAAGAATTTCAAGCGAACAGTCTGTCTCTATTGTTGCGGTAAGGTCTACGAGTTTACCGTCTTGTCTGGCGATAAGCGCATTGCGCGCAAGACCTTCACTGATACGTTTTGCGACGTCAATGATCTTTTCGCCTTTTTCGACCTCCATAGTCGAACCGTCTTTAAGCGTGACTAACATTTTTCCTCCGATTTGCCCGATTAACGCAAAATTTAGCGATTACGGCACTTGTATTCTTTTGATTTCGGTTATCTCTTAATTATTATGCGCAATAAAATATAATGTTTATTTTTAAATAAAAAATCCTTAAGCCTATGCCTAAGGACGATTTGCGAGACCGTTGTTCCACCTTAATTCGTATGACTTTAATCATACCTTATTTGCAGCACAATCGCTGTGCTTACGTTCTCCCTTCGGTGGTTTCGTCGGGCGCTGACGTGCGTTTATTTCAGCCGCGTAAACGCTCTCTTTTCCGTTTGCGTAATCCCTTCTACTTGTCCGTCGGTTTCGAGAAATTATATTGTTTATATATATTAACGCAAAATTTTAAGCTTGTCAAGTGTTATTTGTTATTTTATTTGCAATTATCGATATTAGCTTATGGTACCGTAAAGACTTTCAAAGTCCGATAAGATTTTACTTGCAAGCAATGATATAAGTTCGCCCGATCGTAACGGATATTTTTCCGAATATACCTGATAACCGAAAATATCGTTAAGAACCGAGAATCTTCCTTCCTCCACGCCTTTACCTATGGAGTGCCTTATCGCTCTTTCTACCGCGCACGGTTTTTTGTTGGTGTTTTTTGCTTCGTCTTCATACAGTTTGCATATGGCTACCTTTTTGCCGCCGTAACTTGTAGCCATGCTTACGCAATCCGTAAGATGTCTGTAGCCTTCCGTATTCGGATATATTCCAATCGATGTAAGACATCTGTGCATTTGTTTTCGTGTAAATTCTTCGAGTTCTTTACCCATTTTTTCCTCCGTAAATATTAAATTTTTTGTTAATTTTATTTTAAGTATTGAAATAATATCACAGAGAGACGATATTGTCAACAATTTAATTCAATATTTTTTCATTTAAATAATATTCGTTAAAAATCGACGTTTTATTAATCAAATTATACCATTTTATATATATGTATTTTTAATACGTTAACGTAAAGAGGCTGCACGCATTGATGAATGCCGGCAGTCCCTTAAATTATACTGGATGTAAAACTTATTGAATTATACAAATATAAATTTTTATTGCGTACGAAAAAAGCATCGAATTTAATCGCGTTTATTTCAATTCTACGAGCGTAACGCCGTTATCGCCCTCGCCGTATCTTCCGTACCTGAAAGACTTTACGGCGGGATGAGTTCTGAGATATTGTTGAATGCCTTTCCCCAGTGCGCCCGTACCCTTTCCGTGTACGATACGAAGTTCTGTAAGGCGTACTCGCGCAGCGTTATCCAACCACGGCTCGATTTTGTCGATTGCGTCAAGCACGGTTTCGCCTATGACGTTGATTTCTTTTGAAACCGATGAGGCTTCGGAAGAAGCGCGGACGGGTTGATTTTTTTTATTTTGCACGCTTACAACCGTTTCTACCGGTTTTGCGAGATCGCCGAATCTGACTTTAAAACTTTTTCCCGCACAGTTTACTTCCGCTTCTTTCCTTTCGTTTCTTACTTTTGCAATATATCCTTCGGCTCCGATGGATTTTATTACGACTTTTAGTCCCGGTACTATGTCGCATTCTTTAAGTTCTTCGGTAAGAACGGATTGCATTGACTCTCCGCCGTCGTATGCAAGAGCTTCGATACGTTTGAGGTCGCGCTTTGCTTTCAGAAGAGCTTTTTCGTCGGCTTCTTTCAGTTCGCGTTTAATCTGCTCTACAATGTCGTTGGCTTTTTCGTAAGCATTATTTACCAGCCTTTTTGTTTCGGCTTTTGCATTGGTGTTTATTCTGTTTAAAACTTCATTTACCTTTTTTTCGTCATCCGCGATCTTTTCCAGTCTTGTCTTTATTTCGCATCGTTCTTTTTCGGCGGCTGAAAGTTCCTCTTCCGCACGTGACTTTATTTCAAAAGCGCTTTTAAGCAGAGCTTCGTAATCATTGTTTTGATCGCGTCCGAGACACTCTTTTGCTTTAATTAATATTCTTGTCGAAAGACCGAGCGCTGCAGCCGTTTCCAATGCATTACTCGAGCCCGGGTATCCCATAAGAATCTTATAAGTGGGCTTGAGAGTTTTGGCGTCGAACTGCATTCCTGCATTCATAATTCCGCGGTGAGTCATTGCATACTCTTTGAGTTTCGGATAATGCGTCGTAATTACCGCTTTTGCGTTCGTTTCGGCTATATAATCCATTACACCGATTGCGATGGCGGATCCTTCTTCGGGAGCGGTGCAACTTCCGATCTCGTCAAGTAAAATAAGGCTTTCTCCCGTGAATGATTCGGTTATTTCTTTGAGGTTTTTTATATGCGAAGAAAAAGTGGAAAGATTGCGCGTTATGTCCTGATCGTCGCCTATATCGCAATAAATTCCGTCGAATACCGCCATTTCGCTTCCGGCTTTGCAAGGCAATAACAATCCGACGGAAAGCATCAGAGACAAGAGTCCGACAGTTTTTAGCGTAGCGGTTTTGCCGCCTGTATTTGGTCCCGAAATAAGCAAAATATTATAATCTCCGCCTATCGTAATGTCGACGGGTATTACGCGGTTTTTGTCGATAAGCGGATGTCTTGCGCCTATAAGCTTTACTTTTTTTGCAAAATTTATTTCAGGCAATATTCCGTCTATCGAGACCGAATATCCGGCAAGTCCCATGTACGTGTCAATAAGCGTTATCCGCTCGGCGGCGTCTATTATGTTGTCCGCATTTTCGAGAACTCTTGAAGAAAATGCTTCGAGGATGCGCTCGATTTCCCGATGTTCGTCTCCTTCCAATTTAACGATGTCGTTATTCATCGCCACTATCTCGAAAGGTTCTATATAAAGAGTGGATCCCGTCGCGCTCTGGTCGTGCAGCAAGCCCTGGACATTTCGCCTGTATTCGCTTTTTACAGGCAAAACGTACCTGCCCCCGCGCACTGTATAGAAATTATCCTGCAAATAATCGGAATAAGCGTTGTTGCGCGTATACGAAGCAAGTTTTTCCGTAAGACGACTTTTCATCGTTCTCAGTCTGATACGTATCTGTTTCAGCTCGTCGCTAGCGCAGTCATTCATTTCCGTGTCGGACGCGATGTCTTTTTTTATGTCTTCCTCGAGAGCATGATCCGTCATAACGTGCGATAAAATATTTTTTATGCGCGAAACGTCATCCGGAAACGCACATACGCTTTCTTTTGCCAGACGCGCGCTTCTCATTGTTGTAGCGACATTAAGAAGTTCGCCCATCGAAAGTACGGCTCCGGCACGTACTTTTCCGAGGATCGGATTTACGTCAAAAAACCTTTCTATGCCGCCGTATCTGTATTTTACGATGAGTTTTTCGGCTTCTTCGGTAAGACCGAGTCGGTTGCGCACTTCGGAAAAATCGCCGGAAGGAATTAGATTCAGAATTCGTTCTTTCCCGGGTTCCGAAGACGCATACGCCGCCGCGCGTTTTAATATCTGATCCAGTTCAAGTGTGGTTATCGGATCGTTCAATTACTTTACCCCCTTGCCCCATCTTCCGTAAGTTTCCGTTTTCTCGTCAAAAACCGAGGCGTATTTATTTCTTATGATATATTCAACGCGTTTTCTGTCGGAATTTCTCGCGTCGATAAGTACTCTTGTGTGTTTATCAGAAGATAATTTCGGAAAGAGATTAGTCGTTTTCCCGTTAATAAGCTCATAATAACAAAATTCAAGTTTCCTTCTTCTGAGACCGAACACGTTTCCGTTTTCGTCCGTTAACCTCATTTCTCCGACTTTATTGCAATTGGAACAATTATAGCCTAATTGTCTCGCCGGACAGTGAGTCAGATTCATTAACGTTTGCTTTCCGTAAGCGTAAATCAATTCGTCGTTTGCCGTTGCGGATTCATAAGAAGATATGCGCGGCGCGTTAAAAGTATCGTTAAGTATATTCATCTGCGCTCCTAAAATCACAGGCATATCTTTGCAAAGTTCGAGCGCATATACGTTGTTTGCTACGAATCCGTCAAATAAATTTCTGTTTATCAATTTTTTTATAACGCTTATGTCGCCGTTTCTTGCTTCGACGGGCAATTCGAGAAGCGCGGGCACGTTTATTCTTTTTAAATAATTAATAACGTTGCTTTCGGAGTATTCGCAAGGAGCAAATATGACGATATCGGCATAATGCGAAAGAGACGGATCGCAAGTTTCATCAAGGCAAATCACCGTGCAAATTTCGGGCATTTTGTACGTATTTACTACTATGTCAGAAATAGTACCGTGATTTTTTCTTTGAGATTTGACAAAATTACCGTTCGGACTTTTTTTATCGCAAAGTTTTATTGATGAATTTATTTTTTCCGTTATTTTTGCGCTTCGAGTGAGTCTTATTTCGTCTCCCGCTTTTACGGCGCACATGGCCTTTAAATTACCGTGTGCGAACACCGCCCCTCCGATTTCGCGACCGTTTCGGAGTATTTTATAGCCGTCGCCGTCCGATCCCGACAAAGGCTTGTCGGTTTTGATCGTACCTTTTATTACACCCTTTGCTTTCCCTGCGTATGAACCGATATTGTTTTGCTGTACGGGATACACTATATCCGGACGCGGCGACGAAAGATATGCTTCGGAAAAATTCCCGCGATTAAAGACTGTTTCGATTGAGGTTTTATTATAGGATTTTCCGAGCAGTGCGTTCTTATACGCTTCCGTAATCGTACCTGTATATTCGGTACTTCTGAGACGTCCTTCGATTTTTAGCGAATCTACTCCAAGCGCATCCAATAAAGGCAATTTATTTATAAGGCAAATATCTTTTGCGGACAGCATGTATCCGCTTTTTTTCTTCCCCGACGCTGAAGAAAGCAAGTATTTCTTGCGGCAAAGTTGCAAGCATTTACCTCTGTTGCCGCTGTACCCTGAAACAGCCGAAGAAAAGTAACAATTTCCTGAAAAAGATACGCAATGAGCTCCGTGAACGAAAATTTCAGTTTCGATATTCGTTTTTTCTTTAATCTCTTTGATATCGCAGGGCAATACTTCTCTGGAAAAAATTATTCTGTCAAAGCCTGCCCGTAAGGCAAACAGCGCGCCGTATACGTTGTGTATTCCCGCTTGCGTGCTTGCATGATAAGGGATATCGGGGAATTCTTTCTGCAAGTTATAAAGCAGCCCGAGATCCTGGACGATAAAAGCGTCGATGCCCGCGTCAACCGCTTCCGCAGCCGCCCGTAGCGCCGCCTTCATTTCGTTTGATTTTACGAGAGTATTGAACGTCAGATATACTCTGACATTCCTTTCATGACAATATGAAACAGCAAGGCGGAGCTGTTTGTTGTCAAAATTCTCCGCCTTGCTTCTTGCATTGAAATCTTTTGCGCCGAGATATACGGCGTCGGCACCCGACGCCACCGCGCTTTTAAGCGATAACATATCACCGGCAGGAGCAAGTATTTCCATAATCACCTGAGTATTGCGCCGTAAACGGCTTTTACCCTTTCCGTAGCCGCATTTACAAGCGTGTTAATTTCCTTTTCTCCGAGAGTTTTTTCGAGCGAACGAAATCTGAGCGAAAATGCCACGCTTTGGTATCCTTTTTCTATCTGTTCACCCTTATATACGTCGAAAAGCGATATCTGTTCAAGGTCTGCGCCGCAGGCCTGTCTTATGGTTTCCGTCAGATCGCCGATATTGAATTCTTCTTTGACAACGAATGCCAGGTCTCTGTTGACGCAAGGGAATCTCGAAATCGCGGAATATTTTATTTCATTCTTTTCTGCATCGAGAAGATCTTCGAGATCCAGCTCGGCAATAAACACATTGCCGTTTATTCCGTAGCTGTCTTTTACCGTAGGATGAATATTTCCGCAAGAACCTATCTTTTTTCCGTTTACGGTAAAATCAGCCGACACTCCGGGATGAAGATAAGGTTCTTTGCTGTAATCGACTGAGTACGTAACTCCGAAATATGCGAGAACTGCGTTTACGGCAGATTTGATTTCATAGAAATTTTCATTTTTACCCGCAAATCCGAGCGTAAGCACCATGCGTTCGTCCGGAAGTTCGTTTTCAGCAATCGGTATATATTTTCTTCCAAACTCGAACAGTCTGAACTCGTCATTTCCTCTGGACAGATTCAGTGCGATAGTCGAAAGCATACTGTGCGTAAGCTGGGTACGCATAACCGCAGTGTCTTCGTTGAGAGGATTTTTAAGTTTTATAACTTTTCTTCTTTCGTCGCCCGCTTCGAGACGGAGCATATCGCATGCTTTTTCGGGAATAAACGAATAAGTCATCATTTCATATGCGCCGAATCCGCAAAGCAGATTTTTTATATCGCCTGCTTTTCTGTCCTTTGCGCTTTCCCCGCCTTCGGTACACGACGCGGATTTAAGAAAAGTGGATTTAATATTATCGTAACCGTAGTATCTTATGACTTCTTCGGAAAGATCGGCGAAATCCTCGATATCTTCGCGGTAGAGCGGTATGGTACAGGTAAGTTTATCGGAACGCACCTTGCTTTCCGTTTCTATGTCCAAAGAGCGGAGAATCTTTTCCACGTTTTGTTTCGGAATGTCTATGCCGATAATGGAGCAAATTTGGCTTACGGAGGTTTCGATAATTTTTTCTTTTGGTCTTTCCTCTCCCTCGTCGGCTTTGACGTCGACGATTTTACCCGCTTTAAGCTTGTAAATCAAAGAAAGCGCACGTTCGCGACCTTCGTCTACGCTGGTATAATCGACGCCTTTTTCGTATCTGGCGGAAGAATCCGAACGAAGACCGAGTTTACGCGAAGTTATTCTTATGCTTCTTCTGTCGAAACGCGCGGCTTCGAGAAATACCGATGCCGTATCGGACATAATACCCGAGAATTCACCACCCATTACGCCTGCAATCGCCACAGGTTTAATGCTGTCTGCGATAACGAGCATATCATCGTCGAGAATGTATTCCTTTCCGTCGAGAGCTGTAATCTTCTCGCCTTTTACCGCTTTTCTTACGACTATTCCTTTGTTTATAAAGCGTACGTCAAACGAGTGAAGAGGCTGACCTATTTCTGTCAGGACGTAATTCGTAATATCGACAATATTGTTTATGGGTCTTATTCCGGCAAGTCTGAGGCGCTTTCTCATCCACTCGGGAGAAGGTTCGATTTTAACGTCTTTTATCAGTCTTCCGGTATATCTGGAACAAAGGTCGCTTTCGATCTTAACGTCGGGCATATACTCACCGTCATACTCGACCGTTTTGTATTTATTCGTAGGCGGAGTAAATTTTACCCCCAACGAAGCCGCTACTTCACGAGCAAGACCTACGACGGACTGACAGTCCGGTCTGTTAGCCGTTACGGACACGTCAAGTATATATTCGTCAAGCCCGAGTACTTTGCGTATGTCCGTGCCGAGCGGCGTATCTTTAGGAAGCTGTAATAATCCGTTGACTTCCGCGCCTTCGATTACTGTATCGTCGACGCCCAGTTCTTTACCGCTGCAAAGCATGCCATAGCTCATAACGCCTCGAAGCTCGCCTGCTTTGATGTTTATCCCGCCGGGCAATTTCGCTCCGGCAAGCGCGCAAGGTACGACGTCGCCGGTTTTGACGTTGGGCGCGCCGCAAACGACCTGCAATATTTCTTTTGCCACATCCACCATACAGATATGGAGATGATCCGAGTTGGTATGAGGCTTGCAGCTGATGACTTTGCCTACGACTACGTTTTGTATGTCTTCTCCGGCGTATATTATTTCTTCCACTTCAAAGCCGACGGAAAGAAGCGCGTCGGCAATTTCCTGCGGCGTTGCATTTCCCACTGCCGCGAAATCTTTTAACCAACAAACAGGTAATTTCATCTGTGCTTCACCTCTCAGAATTGTTTGAGAAAACGCACGTCGTTTTCGTAAAGTAATTTGATGTGCGGTATTCCGTGAATTATATTTGCGATACGGTCTATTCCGAATCCGAATGCAAATCCGGTATACACATCGGGATCAATATTACAGGTGCGAAGAACTTTTCTGTTAACTATTCCCGCGCCGAGTATTTCTATCCAACCCGTTCCCTTGCATATTCTGCAACCTTCTCCGTGACATATTGCGCACGAAACGTCTACTTCCACACTTGGCTCCGTAAACGGAAAATACGAAGGTCTGAAACGCACTTTTGTATCTTTTCCGAAAAAGTGCTTTGCGAAACTTTCAAGTATGCCTTTCAGATCGCACATCGTTATTCCCTTATCCACTACAAGTCCTTCAAGCTGATTAAATACGGGAGAATGGGTTGCATCGTCGTCGTTTCTGAAAACTCTTCCCGGGGATATCATTTTCAGAGGCGGTTTATGATCTTCCATGTATCTGATTTGCGCCGCGCTTGTCTGTGAACGAAGGAGCATGTTTCCGCCGATAAAGAAAGTATCCTGCATATCGCGCGCGGGATGATCTTTCGGCACGTTGAGCGCTTCGAAATTATAGTAATCCGTTTCAATTTCCGGACCTTCCATTACGTCGAAGCCCATAGATACAAAGAAATCGACGAGGCGTTTTCTTACGGCATTAAGCGGGTGCAGTTTCCCCACGGGGTGAGGTTTATCGATTGTTATATCGATTTTTTCGGATGCAAGGCGCGTCACAAGCTCGATTTCGTGAAGAGCGTTTCCTTTTTCCGTAAAAAGAGATTCCAGTTTAGTACGCGCGTCGTTTACTATTTTCCCCATTACGGGTCGCATTTCGGGAGAAAGATCGCGCATGCCTTTCATAAGCTCGCTTATCTTTCCGCTTTTACCGAGATACTTGACTCTTACGGAATATAACGCGCTTTCCGATTCCGCCGCGCTAATTTCGGCAGCGCATTCATCCGTAAGTTTTGCGATTTGTTCTTCCATGTTTCCTCCGAATAAAAACAAAGAGCCGCCGACAAAGGACGACTCAATCGTGTTACCACCTTTTTTCGCGCATATTGCGCCTCATTAACGCGCTTACGGGGCGTATCCGTGACCGACTACGGAAATTTTCACCGATCAGGCTCGACAGTGAATATCTTTTTGTCGCCGCGGCTTTCTCGCACCCGCCGAAAGCTCTCTTTACGCGGTAATGACAAACTCTTTTGCTGCGTCACAGCCTTTGTATTTTTTTATATTATAGCTCTTTTTGTTAAACAATGCAAGCGTTTTTATATAAATTGTATTTTAACTCATGTACCCGATGAAATCTGTATGTCTCCGAAAGGTACGTCGCCTACTATTACGGATTCGCATATTATGACCGTACTGCTGTTATCGAACGACAACGAGTATCCGGGCAGAATTATTTTCATGTTGACGATTATCTTCATATAAAGTCTGTGTATCGTCTGGTTTACGCCTGCACTGATAAATTCCGATGTGAAATCCGCGTCGACAACGCCGAGATTAAGAATGTTCAGCGTAATTTCGGGTCCGAGGTCGGACAAGAACGGTACTCCGGATACGGTACCTATCGGAATATTGATGCCGTCGTTTTCGAACTTAGACATTTCTTCTCTTATAAGAGCGGTGACTTTTCTTGCAAACAGGTCTACGTTTATGCTGTTGACCTGAAAAAAAGTCATTTTTCCTTCGTTGTCGTAGCGGACTATTACAAAATCTTCATAATTTGTATTTTGAAGTTGTCTGTCCGTCATGTCGTCTATTGCTTCAGAGACTTTCATGCGCGTATTTTCTATTACGATATTGGTAACTAACGGAGCGACCCTTAAATAATAATATGTCAGAATCGCCCCGAAAACGAGAATCAGGGCGATCAGAAATTTTATCAGTCTGTGTTTTTTTATTATTTTACACTTCCGCACGATAATATATATTCGGCAATATGCGTGAAAGTGCTATTTACTTTTAGGCGAAAATGCGACCGAAACTATATAACTTGCGGCTACGGCTACGCCGACTCCGAACGATGTTTGAACCAAACCTCCTGCAAACGCGCCCAGTGGACCGTATTGCATTGCCCACTCTGCCGCGCCTTTTGCAAGCGTCGCTCCGAAACCGATAATAGGAACGCATATTCCCGAACGCAACAGCTTTGCCAACGGCGTATAAATTCCGACGGTTTGAAGAATTATTCCGGTTATCAGGAATAAAACAAGAATTCTTGCAGGCGTAAGTTTCGTTTTTACTATGAGAAGTTGTGCAATCACACAGCAAATGCCGCCTGAAACGAACACTATAAGATAATCGAGGGCGTAGCCCCACCATGTCTGAGGTAATAACATATTAACAGTTCTCCAATATTATTCCGTGACTTATTGCGGGAATAGTTTCGCCCTGAAAGGATGTCGTCGGACTCATAAGCGCGCCGGTAGCAAGCAATAATACCCGGTTATATTCGTGTCTGTTAAGCTTGCTCAGAATAAATGAATTGAGTACGCAGGCGCTGCACCCCGCTCCGCTTCCGCCCGAGTAGCAATTCTGTTCCCTCGCGAATATCATTTCTCCGCAATCCGAGTACTTTTGTCCGAGATCCAGACCGCGTTCGTTACAAAGATCGCGAAGAATTCTCGCGCCTAATCTTCCGAGGTCACCGGTAAAAATCGCATCGAAATCTTCTAAATTCATTTCCGTATCGTCAAGTACGGCAAGTAACGTTTCGAATGCCGCGGGAGCCATTGCCGCGCCCATGTTGTTGGCGTCGACGATTCCGTAGTCGGCGACTTTTCCTATTGTCGCAGATATTATCGCGGGTCCGTTTCCTTCAGCGGAAATAACGCTGCATCCGGCACCGGTTACCGTCCATTGGGCGTACGGCGGGCGCTGACATCCGTATTCGAGCGGATATCTGTACTGCCTTTCTGCGGCGGCAAAGTGGGATCCGGTAACGCATGCCGCCGTCCTATAATAACCCGCGTTGACCATTGCCGAAGCAAGAGCGAGCGCTTCGGTCATCGTTGAACATGCCGAATATAATCCGTAATACGATACGGGCAGATCACGCGCGGCATAATTCGACGAAACGAGCTGATTAAGCAGATCGCCTGCGAACAGCGCTTCAAAATCAAACGTACTGATTCCCGCTTTTTTTGCGGCGCCTTTTACTGCCGCTGCGAACATTGCGGATTCCCCTTTTTCAAACGAGCTTTTGCCCATTTTCGGATCGTCGTCGGTTTCGTCGAAATATTTGCCGAGAGGTCCCTCCCCCTCTTTTTTTCCCACAACGCTCATTCCCGCAATAAGCCGCGGTTTATTGTGAAATTTTATTGTCTGAGATTTTGCCGTCATAATTTCATCAACATCGATACTGCCCAGACAAGAATGCCCGAAACAGAAGACCACACTATTCCGTTAACTACGACAGGACCTACTACGTTGAACATTTTGACCGCCGTACCCGTTATAAGTCCCTCTGAACGGAATTCCATTGCCGCGCTGGACATTGCGTTTGCGAATCCCGTTATCGGCAGAAAGGATCCTGCGCCGCCGTGTCTCGCAATCTTGTCGTATAGCCCCATTCCTGTAAGCAATATCGCCACAGTGACAAGTATTACCGACGAATAAACCGTCGCCTGATTATCGTCTGTTCCCGGTATCATGCCGAGCAGGTTTCGCAGGATTTCGCCGATGACGCACGTAACTCCGCCTATAACAAACGCTTTAAGCAGAGAATGTATGGTATTTGTGGAAGGCGAAACTTTATCTACATATGCGGTATATCGCTTGTTTCTTTGTAACGCTTTATCTGTCAATTGCATTCTCCTTACGCATGATTTCCGTTTCTTCGGCGTTTCTGTATTCCTTGGGCTGTTCTTTGCGTATCATAAGCTTATTATGTCGAGAGATTGTTTTAATTATGTAAAAGAGAGCAAAAATCCGTATACGGTTCAGGAATTTTGCTCTCTGTTTTTGTTTTGAATTAAATGTTATTTCGGAAACGACTTCCTTGAATTACATTGCGTTTTTCAAAACATCCGTTTAAGTAATTCAACACCGTTTTTTTGTCTGCAGACCATAGAGGCGCAATTAAAAGCCGTTTGGGTGCGTCTCCCGTTATTCTGTGTACCACAACGCTTTTAGGCAGCCTCTCGATTGCGTCGCATAAAATATCCGCATATTCTTCGAGACTGAGCGTGGAAAATTCTCCGCTTTTATAGTCTTTTGAGAGATCGGTACCTTCAAGCACGTGCAACAATTGAAGTTTAACTCCGTCGGTTCCGATTTTACCGACGTGATCAATACTTTCGAGAATTTTATTTTTATCTTCGCCGGGCAGTCCTATAATAAGATGCGTAATTACGTTAATGCCTACGGAACGCAGTCTTTTTACTGCCTGATCGTAAATTTCGAGAGGATATCCGCGTCTTATATATTTTGCGGTGTCTTCGTGTATTGTTTGCAATCCGAGTTCCACATATACCGGTTTGTTTTCGTTCAATCGACGAAGAAGCGCGATTACGTCCTCCGGCAGACAATCGGGGCGCGTGCCTATTGACAAGGCTACCACGGAATCGTTATCGATAGCCGCCGAGAAAAGGTCGGAAAGATAAGCTGTGTCGGCATAAGTATTTGTATAGTTCTGAAAATACGCTATGAATTTGCTTGCTTTGGTTTTGTTTTCGATGCGTTTTACGGCGCGGAGGATTTGCCCGCGCACATCGCCGTTCAGCGGCTCTGCAAATTCGCCGCTGCCGCCTTCGCTGCAGAATATGCAACCTCGGGTACCGCATTTGCCGTCACGGTTAGGACAGGTCATACCGCCGTCAAGCGCAAGCTTGTAGACTTTTTCGCCGAATGTTTCCTTGAAATAGCTGCTTGCGGAACGATAGCGCGTTAACATTTGTCTGCAATCATGTATAAAAGTTTTTCCGTGTCTTCCCAACCGAGACAGGGATCCGTTATGGATTTTCCGCGTATTGCGTTTTTACCGATAGGCTGACATCCTTCGTAAATATAGCTTTCTATCATAACGCCTTTGACAAGGTTTTTAATATCTTGGTTATATTCCCTGCTATGAAGTATTTCGCCAGTGATTCTTATTTGTTCTTTGAATTTTTTACCGGAATTCGAATGATTGACATCGACAATCACGGCACGATTTTTCAGTTCGGTACTTAAGTACATTTCATAAAGTCTCGTGAGATCTTCATAGTGATAGTTGGGTATATTCGTGCCGTACTTATCGACGCCTCCGCGTAAAATAACGTGAGCGTATTCGTTTCCGTCGGTTGTCACGTCGCAGCCGCGATATATGAAATTATGCGAACCTTGCGCGGCGCGTACGGAATTGAGCGTTACGGTAAAATCCCCGCTCGTAGGGTTTTTCATTCCGACCGGGATATCCATTCCGCTTGCGGTAAGTCGGTGCTGCTGATTTTCAACCGAACGTGCGCCAACGGCTTCGTAAGAAAGAACGTCGTCGAGATAGCTTCTGTTTTCAGGGTAAAGCATTTCGTCCGCGCAAGTAAGTCCGCATTCTTTTATTGCGCGCAGATGCAATTTCCTTATTGCAATAATGCCTTCTTTAAGATCCGGCGCGCATTCCGGGCTTGGCTGATGAAGCATTCCTTTGTATCCCTCTCCCGTTGTGCGTGGTTTATTTGTATAAATACGCGGAATGAGAATGAGCTTGTCCTTGACTTTATCGTTGATGCCGGCAAGACGCGAAACGTATTCTATTACACTGTCTTCATGATCGGCGCTGCACGGACCGACTATTACAATAAATTTATTCGATTTACCGCTGATAGCGGCTTTGATTTCATTGTCGCGATTATTTTTGAGCTCGGTAAGTTCCGAAGTCATAGGATATTCGTTTTTGATTTCGTTCGGACCGGGTAACGTTCCGTTGATTTTCATACCCATTGGACATATCTCCTTGTTGCTTTTATAAAAGGATATCCCAAAAGATTTTATACGTCAAGCATTTGTTCAAAAGTACATCAAATATTTACTTTGATATTTTTGCTACGCGAGGTTGCAAAAGTACGAAGTTTATTGTATAATATTAAAAGTCGGAGGAAAGAATGAAAAGCATATATACATACTATAAGGAAAGATTAATAGAAATAAGCGGAAAAAACCGCAGTGTTTACACACGTTCTTTCAGCAAAAAAACCGGATACGACGTCGGTAAATTGCTTGAATCCGACAAAACGCGTGAAAACGAATTGACGGATATTTTATGGTCGGGTAAAAAAGATAAATTTACGCTTATATCTCCTTCTGTTGACAGTCTTAAAAAAGCATTGGGCATAAGTAACGGTCCTGCGCCGATATCCGAAGATATTACCGACGAAGAGGAAAAACGTAAAGCCGAAGCCAAAAGCACCAGGCAGTTCAAACAAACTTTTTCAGCGGCTCTCGAAAAAGAAGCGAACTCAATAAAAATACTCAAACGCGAAGCGGAAGATATCGAAAAAGAAACGGGCAGGTACGAATTATTTATAGGATATCCGTTTGTTTTCGGAGGACTTAAAGACGTTCTTGTAAAAGCTCCGTTGCTTTTCTTTCCCGTCGACGTCGAGATTACCGAAAGCAATATAGTTCGTATTTCTTTGAAGAAAGGAGAAAGCGTACGACTTAACAAGGCGCTTGTATTCGCATACGCACAAGCTAAGAATATAGATATTCAGGAAATGGATACTGAATTCGACAGTCTTGCTCAAAGCGGTCTTCGTTCGGTCGACGCCGTATTGGCATATCTCAAAAAATTCGGTATACGTATAAAGCCTTCCGAGCAAAAAAGAGTCAAAGAGTTCGGAAAGTTCGGCGAACCGTCTTTAAGGGATCCGCTTGAAATAAAAAATATATGTCTGCTTGCCCGCTATTCCCTTTCCAATTCAATATACAATGACTATTCCGAGTTGGAAAAAAGCCGAATTACAAGCGATACGATAGACGAATTGTTTGATCCTCACCGTATGCGCAAAAAGAAAAAGGTGCAGCCGGACGATTACTATTTTTATATAAGCGATCTTGATTACGCTCAGCGAAATGTAGTGAAAAGCGTAGCGCAATCTGGAAACATGGTAATATACGGTCCTCCGGGTACGGGTAAATCGCAGACTATCGTAAATCTGATTTCCGACGCATTGTGCAAAGGCAAACGCGTTCTCGTCGTTTCGCAGAAAAAAGCCGCGCTTGACGTTGTTTATAACCGTCTTGCAAATCTGTCGGAAAAAGCTATGTTTATAGTCGATCCGATAAAAGAACGTCGCGATTTTTATTCCAGATGCCTTTTGAGACATGAAGAAGTAATGAAGAAACGCGTTACGGATTATATGCCTCAGTTCGAAGAAGTAAGCGCAAAACTGGATGACGAAGTCGCGAAATTACAGGAAATTTCCGACACGCTTAATTCCGACGACGGTTTCGGTATCAGTCTTATAGACATGTATTACGGATCGTTTATTCCGGGCAAAGACAGTACCGAATACACGATTTACGAAGCGTTGCTTGAAGACAAAGTGCTTCGCGGAATGGATTACCCTACTCTTCGCGACGCAGTGGAAACTTTGCTCGATCAGAATAAGCTGGATATTTATTATAATTTTGCGGAAAACAAAAAATTCAATCCGTTTATTCAGCATCTTAAACCGAATATTCCGATAGATACTCTTGCATGGGCGCGTAACAAACTGAAAAACCTTACGAGCTCACGCACTGCGGTTTTCGATGAGGCGGATTATCCGTTCGCTCGCCAGATAATAGCGCATTACGGCGAGCTCAACAGCCCGAGAAACGAAAAACTTTTCGTAAAACTGCTTGCCGCGTTCGCGCATCCGAGCGACTACAATTATCTCAGGGCAAGTAAAGTGTTTATTCCCCTTTACCCTTTTGCAAAATATAAAATGCACAAGGCGGAAAAAGCGGTAAAAGCCGAATACGATAAAACAAAACGCGAAATCGGCGAATTTATACGCGATTACGAGTTTCTGCGCGAAGTTCTGACGTATGAAGGATATGCGATGGCGTTAGGCGGAATTCTCGAAGGAAATACGGCAACGCTTAACAATCTCAAAGAAGCGCTCGGCGATTATGTAAGAGTCAGCGATATGTCGCTTAGTCTGCATAATTTCTCCGATCCCGAAAAACGCGTGCTTAATTTTGCATATCGCATAACTCGCGATTATAATCAATTCAGAAACGTCATCGTTAAATTGCTTCCGCTGCGCGTCTATCATGAAATCATTAATTTTGAAAGTCGGAAAAAGAACGAACTTTCGGTTACTGTAGAGTTTGAAAGCATAAAAGGCAGAATTAACACGCTGATGAAAGATCTTAATAACATCAGCAGAAAAATATGCGCTCAAAGTTTTGTCGATGATTATAAAGATCTTTATGAAAACAGCGACGACGCAAAAGATTATCTTTATCAGATTTCCAAAAAGCAGAATTTCTGGCCGATAAGACGCACTATGGAAGTATACGGAGATTATCTTCTTACCTTGTATCCTTGCTGGCTGCTTTCTCCCGAAAACGTATCTTCCATACTTCCTTTGCGAAAAGATATGTTCGATCTTGTTCTTTTCGACGAAGCGAGTCAGGTATTCATCGAAAATACCGTCCCCTGCATTATTCGCGGGAAGAATGTTGTCGTTGCCGGTGACGCAAAACAGCTTCGCCCCACTACGACTTTTATGCGAAGATATATGGGCGGCGCAGACGATGAAACCGATCTTACTTTGCAGGCAGCGCTTGAAGTGGAAAGTTTGCTCGATCTTGCGGTTGCGCGTTTTGACAGTGCAAACATAACCTATCATTACAGAAGCCGCAGTCAGGGGTTAATAGATTTTTCCAACCGTGCTTTTTACGACAACAGACTTCGTATCTCGCCGGATGTTACGAAGTCGCTTAAAAACAGAGCGATAGAGCGTATAAAAGTAAACGGACTTTGGTCCGATCGAAGAAACGTAGCCGAAGCGCGCGAAATAGTTGCTTTGCTGAAAAAAATATTTAAAGGTCGCGAGCGCGGAAGTACCGTAGGTATAATTACTTTCGGCATGGAACAGCAAACTTGTATCGAGGACGCAATAGATCGGGAAAGTAAAGTCAATCCGGATTTCCGTGCAGAGATACTCAGAGAGACAAATCGCAAAGAGGACGGACAGGACGTCAGTCTGTTCATAAAAAATATCGAAAACGTTCAGGGTGACGAGCGCGATATCATAATTTTCAGCATAGGCTATGCCCGTAACAGTGAAGATAAGGTGAACGCGCATTTCGGTTCGCTCTCGCTTGACGGCGGCGAAAACAGACTTAACGTAGCGGTCACCCGAGCGAAGAAAAAAATATATGTAGTAACAAGTATCGAACCGGAAGATCTTAAAGTCGAATCCTCAAAAAACAACGGGCCTAAACTTTTCAAAACTTATCTTGCTTATGCGCGCGCCGTTTCAAACGGAAGTCAGGCTGAAATAAAAGCGGTTCTTGACGGACTTTATCCGACGGAAGAATCCAAACGAACTACCGCTCTTACCGTGCCCGTCGAACAGCAGATAGCGACGAAATTACGAAGCTTCGGTTATGAAGTCGATACAAATCTCGGCAGCGGTACAAACAAAATAGCCGTAGCGGTTTACGACAAGAAAAAAGACAGATACATTCTCGGTATTCAGGTCGACAAAACTTTATTTAATTCCGAAGAGACCGCGTTGGAACGAGACGTATTCGCCTGCCGTTTCCTTGAACAGAAAGGCTGGAATATAATGCGCGTATGGAGCCGCGATTGGTGGCATAACGCCTCGGATGTTACGGAACGAATAAAGAAACGTATCGAGGCAATTTACGGCAACAACGAGTAAATAAAGCCCTTTGCAAAAAAATGCAAACTTTTATTAAGTTTGCATTTTTTCTGTTATATATTCTGTTTATACTTACCTGTTTATAGATCTGTTGTCAGTAACAATCTTTATTCTGTTTAAATACCTTGCCTGTTTCCTGAAAACTTTATCGAGCAATCTGAAATATTTTTCAGGCATTTTATATTGCGGCGGCAATTTCTCATCGGAAGTTGCGCAACAAAAAAGAAATTCGTATACGCCGTCGTATTTCTTGCAATCTCCCTCGAAATACATTCCGTAAATACCTGCCAAAGTATTAAGCAAATTCCATTTATTCAAAACCGAATTATAATCTACAGGATTTTCGGGACTTTTATCGAAATCGTAGACGGGAATTTCGTCAATAACATACGGTAGCTTCTGCCCATCAAGATATTCTGTCAGGTCTTTCAGGTTTCTCCACGCAAGAAAATTTTTATCATCGTGCAAAACGGCGTCTTCCGAGTTATCACAATAATAACCCGTATAAACTTCTTTTGATCGGTGTATTATTTTTATTACGTAAATTATATTTTCATCGTTATTCATTTATTAGTCGCCTTCTATATAATAAAATAAATATTTATAAATATCTTTGTAAGTTTTACATTTATATGAATGTCTGTAAAATCACAATTGAAAACGATATACGTTTCCTTTTACCTTACATCGGTTGTACAAACATATTTTTCCTGTCTGCTCAAGATGTTTTTTAATCTATCGAATGGTAAATATGCGCCGTTTATCTTAATGATTCGCCATGCGCCGAGTTCCGACTCATACTTCTCATAAAAACACAGCTCTGAATTACCATAACGCACAGTTCGCTTATCGTCAGACTTGAATACTACTCCGATTTTACGATTATTATTATCATAAGCTAAATAGCCGGTCTTACCTCTTGCTACGCCAATGGTCTTCATGATAGTTACCGTTAATTCCTTATCACGATTTGGCGGACTGCCTCTTTTGTTTGCTCCTACATGATTGCTCACGCTATGAAGATTTTTCCCTGCGCAAACGGTACATGTTTCCGCTGACTCTTCAATCCAGTTTATTTCACATATAGGACATTTTTTATACCCCATTTTTTACACCCCCATTTTATACTACTCTTTTTTCAAAAAAAGATTAGTAATCGTACCATACCCATATCAACGTCAACAAATTCATTAATAGTAATTAAATTATCCTTTGTTTTTTAATTATACTACTATTTTAAATAAAACGCAAGACAAGGATGACGAGCTTTCGACAAAAAAACGATTACCGAGCATAATGCGCGGTATTTTATTGTTGTGCAGATTCAAACCCTGTTATAATATATCGGATTTACTATATCGAATTTTTTGATTATATAAAAAGAACGATAAACACCGATGTGTTTATCGTTCTTGGTGGACGGGGGTGGATTCGAACCACCGAAAGCGGAGCTGGCAGATTTACAGTCTGCTCCCTTTGGCCACTCGGGAACCCGTCCTTATTAAATTAAT
>CASFAN010000067.1 GCA_949292715.1 uncultured Eubacteriales bacterium
GCGGCAACGTCAAACGCCGAAAGTATTATTTTTTTGACCATACGAACTTCACTCCTTGAAAGTTGTTATTAGTTTAATGCAAAAACCGCCTGCTTGTCAATCGTTTAAGCGCAAAAACGCTCCGATAGGCGGCAAGCATTCGCTTCTTGCCGAAAAATTCAGTCTTCTTTCTTTTCTTCGGGGAAAAGAAGTCCGCCGTCGATGGGAGGAAGTATGAGAGGATTTATCATAGCCGCCGCGGTAAGATTGGTTATTGCGCTGCGCAGATACGGGAACGTCGCTCTGGTCGCGGAAGTGATGAACTCCTTTTCATCCTCCGTAAGCCATATCTCTTCTTCAAGCTCGAAATTAGCAACAAGCCTTATGGCAAGATCGAAAGGTTTGGGATCGCTGTCGCTGCTTATCATCTTTACCGTAAGTTCGAGTATACGGCGCTTGGGCAGTTCTTTTATTTTCTTAAGCTGTCTGTTGAATTCGGGTTTAATCTCAAATTTGGTCTGAGGCTCTGCCTTTACAACGTTAAGACGGAAGCGCATGTCTTCGCAGTGCATTCCGAGCATTTTGTACTTTATCATTACGAAACTCCTTTTATCGTAAATTATATCCTGTTTTTCGTCGGATTATATCCCTTATTCTTCGTCTTCATCCTCACCCGATTTTTCTTTGCGGTGCTGATGTATATCGTCTTCGTCTTCTTCGACGGGCATTACTTTGACGCGTATTTCAAGTACTCGCTTGCTGTTCGCTTTTGTCACGAGCACGCGCAGATTCTCGAACATGAAACTGCTTCCCGTCGGAGGAATCTTGCCCATCGTTTCGATGACCCAACCGCCGACCGTCGTTGCGTCGAATTCTTCTTTCGTATTCACGCCGAGCCTTTCGAACAGATCTTCGAGATTGGCAAAACCCGTTACGAGATATTCGTCGTCGCCCGTCTGTCGCACGCAGTCCTCGACTTCGTCGTGCTCGTCCCAGATCTCTCCGACAAGCTCTTCGAGTATGTCTTCGAGAGTAACTAGACCCGCGGTGCCTCCGAACTCATCCACTACTATCGCCATATGCAGTTTCGCGCGCTGTATCATGCGCAAAACCATGGAAATCTTCATCGTAGGAGCGACAGTAAGTACGGGTTGCATCGCGCCGAGAACTCTCACGTCCGAACGCTCCCCGCTCTCGTAATAAAGCTGAACGAAATCTTTCTGATTAAGTACGCCCGTGACCGAGTCCACCGTTTCGTGATAAACGGGAAGGCGCGAGTATCCGCTGTCGTTGAACACCGCCGCAATTTCGGAAAGCGGCGTATCGTCCGCAACCGCGGTTATATTGACTCGCGGCACCATTATATCGCGCACTTCGAGATCGTCGAACTCTATTGCGTTCTTTATAAGACGGCTTTCGTGACTGTCAAGCTCGCCTTCGCTTTCAGCCGTTTCGACGATAGTCACGAGTTCTTCCTCGGTAATGCTCTTGCTCTTTCCCACCTTAAATATCTTGTTCAGCAGCATTTTCCAGCCCTTGAAGATCATATTGAGCGGGAGAAGCAGATAATAACAGAAAATGACGAAGTTGTAAAAGAACAAAGCCGCTTTTTCCGGATTGTGACGGGCAAGCGCTTTGGGGCTTATTTCACCGAAAAGCAAAACGACTGCCGTCGTCACAACCGTAGATATGACGTTCGCGACAGTCGCGTTCGACCATATCAGCTGCATAAAGAACACCGTGGATATCGTCGTAAGCACGATATTCACGATATTATTGCCTATAAGCACCGTGGAAAGCAGATCGTCGTACCTGTCGAGCAGACGAAGAACTTTACCGGCTTTTTTATTGCCGTCCGCGTACATCGTACGCAACCTTATTTTTCCCGCGCTCGTAAACGCCGTTTCGCTCGCGGAAAACATACCCGACATGATTAAAAGTATCACGATGGGGATAACCAGCCATATAAAGCCGAAGTCCGAAGCAGTCGCCTCACTGCTTGTGAGCGCGTAAGCCGCGCTCTGCATTGCACTTAGGGGATCCATAGTTTATCTATTATAGCACATATATAATACATTTGCAATAGTTTTTATCAAAATTCCTTTTTATTTTGCGCACCCCATTATGTTGCGCACCCCATTATATTGCGCACCGCTAACGCTACACTGGCGTAAAAAAGAAAATGCCGACAGGCATTTTTCTTTTTTACTGTGTTGCGCAATACATACCCGCGCTTGCGGTATCTTTCGGGCGGATACGCGCAAAATTTCCCTCGTCACCGTAAGGTAGACTTCGGGAACGTGCGGAGGCTTTGCCTCCGTATAAATTTTGCGCGTCTGCGTCCCGAAATCTCTCCGCAATCGCTGCTTATGCTCTTTGCAATTACTCGTGCGTACTTTATAAAGTGTTTATCCTTATAAAAAAGAATGAGTTACTCATAGCCTAAGAAAGCAGCGATTGCGGATAGATTTTCGAGGTAGAACACGCGTTTTCGGAGCGAACGAAGCGATAGCGGTAGGCACTGGGGTTTCCCGCGCCTACCCGAAAACGCGCGTTATAACCGAAAAGATTCCGCAAGCGCGGGTGTATATGGCGCACGCCTTTGGCGAGCGTTAGCGGTGCGCTGGTATTAAGGAGTAAGCACGAATTCACTTCGGGCGCACGACCTTCTTTTGGAGCACGAACGGTGAGTGAGTGCGACGGAAGGGCGGGAAACAATGCAGAGCATATCTTCGATATGCGAACATTGTTGCCTGCACTGTCAGGCGGGCGAGCTAACGCATAGCGTTAGCGTGGTTTGCCGACGAAATACAAAAAGCACTTGAAAGCTGACGGCTTTTAAGTGCTTTTTGTATGAGGCGGTGCGGAGCCCCGCCCGCCGAATGAATCCTTTGGCGTTCGCGCTTATATGAGCGGCTGCCCGCATCATATAAATGCGGACAGCCGCGAAATATAACAATCGGCGCGAAACACAGAGTTAGCGGTGCGCAATATATAATAAGCATGGCAGAATTTCCGCAATATTGCCGAGGATTACAATATCCGCCCTGTCCTCCGCGACCGCCTCTTTGTTTATAACGGCAATTTTGCCGCTTGTTTCGCGTAAGAAACCCGCCGCGGGATAAACCGCAAGGCTGGTTCCGCCCACTATAACGAGGTCGGCTTTTTCAAGTTCTTCAAGCGCACGGTTTATCGCTGTTCCGTCCAGACTTTCGCCGTATAATACGACGTCGGGTTTGATCAGTCCGCCGCAATCGCACTTCGGCAAGGGCACGCGGCGTTTTATCTCTTCCCCGTCATATTTCCTGTTACAACGTACGCAATGCGCACTCGATACCGTTCCGTGCAATTCGATAACGTTGCGACTGCCCGCCGCCTGATGCAGCCCGTCGATATTCTGCGTTATCACCGCTTTTATCATTCCCGCGTCTTCCAGTCGTGCAAGCGAAAGATGCGCCGCGTTCGGCTTAATGCCGGGCAGATCGAGTTCTTTAAAATAATAATCGTAAAATTCCGCGGTATGCGCAAAGAAAAATTCATGCGACAGCATGATCTCAAAAGGCCACTTGTATTTTCTGCCCGCAAGTCCGTCGGGAGAACGGAAGTCGGGCAAGCCGCTTGCCGTAGATACACCCGCTCCTCCGAAAAACACCGCGTGGCGCGCGTTTTTGAGCATTTCCGCAAGTTTTTTTATTTTTTCTTCCTGTTCCATACCTGCATTATATATCCGCGGCGAATTTTTGTCAACAGGCATTTCAGCATTTGATCGCTACACTTTACTTTTTCATGCAAAAGGCGTATTATCTTAAATAATGCGCTTTTCTGCCGCGCATACTAACGAAAGATAAGGAGAAAAATATGCCCGACTGGCTTATTCTGACATTAAAAATACTGGCGGGACCGCTACTCGGCGCGGTCATCGGATACTTTACAAATCTGATAGCGGTCAAAATGCTGTTCCGTCCTAAAAAAGCGAAATATATAGGCAAACTGCGCTTGCCGTTTACTCCCGGACTTATACCCAAACGCAAAAGCGCGCTCGCACGGGCGCTCGGAAACGCCGTAGCCACGCGGCTCGTAACCGCAAGCGATATGCAGAGCCTGTTCGCGGGAGAAGAAGCGGCGGAGCATGCCGGAAAACTTGCCGCGAGAGCGCTTTTCGAAAAAGGACAAACGCTGACTCTTTCGGACATTGCCGGCGAGGCGAAAGATAAAGTGACGGACGTCGT
>CASFAN010000068.1 GCA_949292715.1 uncultured Eubacteriales bacterium
ATGTTCGATCTCGGCGGCGGAGACGTGGGCAGGGAGCTTTGTTACGCGCTGTTTGCGCTTCAGCACCGCGGACATATCAGCTGCGGTATCGTTACCAACGATAATTACAAGCTGACGAGCGTCAAAGATAACGGACACGTCAACGAAGTATTTAACGCGCGCACGATAGAATCGCTGAAAGGCAAGATAGGGCTGGGACACGTCCGCTATAATTTCGGCGAGGATCTGCGCGAAAACATTCAGCCTATAACCACGCGTTACTGCAAGGGTACGATAAGCCTTGCGAAAAACGGATTTATAACGAACGCCGACACTCTGCGCAGCGCGCTCGAAGACGACGGCGCTATATTCCAGAGCACGCGCGATACCGAAGTTATAATGCACCTTATAGCGCGCGCCCGTACGTCCTGTCCGAGCGCGGAAACGAGTATGCTCGAAGTAATGGAGCAGATCGAAGGCGCATACTCTATGATACTCATGTCGCCCAAAAAACTTATGGCTTGCCGCGATCCGCGCGGATTCCGTCCGCTTTGTATGGGTAAGAAAGGCGACGCGGTGGTGTTTGCGAGCGAAAGCTGCGCGCTCGACGCAATGGGCGCGGAATTCGTGCGCGACGTGGAACCGGGCGAACTGATATGCGTCGACGAAAAACACGGCATAACCTCTTATCGCGCGAACTGCGGATCGAAAACAAGTCTTTGCATGTACGAGTACGTATATTTCGCGCGTCCCGATTCCATACTCGATGGCAACGAGGTTTACAGTTTCAGGCAGCGCGCGGGCGAATTGCTTGCAAAAGCCTGTCCCGCGGACGCGGATATAGTATGCGCGGTTCCCGACGGCGGAACGAATTTCGCACAAGGGTACGCTTCCGCGAGCGGACTGCCGCTCCGCGTAGGCGTGATGAAAAACAAATTCTCTTCCCGCAATCTTTTCTCCCGCGACGAGGAAGGACGGGCGAGAGCGATTAACCTTAAATACAACGTGCTTCGCCCGACGGTAAACGGCAAGCGCGTGGTGCTTGTCGACGATTCGCTGATGAAAGGCAATACGGCGCGTCATCTGATAAGTATGCTGAAAAAAGCGGGGGCGAAGGAAGTGCACCTTCGCGTGGGTTCGCCGCGTATACTGCATTACTGTCTGTACGGAGTGCAGATGCCCAAGGAGTCCGAACTGCTTGCGGCGGGCGGCGCGACGGTGGAAGACATGTGCCGCAAGCTCGGTTGCGATTCCATAGGCTTCCTTCCGATAGAGAGTCTTAAAGAAACGGGGCTTAATCCGCAGTATTGCTATTGTACGTCCTGCTTCGACAGAAAAACGCACTTGAAAGTGGATAAATAAGAACGAGGACCGGTTCCCGAAAATGCGGGTATGCCGGTCCGCTGATTTTATAACGGTAAAACGGACAGGGGAAAGACATGAAAAAAATAATTTCTTCCGTGATAAGACAACCCGTAACGGTACTTATGCTGACTTTGCTGCTTATTTTCGGCGGCGTTGTCGGTACTCTCGGAATGCCGTTGCAGCTTATTCCCGATATGCAGATTCCCATAGTGAGCGTTGTGGTCACTTATCCGGGAGCGTCCGCCGCAACGGTAGAGGAGACCGTGACGGGCAAGGTTTCCGACGCGCTCGGCGGCGTGGGAGGAGTGGAGCAGGTGTACACCTACTCTTACGACAACGTGTCCGCGGTTATGCTCGAATTCGGGTTCGGAGTGGATCTCGACGAAAAAATGTCCGACGTCCGCGATCACGTCGCTTCGCTCGATCTGCCCGACGGATGCGCCTCGCCCGAAGTAACAAACGTGGATCTGAACGGCGAAGCCACGGCGATTTTATACGTTACCGCAGGCTCGGGCAGTGCGGAGGACGTTGCGCGCGCCGCAGACGAGGCGGATAAATTCGCCGCGTCGCTCGCCGCAATCGACGGAGTCGGAAGCGTGGAACTGGACGGAGAGCCTTCCCACGGGGTGACGGTAAAACCTTTCGGCGGGCTGGAAAGCGGCGTGCTTCTGCTTGTCGAAGCGCTCGGCGGAGGGGCTTACGATCTTCCGCTCGGAAGCATAGAAACTTCGGACGGTTCGGTTCAGATCCGCAATCTTTCGGACGTTGCGGATACGGACGATATACGCGCCCTGCCCGTAACGCTGCCGAAAGAGCTTACCTCGATACTTGCCGAGGGAGAAAGCGTTTTTCAGAAATACGAATCCTTGGATTATCAGACGCTGAACATGATGATCACCGCAATAAAAAGCGGATTGGTAGATCCGTCGGAATATACGGATTCCGCGCTTGCTTTGGCTTTTATAAACAGCGAACATTTTGCGGACAATGCCGACGTGCTTCTTGCGTTCAAAAGCGGGCATCCGTCCGCATTGACGACGGAAGAAAGTTATGAACTTTATTCTTCGCTCTATCTGTCGGACGTGACCGATCTCGAAATGTCCTACGAAGTTATAAAACTGATGCGGGAAGGCGAATTCGTATCGGGAAGCGAGAAAACCGTTAGGCTCGGCGATATAACGTCTGTGGTCGGACCGGGCGACGAAGGGTATATGCCGTCTTACGACGCGTACGCGTATCTTGACGGAGTGCAGGGCGTTAAAGTTTCGGTATTTGCGGCGCAGGGCGCGAACGGCGCGGAGATAGTGCGGCGCATAAAAGAAATCGTCGGCGAAACGGAATTTTCCGAAGGCGTGCGCGTGGTGCTGACGGACGATCAGTCCGAGTTTATTTCGGACAGCGTAGGTAACGTGCTTGTCAGTATGATAATCGGCGGAGTGCTTGCGGTGCTTGTGATATTCGTGTTTCTGCGCAAAGTCAAGCCGTCGCTTATTATTTCGGTAACCATGCCGCTTTCGGTGCTCAGCGCGCTTTTGCTGCTTTCTTTACTCGGCGTAACGTTGAATATGGTGTCACTCGGCGGGCTTGCCGTCGGTATAGGTATGCTTGTCGATAATTCGATAGTCGTTATCGAGGCGATAAGCAAACGGCGCGACATGGGCGACAGACCTTACCGCGCGGCAGTGCTCGGTACTTCGGAGGTTGCGGGCGCGCTCGTCGGCAGTACGCTGACCACCGTTTGCGCGTTTATTCCGATAATGTTCGTCGGAGGACTGTGCGCGGAAATATTTACGGATATGGCGTGGGCGGTTATATGGTCGCTGACGTTCTCTTTGCTCGTCGCCGTGACCGTGATACCGACGATGTACGTTCTGTTTTCGCCCGACGGCAGACTGCTCCGCGGCGGTAATCTTGCCAAGAGCGAACTGAAAAAAGAGGACGCGGAGATATGCGCACCGAACAGGCTTGCGATTGCTGGAGCGGGCGGGGAAAGCGTTGCGGCGGAAACGCTTACGGAAGACGCGAACGCCGCGATTGCGGAAACAAAGCCGGAAACGGCGGAAACCGAAAACAACCCGACGAAGAAAAAGCGTCGCGGTTCTGTAATGGACGGGGCGGAGCGCGTTTACGGGAAAATTATAGAGCGTGTACTCAGGTTCAAGGCGCTTGTTATAATCGTAGCGATAGCCGTTTTCGCGGGGAGTATGGCGTTGGCGTTTACTGCGGGTACTGAATTCCTGCCGTCCGTGGATAAAGGACAGATAAATATCGGACTGACGTATAACGGCGGCACGAAGCTGGAAGAAGCGGAAACGGACGCGTTCGCGCTTGCCGACCGTATAGAAAACGGAGTGGACGGCATAGGCAGTATTTCGGTATCCGTCGGCGTGCAAGGATTGCTGGCGTTCAACAATACGGGAAGTATAGACATAAAGCTCGACGGCGACGCGGGCAAGACGAGCGAAGTTACGCAGCAGATACGCGAAATAGTGATGACCGCGCGTTCGGACGGAAGCCTGCCTTATACCGCGGCGGCTACGGTTACGGAAATAGACGGAGTCGTGGAATCGCTTACGGGCGGCATGAGCGATATATCCGTGACGGTGCGCGGAGAAAAACGCGACGCGCTCGCGGATATCGGTGCGGCGGTTTCGGAAAAACTGTCTTCGGACGAGTATGCCGAGCGCGGTTTCGTCAATATTACGAGCAGTCTGGGCGAGGACAATACCGCGGTCGAGTACGATATTTCTTTTGACCGTTTTGCGCTTGCCGAAAAGGGCATAGACTATGCGCAGGCGGTGATGACTTTGCGCGTGGGGCTTGCGGGATATACAGCAGGGGCGGCTACGGTGGACGGCGTGAATTGCGACGTTACCGTGATATTCGAAGAAGGTGCGGTTTCCGAAATCGCGGATCTCGAATCGTTCGTGCTCGGATATTCGGACGGTGCGGCGGTAAAGCTGTCCGACGTTGCCGAAATAACCCAAACCGTCGCGGACAGCGTTATTAAAAAAGAGGACGGAAAATTTTCCGTTACGATAACCGCCGAGGTATACGATCTCGACAGCGGCACTGCGATCGAGCTTATGCGCGAGGCGGCGGAAAGCGTGCTTGCACTACCCGACGGCGACAGCGGAAAGACATATGCGGAGAACGGTTACGAGTGCGTTACTTCGGGAGTAGCCACATATCTCGACGACGCGTTCGGAGGACTGTATATCGCGCTTGCCGTGTCCTTGCTGTTGCTTTACGGAGTAATGGCTGCGCAGTTCGGCAGCGCAATCAAGCCGCTGATAATAATGTGCGCGATACCGTTCAGCTTTACGGGCGGATTCCTTGCGCTTGCGATAACGGGCAGCACGCTTAACGTCGTTTCGCTCGTCGGACTTATTATGCTTATGGGCGTTATCGTCAATAACGCAATCGTTATGCTTGAAAAGATAAAACAACTGCACGAAGAGGAGGGGCTGTCGCATTACGAAGCCGTGGTCAAAGGCTGTTCGTCGCGTCTGCGCCCCATACTCATGACAACGCTGACTACCGTGCTAGCGCTTATTCCGCTCGCGCTCGGTCTCGGCAGCGGCGGGGAACTCATGCAGCCGCTCGGCATAGTCGTTATGGGCGGTCTGCTCGTCGGTACGCTCGTCACTCTCGTGCTTATTCCTTGCATCTACTGCGGCATCAACCGTTTAGTTGCGGACGCCAACGGCGAGCGTTAGCGTTCCGCAACCATAAAAACGCTTGATAAAATTTTAATACTGTGGTATACTCTCGGTATTATGGTAAAGGTATTGACATTGGAAAATTTCAAGGAAGAAACGAAAGACGGCGTATGCGTCATAGACTTTTGGGCGAGCTGGTGCGGACCTTGCAGAATGCTTTCGCCGATTATCGACGAACTCAGCGAAGAGCATCCCGAAATCAAGTTCTTCAAAGTGAACGTTGACGAGGAAAGCGATCTTGCACAGGCGTTCGGCATAAGCAATATTCCCGCCGTATTCAAAATAAGCGGAAATACGATAATCGCAAGACACGTCGGTTATGCGCCCAAAGCGGCAGTGGCTGCCGCGCTCGGTCTGTGACGGTATGGAACAGAGAGAAGGCATAAGAGCCTTTGATTTCGATCATACAATATACAGAGGATACAGCTACCGCGATTTCGTGTTTTATACCACCTTGCGCCGCCCGTGGGTACTTTTGTGGCTGCCCGTCATTATAGTGGCGGCTATTTTGACTGCGCTTCGCGTTATTCCGATGAAGCGTACCGTAGAGGTCGTACTTTTCCCGTATCTGCGGTTCAGAAAGATAGACGAATATATCGTTAAATTCTGGGACAAGCGTCAGGAGCGTGTTCAGCAGTGGTATAAAGATATGCAGCAGCCCGACGACGTGGTGATTTCCGCAACGCCGAAATTCTTTTTGGAAGAAATCTGCCGCCGCATAGGCATAAAAACGCTTATCGCGACGGAGATCGACCGCAAAACGGGTAAGGTAATCGATCCTTACTGTTACCGCGAGGGCAAGTGGCTGAGGTTCACCGAAGTATTCGGCGAAGACGCCGTCCTCGAAGAGTATTATACGGATACGGAAAAGGACAGCGGAATGCTCAAACGCGCCCGTCACGGTTATGTCGTGGATAAAAAAGGCAATATCGAAAAGGTGAAGTAATATGGACTATATCAAAATAGAGCAGAAGTGGAGAAAAAAGTGGGAAGAGAGCAAAGCGGATTCTTTCGACGTTACGCGCGCCGACAAGAAAAAGTACGTTCTCGAAATGTTTTCTTATCCGTCGGGAGCGAATCTGCACCTCGGGCATTGGTATAACTTCGGACTGACCGACGTTTACGCGCGTTTGCTCCGTATGCAGGGCTTCGAGGTATTCCACCCCATGGGGTTCGACGCGTTCGGACTGCCCGCGGAAAACTACGCCATAAAGACGGGCATTCACCCCAAAGATTCCACGGAAAAGAACATAAAGACCATGGAAGGGCAGTTGCGCAACATGGGCGCGTCCTTCGATTGGGATTATGAAATAAAGACCTGCGAACCCGACTATTACAAGTGGACGCAGTGGATATTCTTACAACTCTATAAGCACGGGCTTGCCGAGGAAAAACTCGCGCCCGTCAACTGGTGTCCGTCCTGCAATACCGTTATTGCTAACGAACAGGTCGTGGACGGCTGCTGCGAGCGTTGCGGTTCGGTGGTCGAACGCAAGGAAATGCGGCAGTGGTTCCTTAAAATAACAAAGTACGCGGAAGAACTGCTCGAAGGGCTTGATACTATCGACTGGCCCGAAAAAACAAAGCTCATGCAACGCAACTGGATAGGCAAGAGTTACGGCGGCACCGTGACTTTCGATCTCGAAAAGGGCGGCAGTTTCGACGTGTTCACTACGCGCGCGGATACGCTTTTCGGCTGCTCGTACGTCGTGCTTGCTCCCGAACACCCGCTCGTGCGCGAAATAACCACGCCCGAGTGCAGGGAAGCGGTGGAGCAGTACCGCCTCGACGCGGCGCGTCAGAGCGAGATAGACAGAACGAGTACCGTCAAGGAGAAAACGGGCGTGTTCACGGGCGCGTATGCGATAAATCCCGTAAACGGCAGAAAAGTGCCCGTGTGGATTGCCGATTACGTTCTTGCGACTTACGGCACGGGCGCGGTAATGGCTGTGCCTGCGCACGATACCCGCGACTATGATTTTGCGGTCAAGTACGGTCTGCCGATAGAACGCGTGGTAAAAAGCGCGGACGGGTCGCCCGACGAACTGCCGTACACCGAGTACGGCGTTGCGGTAAACAGCGGCTTCGCCGACGGAATGAAGACCGAGGACGCAAAAAACGCTATACTCGATTATCTCGCGGGTAAAGGCAAGGGCGGCAAAAAGATAACCTACCGCCTGCGCGACTGGTCTGTGTCCCGTCAGCGTTACTGGGGCGCGCCCATTCCGATGATACATTGCGAAAAGTGCGGCGTGGTTCCCGTACCCGAAAAGGATCTGCCCGTAAAACTGCCTTACGAAGTCGATTTCAAGCCGAAAGGGAAAAGCCCGCTCGGCGCGAACGAAGAATATATGAACTGCACCTGCCCGAAATGCGGAGGCCCCGCGCGCCGCGATCCCGACACGCTGGACACGTTCGTCTGCTCGAGCTGGTACTATCTGCGCTACCC
>CASFAN010000069.1 GCA_949292715.1 uncultured Eubacteriales bacterium
TTGCAGACCGCCCAAGCGCAGAAGAGTTTAAGGAGAAGTCAATATCATGGCAAAGAATACATCACCCAGCTGCAAACAGTGCAGAAGAGAAGGACAGAAATTATATCTCAAAGGCGATCGTTGCACGGCGGAAGGCAAGAAGTGCGCAATGGACAGACGTCCGACCCCTCCGGGACAGCACGGTCTTTCCCGTAAAAAGGTTTCCGAATACGGAATGCAGCTTCGCGAGAAGCAGAAGGCACGCCGTATCTACGGAGTGCTCGAAGGACAGTTCCGCAGCTATTACGACAAAGCTGAGCGCATGAAGGGCGTCGTCGGCGAGAACATGCTCGCGCTCCTCGAAAAGCGTCTTGACAACGTCGTATACCGTATGGGTATCGGCGCTTCGAGAGCGCAGTCCCGCCAGATCGTCAATCACGGTCATATAACCGTTAACGGAAAGGTCGTGGATATTCCTTCCTATCAGGTAAAAGTAGGCGACGAAATTTCCATCAAGGAGAGCAAGAAGAACAAGGCTTGCTTCACCGCGCTTAAAGATGCTAAGATAACGATGCCCAAGTGGGTAAGCTTCGACACCGCAACTCTCGTAGGCAAGATTCTCGAGAATCCCAAGAGAGAAGACGTCGACGCGAACATCACCGAATCGCTTATCATCGAGAAATACTCCAAGTAAGCTGCATAAGACAAAAGCCGCGTAAGGTTAAGCGGCAGGCGCGCATCGACGCGCGTCAGGTAAGGACAGCAACTTATAAACCCCTTTTCGGGTTCGATCCGCCCCGGCGTTTTATGTTAGCAACCGCGGACGGAAAGGAGATATAAACATTATGATGGAAATCGAAAAGCCCAGGATCACCATTGAAGAAAGCGCGGATCTGCGCGAAGGCGTATTCGTCGTCGAACCTCTTGAAAGAGGCTACGGCATAACGCTCGGCAACTGCCTGAGAAGAGTGCTGCTCAGCGCGCTTCCCGGCACTGCGGTGGTCGGCATACAGATAAGCGGTGTAAGCCACGAGTTCAGCGTTATTCCGGGTGTCAAAGAAGACGTAGCTGAAATAATCCTGAACCTCAAAGGGCTGAACCTTAAAGCCAAGTACGAAGACAATACGATAACCAAAACGCTTCGTCTTTCCAGACACGAAGCGGGCGTTGTGACGGCGGCGGACATCGTTACCGACCCCGAGATAGAGATCCTCAATCCCGAAATGTACATCTGCACTCTCGACGACGGAGCTAACCTCGATATGGAGCTTACCGTGGCTAAGGGACGCGGATATGTAGTGGCGGGACATCTCAAGGATCTGTCAAAGCCCATCGGATATATTCCCATCGACGCGATATTTACTCCCGTAAAAGCCGCAAGCTATGCTGTGGAAAACGCCCGCGTCGGTCAGAGTCTGGATTACGACAAGCTCACAATTAAAGTCAAGACCGACGGAAGCCTGAGCGCAAAAGACGTGCTTTCGCTTGCCGCTCGCGCTATCGAAGATCACATCAGACTTTTTGCGAATCTTTCGGATATGTTCGCGGGTATGGATATTCTCGTATCCCGTCCCGAAGACCGTCAGCAGAAAGTGCTTGAAATGAGTATCGAGGAAATGGATCTTTCCGTACGTAGTTATAACTGCCTTAAACGTGCCGGAATCCATACCGTCGAAGATCTTACAAAGCGCAGCGAAGACGATATGCTTAAAGTACGCAACCTCGGCAGAAAGAGCCTCGATGAAGTCATCGCGAAGCTCAGGGGCTACGGTCTCGACCTCAGAAGCAACGAAGACTGATAACCAACGATCGTCGGCGTAAGCGTACCGCATTCGGCAACGCTCCCGACGGTTTCCCGAAAAAAAGGAAAATCAATTATCATGGAAAACAGAAAATTAGGAAAAGCTACAGATAAGAGAATGGCGCTTCTTCGCGGACAGGTAACCGCGCTCCTCTGGAACGGCAGGATCGAAACGACTTACGACAGAGCGAAAGAAGTTCAGAAAATGGCTGAAAAACTGATTACGAAAGCGATCAACAGCTACAAGGATACCGTTAAAAAGGTTGAAACCCGTCAGCGTAAAAAGAAGGACAAGAAGGGTAACGTAACCGTAGAAGAGTACAAGATCGAACTTGTAAACGACGGTCCTACGAAACTTGCCGCACGCCGTGCGATAATGTCCGTCGTATACGACGTTCAGGTCGAGAAGAAATTCAACGAATCCAAGAGCGCATACAAAGTACGCGCAGGCAGGATCCGTCATCCGCTTATCGAAAAGATTTTCAACGAGCTCGCTCCCAAGTACGACGCGCGTGCCGAAGAAAAGGGAACCAAAGGCGGATATACCCGCGTTCTCAAGAACGGTTTCCGCAGAGGCGATGCAGCTGAAATGGCTATAATCGAACTTGTGTGACCTTTAATGAAAATTTAATCAAAAAATAAAGAACTTCTTCTTTACAAGAAGTTCTTTTTTGTTGTATAATTAGGCATAATATAAGATGTGTAACATGCAATAAAATCGTTTTCGGACTTAAATATGCTTTTCTCGGCATTATAAGTACCGAAGCGTTTTTACGGAAAGGAGAAAATCTATGATTTGCAGAAACTGCGGTTATGATGCAAAAAACGATAATTACTGTCCGCATTGCGGTGCGCCTATGCAAAGCACCGTATGTCCTTCATGCGGAACCGTTCTTCCTCCCGATGCAAGCCAGTGTTATTCATGCGGGTGGTCAAAATTCCCCGCGCGTTACGGAAACGTTCCGCAGGGTAATTATCCGCCTCAGCATTACGGCAACGGACCGCAGGGATATCCTCCGCAGGGATACGGCGGCGCGCCGCAGGGCTATTATAACAACCAGCCTATGCCGGAAGTGAATTCGAATGCCAAAGGTCTGCTGCCCCGAAAGAAAAAGAACGATACCGCGCCTCAGCCGAGCGATAAACGTACGCTTTTTCAGACTCTTATTTGTTTTATAGGCGGACTTGCCGTTCTTGCAGCCATAGGCGTAAGCACATATCTTATACTTATGGGCAATATGTTTGCAGAAAATGTCGGCGGTACCGTAATCGCTATGGATCCGCTTACCATGACTCCGATAGCGGAAGGGCAGACGTTCGGTCTTGTGACGAATTTCAGTTCGATTATCGACTATTTCAAATCCGTTCCCGAACTCTTCGGTTCGATTCAAGGCGAGGCGGAGCTGGTTAAGCTCGTTTCGCAGACATTAATTATCGTAGCCATGTGCGCCGCAGCCGCGGTTATCGCGCTCGTAACTCTGCTTGCCGTTATTAAGTTCATAATCGGAATGGTATCGAAAAAGAATTTCAATCTCGGCGCGTTTGCCGGCGTGGCTTTCGGAACAAGCGCGATGCTTTATGCCTTGACTTATATCGGCGCTTTCAACACGATACTTGACGTAAGCTCGGGAACCGTTATCTGTCTGTTCCTTTCCGCGGTAGCTCTCGCGGTATGTCTGGTGCAGAATCTGCTGTTTGCGGGCAAACGTTTCATTAAAGCCGGAAGTATTGCCAAGTGGCTGACAAATGCGGGGATTCTGGCAGGCGCAATCGTGTGTTTGCTTAATTTCCCTCTGGCATTTACAAACACGTTCGACGGTTCGACGGCAGGAATGAATTCCGAAGCATTGGATTCCGTTATCGGCGTAGTAGTTTCCGCGCTTACGGAAGGAGCTGCCCCGGCGATCAACGTAAGTTTGATTTGTCTTGCTATAATATTGGTGCTTACACTGAAAAACGCGGCTACGCTTCCTTATTTCGTAGGTTTAACCGCTTCCAGATTCGTACGTACGTTTAAGTTTGACGGATATGAAGACAAAGGCTTTGTAAGAAAAGGTTTTGTGTTTGCCGTATGGAACGTACTGCTTGCCGTGGCTGTATTCGTTTATGTATTTAAATCGGGAATCGAAGGGATGAACGTTGCCTCCGGCTTATATGTATATCTCGTGGGCACCGCGGTCGTTTTGGCGTCGGCTATCCTGAACAGAATGTTTCTCAATAAAGACCAGCTGTAAAAAATTAAATTCGGATCCGAATTTTCGGATCGTGAAAATGCATTCCAAAGGCGGAACCGTTGCGGCAATTGCGACGCGGTTTCGCCTTTATATTTTGCGCGCGCGGTTTTGAACTTGATTAAGGCATATAATAGTATAAGTACGCAAACGGAAAATCGTTTGCAAAATCGCTTGCGATGTAGTATAATATAATGCAGTCAAAAAAAGGCGGAGAATAAATTGACGACTATCGAAAACAAAAAAGCGTATTTCGATTACGAAATAATCGAGAAATTCGAAGCGGGCATCGCGCTCGAAGGAAGCGAGGTCAAGTCCGTAAGGGCGGGACACGCTAACCTGCGCGATTCGTTCTGCTTTGTGGAAAACGGCGAGCTTTATCTGAAAAACTGCCGTATTTCCGCATACGAAAAAGCAACGATAATGCCGCCCGACGAACTCCGCAGCCGCAAATTACTTATGCACAGGCGCGAAATAAACCGCCTTATCGGCAAAACGCGCGAAAAAGGCTGGTCGGTCGTTCCGCTAAGACTGTATTTCAAAGGCAGGAGAGTAAAAGCGGAGATCGCGCTTGCGCGCGGCAAACGCAGTTACGATAAAAAACAGACGATAAAAGACAGGGATAATCAAAGGGATATGCAACGGCAGATTGCCGACAGTGTACGCTTGAAATAAAGCGCATAAAACGAAGGGATAAAAAATATGTTTCACGGTGTACTCGGATTTATTTTGGCGCTTGCCATAATAATGATTTCAACCAAGCTTTGCGGACTGCTGTTCCGCAAATTCAATCTTCCGCAGGTTCTCGGATATATAGTAGCGGGCATTTTCATAGGTCCGGCAGTATTCGGGTTTGCGGGTTTTTCGCTCATCGGGTTTCAGGAACAGGTGGACAACGTATCGTCGTTAGTGATCCTCGATGAGTTTACTTTCACTCTTGCCGGAGGAAACGATAAGTATACGATACTCGACGTATTCTCCAAGATAGGCGTTATACTTATAATGTTCGGCGCAGGACTCGATACCGACCTTAAAGAACTTAAACGCACGGGCGTGACGTCTACTCTCGTAGCATGCGCAGGCGTAGCGGTACCGCTTGTTCTCGGACTGCTTATATCACTTCCTTTTCTCGGAAGCGGTCTTGTCGACGGCGAGGAAGTTCAGTTTACAAGCATTATACAAGGCGTGTTCGTGGGTGCGATACTGACGGCGACAAGCGTCGCGATAACCGTATCCGTACTTAAAGAACTGGGTAAGATCAATACGCGTATAGGTACAATACTCGTCAGCGCGGCAATAATAGACGACGTTATCGGAATGATCGTTTTGTCCGTAGTTACAGGACTGGGAACGGCAGAAGGCAACGCCGCGCTTTCCGGTTTTGACTGGTTCAAGGCTCAGTGGTGGGGCACGTCGATTATGATAGTCGCGTTCTTCGCTGTCGCGATCGGAGTCGGTATCGGTCTGCATTATCTGTTCTCATGGATGGATAAAAAATGGCCGTCGACGCACAGGCTTGCGCTTTTCAGCCTCGCGGTATGCTTTATATATGCTTTCCTTGCAGAGGAGATATTCGGCGTTGCGGACATTACGGGCGCGTATATTGCAGGCGTGATGCTTTCCACCGTCAACCGCATGGCGCATTACACGAACAAGAAAATAGACGTAAACAACTATATGATATTCGGACCCGTGTTCTTCGCGTCCATCGGAATCAATATGGATTTCAACGGTCTGAGCGGGTGGCTTATATTGTTTGCGGCATTGTTCGTTGCTGTCGGTCTGCTCGGCAAGATAATCGGTTGCGGATTCGTGATAAAAGTCAAAAAAGGTACCTGGCGCGAAGCGGCGATAACCGGAATCGGTATGATGGCGCGCGGAGAAGTGGCGCTTATAGTCACTCAGAAAGGTATGGACGCGGGAATAATTCCCGAAAGCTTTATGATAATGACGGTTATGCTGATTCTGTTCTCGTCGGTGCTTACTCCGATATTGCTTAAAGTGATGTTCTCGGGTCATAAAGATCCTTCCGACGGACCCGATCCTTCGGAATACCGCGGACATGCGATAGGCGAAACTTCGGAAGACGCGGCAACGGAGGACGAGCAACCCGATGCGTATACTGAATTTACGAGCGGTGTAATCGAACCTCATCCGAAAGGTAACGTTGATAAATGATCGGTCTCAACAAAAACGATAAGATAGAAGCGGTTATCGAAACGCTCGGCTACAAAGGCGAGGGAATCGCCCGACTGGATCGCGTACCCGTTTTTATAAACGGTGCGCTTCCCGGGGAAAAGGTTCGCGCGCTTATAATTCTCGTGAAAAAAGATTTCGCCGTCGGCAAACTGCTCGAAGTGCTTTCGCCGTCGCCTTTGCGCGTCGCGCCCGTTTGCCCCGTTTTCGGCAAATGCGGAGGCTGCGATCTTCAGCATCTCGCTTACGGGGAGCAGCTCGGCTTCAAGAAACGCGCGGTCGAAGACGCGCTTGCTAAAATAGCGCATATCCGCGTCAATGCGGATGACTGCGTTCCGTCGCCTTGCGAATACGGATATCGCAATAAAATATCCATGCCCGTAAGAAAGAGCGCGAAAGGCGCGTCTGCGGGCTTTTTCGCTTATAACTCGCACAGGATAGTCGAAACGGACGATTGTCCGTTGCAGACGGAAAAGGTGCGTAAGCTCATGCCCGCATTGCGCGTCGTCGCGGAAAGGTTCGCGCCTTATGACGAGGAAAGCGGCAAGGGCGAACTGCGGCATTTCTCGGTGCGCGATCTCGGCGGCAGAATATCTCTTACGGCGGTAGTCACGCGCGACGTGCGTTCCCGAATAATACGTGCCGTAAAGGATTGCGGCGCGGATGTCGACGAGCTTTGGCAGAATGTCAATCGCACGCGCGGAAACGTCATAATGGGCGACAGCAGCGAACTTATACTCGGCGAACGCAAGCCCTATAATTATTGCGGACTCGAATTATACGTTCATCCCAACGGATTTTTGCAGGTCAATAGCGGGGTTGCGGAAAAACTGTATGCGAAAATTTCGGAGCTTGCCTCGCGCGCGAATGTCGACAGGATAATAGACGCATACAGCGGAAGCGGCGTGCTTACCGCAATGCTTTCAGGAAGCGCGAAAGAAGTTATCGGGGTGGAAATAGAAAGAGCGGCGGTGGATTCCGCGGACGAGCTTATGCGCGGCAACGGAATATCAAACGTGCGTAATATCTGCGGCGACTGCGCCGACGTAATACCGCGCCTGCTTTCGGAAGGCAATTCCGAAAAAACGTTGATCGTTCTCGATCCTCCGCGCGGCGGCTGCGACGCGAAAGTAATAAACGCCGTCAACTCCTGCGGCGCGGAAGAAGTGGTTTACGTTTCCTGCAATCCGTCCACTCTTGCCCGCGACCTCGCAATGCTCACTTCGTACAACGTAGCTTCCGTCACTCCGTTCGATATGTTCCCGCAGACGAAACACGTCGAGACGCTGGTTTGCCTTAAAAGAAAATAAATAATCAAAACAGTTAATCGATGAGGTTGTTTGCGTTGCTTAAAGCAAACAACCTCTTTACATTGACGGCGGTTTCTGTTATACTATAAAAATATAATTGCGTTCACCTGCAATTAACGATAAAGGGGTGATTATGGATCGCATACTGATAATAGAGGACGATGAGTCCGTCAAATCGGAGCTTGCCTCACTGCTTGCCGCGCGCGGGTATATGCCCGTATTCGAACTGCCTTGCGATCTGGCATTGCTGGACGTCAATCTTCCGAACGA
>CASFAN010000070.1 GCA_949292715.1 uncultured Eubacteriales bacterium
TTGCGGAAGAACTCGGCGTTTGCCGCGGAACCGTGCATAATTATTTGAACCGTGCTCTCGAAAAGTGCGGTTACGCGCTTTTCGCGATAAAGCAGACGGGGTTCGATCTGAACGAATACGGCGATTTGCTCGGTTTGCCGCCTATGTGGGAAAGTAAGACCGAATCGCGACGGTGCAGCTGAACCGTTAAAGGCAAACGTATTATAAGTAGCGGTAAAAACTTAATATCACAAAATATAAAGCTACTATACGAATTAAAGTAACTATAAGGCTATACGGTAGCAATGCGGTTGGATTTTCGAGAAAAAACGTGTGTTTATATAAGTAAGCAATACGCAAATAAAGTAATTTATAGATTTGTGGCAGCGATTGCGGAGAGATTTCGAGGCGCAGAGGCGCAAAATTTGTACGGAGGCAAAGCCTCCGCACGTCCCCGAAGCCTGCCTCACGGCGGCGAGGGAAATTTTGCGCATATCCGCCCGAAAGATACCGCCAGCGCGGGTGTATATGGCGCACGCCTTTGGCGAGCGTTAGCGGTGCGCCGTATAAAAAAAGACAATCGATATTGCGTCTATATGGCAGCGTTAAGCCAGCAAACGATACAAAATTCAATCGAATTTTGTATCGTTTGCGGTTAAGCTTAACGCGGGCAATTCCGCCGTTTACTTATTTTTTTTGCGGCTGAGCAGGAACACGAGCAGGAAAGCGGGAAGCGCAAGACACACTATGAGCAGTATTTCGAGCGGAAAGGCAAGTCCGCTTTCGGTGTCCTTCGCCGGCGGATTATCCGTTATGTCGGGCAGTTCTTCGTCGGGATCGCCGGGAGCGACTGCCTGCGTATCGTTTGGAGGCGGATAAGTAACGGTAACGCCTTCGCCCGAAACGTATCCGCGCAGTACCGAATCGGCGCGCGTAACGCGGACATAGTATACGTTTTCCGTTTCGCTGTCGCCGTAGAGAAACATGCTTTCGGCTGCGGTTACGCTCGAAAGTACCGATTCGCAGGAGGGGGAAGAATACAGAAAGACAGAGGAAACGGATTTTTTGAGTTCGACTTTTCCTTCCGTCGGATACTTGTTGAGCGGTTCATAGTCGACTTGCTCGCATGCGCCGTGTTTTACGTATCCCGAAAGGTCGAGATAGGTAACGCGGTCATACTCCCGTCCTTCTTCTTCTACCGCGACGAAATACGTCGACGGCAGGATGAAAGCGGCGGTAAAAGAAATACCGTCGTAATAATAAAAGGTCGTGCTTCCGCTTATGCATGCCCAGCCTTGCGACGGAAGCGAAAATGCCAGAAGTAGAAGAGCTATCGCCGTTTTCATTCGTTTATTATACGTCGCCGTACGGCGCGAATACTGACTTATAGTAAAGAGGTTTTATGAATATTGACGAAAAGACATTGCTTGCGCGGCTGATAAAGCTCGATCGCAAACTCGAACGCGCCCGCGCGAACAACAAACTCGCGCATTACAACGAACCGCCGCTCGTTCACAAAAAACAAATGGAGTTTCACAAGTGCGCAAAGCGCAACCGCTGGGTGTTCGGCGGCAATCGCAGCGGTAAGACGGAGTGCGGCGCGGTGGAAACGGTGTGGCGGGCAAGGGGTATACATCCGTATCGCGAAAACAAGCCTACGGAAGGGTGGGTGGTCAGCCTTACGCGCGAAGTTCAGCGCGACGTGGCGCAGCGAAAAATACTCTCTTATCTGAAAAAAGAATGGATCGAAGACGTCGTTATGGTTTCGGGCAAATCGGGCGCGCCAGAGAGCGGCGTTATCGACTATCTGACGGTGCGCAACGTGTTCGGCACGCTGTCGCGCATAGGGTTCAAGTCCTGCGAGAGCGGCAGAGAAAAATTTCAGGGTACGAGCCTCGATTACGTCTGGTTCGACGAAGAACCGCCCGAGGATATTTACGACGAATGCCGTATGCGCGTTGCCGACCGCCGCGGCGAGATGTTCGGGACGATGACTCCGCTTAAAGGGCTTACTTTTGTTTATGACCGTATTTATATGTCATCCGATCCCGACGTGTGGTGCGAATTCATGGAGTGGGCGGACAATCCGTATTTGGACAAGGGGGAAGTTAGCAGTCTGACCGCCTCACTGCCCGCCGACGTGCTCGAAAGCAGGCGTTACGGCAGGTTCGTTAAACGCAGCGGAATGGTTTATCCTGAGTTCGACGAAAACGTACACGTCATTCAGCCTTTCCCCGTGCCCCGCGAATGGCAGGACTGCATGTCGATAGACCCCGGTCTGAACAACCCGCTTGCATGCCATTGGTACGCGGTTGACGGCGACGGTACGGTATTCGTTGTCGCGGAACACTATGCGGCGGGCAAGGACGTGGACTGGCACGCGGAGAAGATAAGGGAAAAATGCGCGGCGCTCGGTTGGCAGTCCGACAGCGCGGGGCGGTATCGCGCGCTTATCGATTCGGCGGCGAATCAGCGCACGCTGTCGGGAACCAAAAGCGTGAGCGCGTTGTTTTGCGAGCGCGGAATTCTCGTGAATCCGAAGGTCAACAAAGAGCTTTACAGCGGTATAAACACCGTAAAAAGCTATCTGAAAGGCAATAACGGCAAGCCGCGCCTGTATATATTCGCTTCGTGCGTGAACCTTATACGCGAGCTTAAAAAGTACTGCTGGGGCGACGGAGAAACTCCCGTCAAGCGCGACGACCACTGTCTGGACGAATTGCGCTACTATCTCATGACAAAGCCCGAGGGCAAGACCGCGCCGCGCATAAAAACGGAAATAGAGCGCGACAAGGAACGGCTTGCGGCTGCGCTCGGCAGGAGGAGGTATGGAAGATAACGCCGCGCTTATGAACGCGCTCCGCAAAAAAGCCATGGGGTACACGGTCAGCGAATCCACGACGGAGTATGACGGAGAAGGCAACGAAGTCAGAAACAAAATCACGACGAAAGAGGTGCCGCCCGATCTTTCGGCAATAAAAATGCTGCTCGAACTCGAAGGCGACGGTAACGAGTTGCCGAGCGAAGAAGAGCTTCTGGCGGAAAAGAAAAAGCTGCTGTTGCAGCTCGGAGAGATTATCAAAGGAGAGGAGAATGGGAATCGAAAAATGTAAGTACAGAATGACGTGCGAGCTCGGTGCGTGCGGAAACCGCGCGGAGTACAGCGTAAAATTCGCAAAGGCGGGGACTAAGAGCAATCTGAACGTATGCGCGGACTGCCTGAAAGAGCTTGCGCGTCTTGCGGAAAGCGTAGCCGAAATACGCGCGGAAGACAAAAAAAGCGAGCGGAGGAAAGGTAAATGAAAAAACTCATCGACGACGAAAGTCTTGTGCGCGAGGAAGAACGGCTGACCGCGCTCGAAGTGCGAAAGGACTATGAGCGGCGCAAAGAAGAACGCCGCCCGATCGAGGCGCAGTGGACGCTTAACGCGTGCTTTCTCGCGGGCAGGCAGTTCGCCGAGATAACTCCGCTTTTTGCGGTACGCGATTCCGATCCCGAATATCCGTGGCAGGAACGGCAGGTATACAATCATATCGCGCCTATCGTGGAAACGCGTCTTGCCAAGCTTGCGGGGGTACGCCCCGTGATGAGCGTACGCCCCGCTTCGGGCTCGGACAACGACCTGAAAGTTGCGGAAGCTTCGGGTAAAATACTGAACGCGGTGACCGCGCGGCTGGAAACGGACAACGTCATAGCGCGCGCAACGCTGTGGAGCGAGCTGACGGGCAGCGGTTTTTATAAAGTCGTGTGGGAGGGCGGACGTTCGGGCGACGTGGCGGTGACCGCGGTTTCGCCTTACGAAATATTCCCCGACAGCCTTTATGCCGCGGGCATGGACGAAGTGCGTTCGCTCATTCATGCGCGCGCCGTGCCCGTAAGCGAGATAAGCGAGCGTTACGGCGTGACGGTCGAACCCGAGGAAGTGGAGTTCGTTATGCCCGAAAAGCCGAACGCGCGTCTGCTTGCCGATCTTCGCAGGACGAAGGTCAGCGACTGCGCGGTGCTTATCGAACGCTACGAGCGCCCGAGCAAAGCCAAGCCGCGCGGCGAACTGCTTATCGTCTGCGGCGACAAACTGCTTTGGCGCGGAGCTTTGCCGTTTGCGAACGGAAAGGACGGGGAACGCGCGATACCCTTCGTCAAGCAGGACGCGCTCGTGACGCCGGGAGCTTTCTTCGGAACGAGCATGGTCGAACGCGCGATACCCGTTCAGCGCGCTTACAATGCGGTCAAGAACCGTAAGCACGAGTTTTTAAGCAGGCTGTGCTGCGGCGTGCTTGCCGTGGAGGACGGCGCGGTGGATACCGATCTGCTCGAAAGCGACGGACTGCGCCCCGGTTCGGTCATCGTTTACCGTCAGGGCAGTCAGGCTCCGCGCATGCTCGATCAGGGCGGCGTTCCGTCGGCGTTTGCCGCGGAGGAAGCCAAGCTCGAAGAGGAGTTCAACGTCATTACGGGCATAAGCGACATAATGCGTTCGTCCGCGGTGCCTTCGCAAGCCAACAGCGGTACGGCTATACAGCTTCTCATCGAGCAGGACGACAGCAGACTCGCGATCACTTCGGATATGATAAGGGCGGCGGTACGCGAAGTGTCGCGCATGGTTCTGCGGCTTTACAAGCAGTTCGCTTCGGGCGAACGCCTCACGCGCTGCGTGGGCGAGGACGGAAAAGTAGAACTGATCAGGTGGAAAGGTTCGGATATAGGCGAATGCGACGTGGTTTATGACACGGTTGCCGAATCTGCGCTCAGTCGCAGCGGCAGACAGTCGCGCCTTCTCGAACTGCTCCGTCTCGGTCTGCTCAACGATGAGGACGGCTCGCTCGGCGTGTCCACCCGTCACAAACTGCTTGCGGCGTTCGGTTACGGAAGCTGGGAAACCGCGGAGGAACTGCGTTCGCTGCACGAGGAAAAAGCGGACGGAGAAAACCTCCGCATGGAAAAGGGCGAAAACGTCGATGCGGACGAGATCGACGAGCACGACCTGCATATCCGTTCTCATGTCAGGTACATGCTTTCGGCAGAATTCGACAAAGCCGCAAAACGCGACAGACGTCTTAAAGAACGCATGCTTGCGCATATACGCGGTCATCGCGCGATGAAGGCGCTGACGGCGGAGGCGAACGGTGAAAACGGGCAGAACGGACAGACGGGAGCTTAAAGCCCGCGTGGCGCGGCTGGAAGCGGAGAACGCGCGGCTCCGCGAGCAGCTCGCGCTTGTTCCGTCCGCCGCGCCCGAAGCCGAAGCGGATGAAGAGTTCGTCCCTCTTCTTCGCTGCGGTTACCCCGTGAGAGTTTCGCCGCTCAAAGCGAGGGATCTGAAAGAGGCGAAGAAAATTTTCACGCTATCCGATAACGGGTAACGAATAACATCATCAAGGAGAAAAAATGGTAACTATCAATTCAGCGGAAAACGCGCTTAAAAGCGTATATCTCGGCGCGGTGACCGAGCTGCTCAACACAAAAGTAAACCCTCTTATGACAAAGATAGAGCAGACGAGCGCCGACGTCTGGGGTAAGGAAATAAGAAAAGCGGTGTCCGTGGGACTTAACGGCGGCGTGGGAGCGGGCGACGAAACGGGCGCGCTTCCCAAAGCGCACGGAAACAACTATCTTCAGTTCGTTTCCACGCTCAAAAACCTTTACGGTCAGATAGAAATATCCGACAAAGCGATAAGAGCGAGCGCGGACGACAGAGGCGCGTTTACGGATCTGCTCAACGCAGAACTCGACGGACTTTTGCAGGCAAGCAAGTTCAATCTCGGCAGAATGCTTTACGGCGACGGCACGGGCAAGATAGGCGAGGTGGAGGAAGTAAGCGGTAAAATCGTAACGGTTACTTATACCCGCAACTTTATGCCCGGTATGGTCGTGGATTTTTATAACGGTAACACGCCCGTAGCAACGGGTCTGCGTATCGTATCCGTGGATGACGCGGCATGCACCATCGAGCTTGACGCCGAGCCTACGGGAGCGGCTCTCGGACACGGAATCTACGTTCAGGGCAGTAAAGACAAGGAAATAACCGGTCTCGGCGCGATTTTTGACACCTCAAAGCCGCTTTACGGCATTGACAGAAGCGCTTCCGCGACTCTCAAACCCTACAAGTCCACGCTTATAAACGGTATCGAAGAAACGAAGTTGCAGGAGGCGATAGACGTCCTCGAAACGCGCGCGGGCAGCAATATAGACTTTATCGCGGTCAGCAGCGAAGCCAAGTACGCTTATATGGAGTATATGGCGCAGTATAAACGCAACATCGATTACATGAATCTCGACGGCGGTTTCAGAAGCCTGAGTTTCAACGGCATACCGCTCGTTTACGACAGATTCGTTCCTTCTGGTTATATGTATCTGCTCGACACGAGCGCTTTCCATCTCCATCAGCTTTGCGATTGGAGATTCCTCGAAACCGAAAACGGCAACGTACTCCGCCAGAATCAGGGCTATCCCACTTACACGGCGACTCTGGTCAAATATTGCGATCTCATCTGCGACCGTCCGAACGGTCAGGGCGTGATCACGGGAGCGACGGGCTGAAAGCTCTGAAAAATCCGAGGCTTGTTCTTATTACGGACGACGTGTATTTCATAGCTTCGCGGCTCAGGGAGATCGATCCGACGTACTATGTCGTATACGACCGCAGAAAGCGCAGGTATGAGGTGCACAGCGACGGGCAGAGGGGTTCATCCCTCTGCTTCGTCGTTCCGTTCGCTCAGCTGGACGCGCGCACGGTGGACTATGCCGCCCGTACCCGCAATCCGTTCTTCGGAAAAGCCGCGGGCGGGTGGCGCCGCAGTCCGTCGGCACGCGCGGCAATGAAGGAGGACGTATGATAAGAGACGTTTGCATCGCCGCCGCCCATATGCTGGGTCTGACGGAGGATGCCGAAGCGCTTGCGGGGGACGACTGTCCCGAAGAGCTTGCCGCAGAGTATTTGCGGCTGTACGGGCTGGTCGTGTCCGAGATAGCGGAGGAAT
>CASFAN010000071.1 GCA_949292715.1 uncultured Eubacteriales bacterium
CGGGCGATTTGTGATATAGTTTTCATGGAGTAACAGCCTCGTTTGTTTAGTTTTTTTGTGGTGATTAAACTATATCACAAACTTCTTGGCTTGTTACTCTTTTTTTATTCTTTTTGTCTCACATCTATTGTAATCATACAAGAGTTAATTTTGCGTATTTTTGGGTTGTCTTGACAGAGTATTTTTTCCATGTTATAATACAAATCAAATAATCTGATCAAAAAAATTTTAACAATGAGGAAATACCATGGCGAAAGGCAAGACTGTCTTTATCTCATTTAAAAATGAACTGGATGGTAAAGCAACCCAAGAAGCGAAAGTCGCAGAAGAAATAAATGCCAGACTTAAAAAGATGCGTATCAATACATATATGATGAATGCACGGGCGTTCGGATTAGGCAGTTCTTATTTTAAAAAGGAAATAGACGACGCACTCGAGGATTCTTCATGTATGGTTGTTATAGGCAGCGATCGGAGTTCTTTGGAGTCTGGCTGGGTCAGATATGAATGGGATACATTTTTAAATGAAATATTGGCAGGAAGAAAGCAGGGGGATATCTTTACAGTCAGACTTCAAAATTTTGAGGTGTCGGATCTTCCTATTGGACTTCGGCGCTATCAGTCATTTGATTCCAAGAATTATGAACAATTATATATGTGGATCAATTCCGCTCTTTCGAAAAAAAGTGTATCAAAAAACACGCGAAAATATCAATTTCTCTATAATGCGGTTTTTACAAAAAGAGAGCAAGGCGGGTATGATGTGTTTTTCCCGGATTTAGCTATTTCTACAGACGGAAAAAATATATCAGAGGCTTATATGTATGCAAAAGGGTTGTTAAAAGCATATTTTGAATATGTATTAAAATATGATATCGATTTTGCTAAGCCTAAAACGTATGAATATTATGCTCAGGAATATCCGGACAAAATTATTATGATGGTAGACGCTATTATTGAGCAGAAAGAGAGTAATAAGATTTGATAATCCGATCAGGGAAATAAAATCAATTGATATTATGGCATGGAGGGCAGTTGCAGCCGGAATTGAGAGAATTAGAAAAGCGAATTTGACGTTTCTTCAATAGAAGCTATGCAATCATTAAGATAGGATTAATAACATGCAGATATTAAAGGTATATCGAATATCGGTTGCTGTAAAAAATTTTATATTATCAGATGTCCATGACCTAATCCGATATGCTCGGATTAGGTTTTTTTGTTCGGCGGCTGTCCAATCTGGTGCAGGAAAGCGTAACTTAATATCAATCAAAACTCAGCTCAGGTCTTTCATTTTTTATCAATTCAAAACGGTTTAATATCCGTGGATTGTACTTTTTTAAAAATCACCAGTTACCGTTTACGTTAGGCGGCAGGCTATCGGGAACACGAGGTGCCTTAACAGAAAAACTGATTTTATTTGTTTCCAAAAGGATGGTGTCGCCATCTCCGTATTGTTTAAGCACAAATTCATAGCTCCCATAAGCAAGACCGACGATGGACAAAAAGAAATAATCTTCATCGGGTCTGTATTTTTTTAATAAACAGCCGTTTCGGTACAGTAAGATTTCCGTTCGCTTATATGCTTCACAGCAGGGCTGGAAATAAATATTGACCAGATTCGCTCCTGTGGAGGTGGTGATGTTTGCCGTTTTGAGGAGAAGCTCGATGCGTTCCTGTTCTTTTCTGGCGTAGTATCTTGCCTTATCCGCTTCCTGATAACGGACGTCAATCGTATAATCTTCGGCAAGGTTTCTGACAAAAGAAAATCTGATCTTTTCGATCTTATCTTCAAAGTCGGCGACGATCTTATACTGTCCGTCCTCGGGCTCTATTCCGATCCACTGACCCTTTTTAAAAACGCTTATGCCGCATAAAACGGTGAGCTGCCAGGGAAGACCTCCTTTTGTTTCCGTTATGTCTTTTTTGACCGGGAGGACATATTGCGTTTTTGTAATATCTTCGTCTTGTCTGATCATGATCGCGTCATTGCTCTCGTCAGACAGCAGATAGCGGGCGCGGAAGTCTTTTTCTTCAAAGCCTGCGGGGGAGATCCGATAAAAAATCCGATCGAGAGCATTGCCGTATTTGCGTAAAAGAGAGGTTTGATATTTGTCCATAATGCGCTCCGTCCTTATTTCAGATTACAGATGTGGTCTATGCAGAACCTGATCTCATCGATCGAAAGCTCTGCGGCGGGAGAATCGGCATCAACGGAATGCGCAAGCTGATTGCGCCTGATCCGCAAATTTGTCAAAGCGGTTCTGATGCGTTCACACTCTTCATAGTCGCAGGAATTGCGCCCGAGCATCGTCCTAATCACGCTAAAAGACGTCCGAAGCCTACGGAAGAGTTGATTTCAGTTGCAGAAGAAAAAGATAAGATAAACGAAGTTTTTGCGACTTCGGAAGATGCGGAAAAAGAGCCTGTAAGCGATGAGAATAAGGTTTTAGGGCAAGAACCCGAAAGCGATTGTTTTATCGAAAATATACCTGATTGCGGGGCTGAAAACGAACGCAAAATTACACGGAAAGAATTGTTTGAAGAACTGTATGGACAGACAAAAAATATGAGCGGAAAAGAAAGGCGAAAAACGATTGAAAATAAGATGCGGTCATATTTCGGAACCGATGAGGAGGTGAAAGCATATGTGGCAGCACAGTTTGAAAGAAAGATCAGAAATAATATCTGTCGGAGAATTCGCCTCACAAGAAAAGTCAATCTTGCGGATTTTAATTTTTTTGTCACTGTCACATATTTTTATGGACAGTTTTAAAAATTGTTATAAAATGACATTAATTTGCGAAAAAGAAGGTTGGAATATTAAAATTACCATCAAATGTAAGAAAACGTAAATTCGAGAATGATCTAATACATAATCATAGAAAATATGGTTCTTTCCATAATAAAAAATTGCGTATATAGTGATTTTTCGATATAATAATTATCCGTTCGATGATGAAGATTATATTTATGAGCTGAAATTAGACGGAATACGTTGTGTAGCGTATATCGAGCCTAAGTCCGTAGTTCTACAAAATAAGCGGCACAAGGATGTTACGGCGATATATCCCGAACTTCAAGATATAAAGAAGTGCGTAAAAAAGCGGGTAATACTCGATGGCGAGCTTGTGGCATTGACAGACGGCAAGCCCGATTTTTACGCGCTCCAAAAACGCGCGCTCATGAGCGACGAGTTCAAAATTAAACTCGCGGCAAATAAAACGCCCGTACAGTTCGTCGCATACGATATACTCTATATCGACGGCAAGGATTTGACCGCCGCGCCGCTAATGAAAAGAAAGGAAATACTGAATAAAGCCGTAACCGAAGGTCACGGATTGAGTATATCTTGGTATATAGAAAGGAACGGCAAAGCGTTTTTCGAGCTTGCAAAGCAGGAACAACTCGAAGGCATAGTCGCAAAGAAAAAGGACGGACTGTATTATATAGGCAAGCGCACGCACGAATGGGTGAAGATAAAGGTCATGCAAGACGAGGACCTATTCGTGTGCGGCTATCAGCCCGACGAGAACGGAAAAGTCAAGGACTTGATACTCGGTTATTACGACGGCGGCGAGCTAAAAAGCCGTGGCAAGGTGTACCTCGGCGTGTCCGAAAGCGATCGAAAGATAATTGCCGAGTTCGCTAAGAAGAATGCCGTAAAAACCCCACATTTCGATAAATACGAAAACGCTGTGTGGATAAAACCGCAGCTTATAGGAACGGCGCATTTTATGCACGAAACGGCTTCGGGCGGTATGCGTCAGCCGGTGTGGAAAGGATTAAGGTCGGATTGAGATTATTCATATTTCGTATAGCCACATATATCGCTCGCGTTTTTGTGAAAATACAGACACTCGAAAGCTGTACAAATACTGTCGGTGATGGACAAATACGACACTGTAAAGGAAGCAGCGACAAAATATTGTATAGGAATTAACACAATATTTTTTGCCCTTGACGGCAAAGACTTTTTCGGCTGCCGCCACCATGGAGAAAGATAAAGAAGTAATTATTTTGCTATCGGTAATGATATTTTGATCGAATCTAATGTGTTTAGCTTTATTTAATTATGGTTTTATATACGCGAAAGGGGGGGGATTGTTTTTTAATAAAATGCGTAGGGGATAGCCCCATATGTTTTTTGAAAACATTGGAAAAGTAGCTTGGGTCTTCGTACCCGAGCGTGTATGCTGTTTGTTTTACGCTATGCCCTTCTTTTAAGAGGTAGAGCGCTTTTTGCATTTTCATCAAAGTAAAATATTCCATTGCGCCGTGTCCCGTATAGCGCGATATCACTTTTCCCATATACGAAACGCTTATGTTTGCTTGTTCGGCAAGTTCCGATTTCGACGGAATTTTATAAAGATAGTCGCGCATAACGTTGATTATTTGGTCAAACATGTTTGCGCCCGCGCCTTTACAGAGCTTTTCTTCGCGCCGCGACGGCGTAAATACTGTAGTCAGCAATATTTCCAGTCTCTTTATCAGTATAGATAAGGCAAAATCATGTTGCGAACAGTCATCGACACTTCCCGATACTATTTCGTCGAGCAAGGACATCGTCGAATCGTAAATATCCGAAAGCTCCGAAAGTTCGAGCGTCGTCATATTGAATGTGCCGTCGGTCATGGGCGGCAATCCGTCCGAAGAAAAGGTTATGACGATGACCTCGGGCGCGCGACTTATCGCCCAAATGTTATGGAACTCATTGGGTGCGTGGAAAACGCATTGACCTTTGGATAACGAATAAAGCGAAGTATCTGCCATGATACCGATATCGCCGCTACATGAGCAAACGAACTCGGAGAAGTTATGAGATTCGCCGTTAAAGTTTTCGTTATCGCGCAGAGATCTTTTCCAAATAGTGTGTATTTGGTTGATTCGGAACGTATTTTTTATTGGTAAGCGATTAAAATATCCGTCCATAGCCAAACGATCCTCATTTGTACTCAATATTACATATAATAAAGCTAATTTTATATTTACATGTAACTTTGAATAATATATGCTAATTATAGCATTCATAGTGCGTCTTGTCAACGTATTGGGCAAAATGAATGCGTCATTACATAATCGGAGGAAATATGGCAAAACGTCTCGGTGCGCTCATCGACTGTTCGCGTAATTGCGTTTATACGGTCGATGCTCTTAAAAAATTCATAGATATACTCGCGGATATCGGATACGACTATTTGCAGCTTTACACGGAGGATACATTCGATATCGGCGATCCGCGTTTTGGGTACTTGCGCGGGCGTTATAACGTTGCCGAGATCAAAGAGTTGGATGGATATGCGTCGGCGCGCGGTATCGAATTGATCCCGTTTATTCAGACGTTGGGGCATCTCAAAGGCGTTACGCGCTGGTGGGCGTATTCCGATATTTGCGATACAGGCAATATTCTGCTCGCGGGCGAAGAAAAGACATATGCGCTTATAGACAAAATGTTCGCCGCTTGCGCCGAGATGTATACGAGCCGCAATATAAATATCGGAATGGATGAAGCCGATATGGTCGGGTTGGGTAAATATCTGAGCAAGCACGGTTATCGTAACCGCTATGACGTGCTCTTGGAGCATTTGCGGAATGTTTGCGACATCGCAAAAAAATATGGTTTTAAGCCTATGATGTGGTCGGATATGTTTTTCCGCCTCGCAAACGACGGGTCATATAAGGTAAGCGACGGCTTTGTCGTGCCAAAGGAGATAATAGATAAAGTTCCGCCCGAAGTAAGACTTATATATTGGGATTACTATTCTAAAGATAAGGCTACTTATGATGCTCAGTTCAAGGCGCATAAGCAGTTTCGTAACGAGATCCTATTTGCCGGAGGGGCGTGGTGCTGGAACGGTTTTGCGCCGCACAATAATTGGAGCGTGCGTATAAACAAAGAAGCTTTTATTTCGTGTAACGATAACGGCATAAACGATATTTGCATAACCGAGTGGAAGGACGACGGCGGTGAAAGCTCGCTGTTCAGCGTGTTGCCCGCACTGTTCGCGTCCGCGCAGTTCTTCCGTGGCAATTACGATATGATGGATATCAAGTGCAAGTTTGGTAAGAAGTTCGGTATCGATTACGACGATTTTACGGCACTCGATCTGCCCGATATGTTAGACGGCGACGGCATGGAAAACCCGAGCAAATATATGCTGTATTCAGACCCTTTTTTGGGCTACATGGACAGCACCGTCGACGAGGGCAAAGCGCGGTTTTTTGCGGAAGCAAAAACAAAGATAGATAAGTCTGTCAGCAATAAAGAATACGGATATATTTTCCAAACGATCTCGGCACTTTGCGACGTTTTGGATATAAAATACGATTTGGGAGTGCGCACTCGCGGGGCTTACCGCAATAAAAATATCGATGAGCTTCGTGCGATAGTTTCCGATTATAGAGAGCTCGACGGAAGGATAAAAACACTGTACGACGCGGTAAAGACTCAGCGCAATAAGGAATGTAAACCGCAGGGCTTCGAGAATCAAGATTTGCGTTTCGGCGGGCTAATAATGCGTGTAAAGCATTGCGTCGAGCGGATTGAAGAATATCTTTGCGGTGAAGTGTACGGCATACCCGAGCTGGAAGAAGATATATTGCCGTGCATGCCCGAAGTGCCGCAAGGCAAATCGGTCAACCACAATCACTGGCTTGCGACTGCGCTTATTAAATTCGCGGAGGATTAATCGGTAGGTCAACGACAAAAGTCGTTAAAAAATCCTTTTGGAGGGATGATGATGAAAACAAAGATCAAAAGAGGAGTTATGCTTATCGCGTTAGCGATAATGTCGTGTCTTGTGTTTGGGCTTGTAGCCTGCACGAAACCCGAGCCGAGCGAACCTGTACTCTCGGGCATAAGCATAACAAACAAGACCGAGCTCACAGCCGAATGGCATGCGGGTGACGCGGATAGGACGATCGTTGTCGCCCTTTCTCCCGAGTCGTTTACGTCGGACAATACCGAGATTACGGTGACCTCGAGCGGAGAGGCGGTGACCGTCGATACCGACGATAAATTCAAGCTGCACGCCGTAGCGGATGGCAAAGCCACCGTGACGGTCGCTGCGGGCGATTTTACCGACAGCGTGGAAATAACTGTGAGTAGAGCCGTGCCGCCGCTCGGCGGCATAGCGATAAATGCGACGCAGCTCGCCGCCGAGTGGTACATAGGCGAGGCGGACAGGACGGTGACTGTTACGTACGACCCCGCGAGCGACTACAACGCAAGCAATACCCCCGCTACCGTTACGAGCAGCAAGCCCGAAATAGTCAAGGTCGACGGAATGAAATCGACGCGTCTTCGGCGCAGGGCGTCGCTTGACGCGAGCAAATTTACGTATGGTTGCAAAAATTTCGAATTTCAGGAGGAAGTTATGAGAAAGAAATTTTATGATTTATTAACCATACTTTTGCTTTCGTTCACGTGCGTGTGCGCATTCGCTATTTCGGCTTGTGCTACCGGCAAAACCGATCCCGACGACGGACCTTCTCAATCCGTAACGTACACGGTTACGTTTAAACAGGACGGTTACGCCGATATAGTAAAGACGGTGGAAGAAGGCGAGGATTTAGCCTATATTCCAACTCCTGCAACCGAAACGGGATACACGGTAACGTGGGACAGAACAGATTTTACTAATATCACGCAAAACGTAATCGTCAACGCGGTGAAGACCGCAAATACCTACAAGATAACTTACAGTCTCGGCGCGAATAATTATGCGACGGTTGCGTCTGAAACGCAGGAAGTGCGTTACGGTGAGAGTTTTACTCTGCAAACGCCTTCGTATCAAGGCTCCGCGGCGTTTTACGGCTGGTATTTTGCAGACGAAAAGGGCAATCCGACCGACGAAAAAGCTGAAAACGGCAAATACGTCTGGGCGAAAGACGTTTCCGTCGTTGCAAAATGGCAGGAATGGTCGGACGTAGTAAGTTAATCAGAATCTGAAAGACGAAAAGTCTTATTAATATTTAAGGAGATGGAAATATGAGGAAAAAATTTGAAGAACCACAGATTACCGTCATCGCATTTGCGGCAAATGACGTAATCATGACAAGCGGCGAAACCGATAATATCGGCGGTTGGCGCGAAAATTGGGACGTTGACGTATCGGTCAAATGAGAGGTGGAAAGATGAACAAAAAAAGATTATTGATGGGAATTTGCATATCCGCATTAGCAGCGTCATTGAGTTCGGCAGTAGCCTTTGCTAATGCCGACGTCGCTGAACAAGAACAAACCGCACCCGTGTTGGCAATGCAGCAAGGTGCGTCTATCCGTTATATGGACCCTATGGGTATCCGTTTCGTTACCGACGTTGCAACGGATAAATACGAAGAGATAATCGGGGTTGACAGCGAGGCGGTTTTCGGCACGTTGATTATACCCAAAGATATTTTGGGCGATACCGTTATAACGGCTGACAACTATCTTGAAATCGACGCAGAAAATATCGTTGCTAATACCTGGCTTCCCAATACCCAAACGACTAAATCTTATGCATGTGCACTTGGCGGCACGAAAAACGAAGACGGAACGTATAACGATTTCCCTGCAGAATATTACAACGTAGACTTGTATGCGGTTTCGTATTGCAGCTATAAAGCAGAACCTGAGGCTACGAAAAACACAGTTATATTCGCTGAAAATCCGCAAACTTATTCCGTAGCCTACATAGCGAGCGTTCTGCAGGCAAGGGGCGAAACGGACGCAATTTTATCGGGAATAACCGACAGCGTACTCGGCGAGACTATGGCTTTTGCGTCGGAAACGTACACGCTTTATAAAGGGGCTACGCTCCAAACTGTTCTGAACGCAAAGGGATTGAAAGCTACGTACTCAACGGACGACGAAACAATTGCAACCGTTGACCAAAACGGCGTTGTTACGGGCGTCGGCGCAGGTACGACGCAAATCACCGCAAAGATAGGTAATAAGTCGGCAACCGTCGATTTGACGGTGACGGCTGTCGGCGTGAGCTTTGCCGATTCGAGTAAAGTCACGCTTGCGATAGGCGAAAAGTCTACGAGAGAGGCGAGCG
>CASFAN010000072.1 GCA_949292715.1 uncultured Eubacteriales bacterium
ATAAACAACGATTACGATAAAACGCCCGCGCCTTATACTCTCGGATACAGTCTTTCCCCGGACGGATCTTACTATTCGGTAAAGTGTACCGAGATGAACAGAATATGCGACGTAACGGTGCCGGCCGAGTACAACGGAATCCCCGTGAAAAAGATAGACGCTTCCGCGTTTTGGGGGTACGGGAATTTTCTTGTTAGCATAACTTTGCCCGAGGGCATAACCGAAATAGGCGAGTCCGCTTTTTCGGGTTGTTACAGACTTTCCGATATAACTCTGCCTTCGACGCTGACAGAGGTCGGAGGCAACGCGTTCGTTTCCTGTACTTCGCTTATCGAGATCTGCAACAAATCGAAGTTGGACATAAAACTGAGAGAAGGCAACAAACACGGAGGCATAACGGCAAATGCAGAAAACATATATACGGACAAAGAAGGGGAAAGCAGACTGACGCGTGACGGTGACTTTGTGTTTTACGACGACGGGGAGTATCGTGCGCTCGTTACTTACAAAGGTTCGGCTGCGGAAGTAATTTTGCCGACAGCCGACGATTACGTCATACGCGATTTCGCATTTCTTTACAATACGTCGGCGGTAAGCCTGACGGTGCCGTCCTGCGTTGCGAAGATAAGCGGAAACGCTTTTGCGGGCTGTTATAAGCTGACGGAAATTTACAATAAATCCGCGTTGAATATCGTTGCGGGTTCGGAAGAAAACGGCAACGTCGCGCAATATGCGGAAAACGTATATACCGATAAAGAGGGCGAAAGCAAACTTTTCCGTTCGGGAGATTTCCTGTTTTACCGCGAAGAAGAAAACCGCCTTATGGCTTATTCGGGAGATAAGTCGGAAATAGTTTTGCCGACGATAGACGGCGGATACGCGATAGGTAAGTATGCGCTTAACGGCAACGCATTGCTCAGAAAAATAACCGTACCGAGCGGAGTGCGCGGCATAGACGAGAGCGGTATTTCGGCTTGTACGTATCTCGAGAGCGTGACTCTCGGCGAGGACGTCGAATATATAGGGTACTCCGCGTTTGCGAGTTGCGGAAGGCTCAAAGAAATTAATTTCCCCGCGAGCGTGAAAGAAATAGACGAGAAAGCGTTTATGCTGTGTACATCTCTGAACAGTCTGACCGTTCCGTCGACTGTGGAAACGGTGGGTAAAAACGCGTTTATGTATTGCGGCGGACTTACCGAAGTTACGGTGTCCGAAGGCGTGCTTTCGCTCGGCGTCGGGGCGTTCGAGAGTTGCGGCGGACTGAAAAAAGCTACGGTCGCGGGCAGCGTGAAGCATGTAAACGAAAATACGTTTGCGTTTTGCCGAGAACTGAAAGAGCTTGTTCTTTGCGAAGGCATCGAAAGCATAGAAAGTCGGATAATCGTCGGATGCGGTTCGCTCGACGGCGTCGTTATTCCGAAAAGCGTACAATCGATACAGGGAAACGCCTTTGAAAACGGCAATCTGATAGCTCTGTATTATAAAGGAACGGAAGCCGAGTTCGCCGAAGTTACCGTGAACGGAACGCTTTCGCAGACCGTTTATTACTACTCGGAAAGCAAGCCGTCCGCTGTCGGTAATTACTGGCATTACGAGAACGGCTCGCCCGTAGTATGGTAAACCGAATAGGTACGGATGAGTAAATATATAAATAATATAACACCGAACCTTGACAAATGTCGGGATTCGGTGTTATTATATATAAAAGAAACGGCATTTGCCGATACGGCTGACCGTTTCATGCAAATAAAAAAAGGAACTAACCGCCTGCGCCCGCTGACAGGGTGCATCAGGGGCGGCGGCTTTTTATACCTTTTTTACCGTAGACCGCCATTCCGCGCATTCGGTTGCTGCGGGAGCGGTCAGTCGAATTTGCGATCGTCGTCCGTATCTCCGGTAAAGTTTACCTTACGCGTGGGATCGTTATTGAGAGGAAGACTTTTGTTTTTACGTTTTTTCATAAACGTAGTTTACGCTTTCGGCGTATAAATTATTCGTAAAATATAACAGCCGCGTTTTGCGTGTTGGCGCAGGCGCGAAAGGAGCATTGTATGGACATATTCACTTCTATCGACGAGATAATCGCTTATGCGAAAGAGAAGCTGATGCTTGACGAACTGGACGTCGATTTTGCACGCAACGGAATACTTGCCGTCGCGGGTCTCGGAACTTATCGCGCCGGCAATCCCGATATCGGGAAAGCGGAGTCGGAAGAAACTCCCGACAGGCTGATCAAGGCCTTTACCGACGAATGCGTAAAAGCGGGAACGGTCAGCGCGGATAAAGCGGAACGCGTCGGCGCGGCTGTAATGGAGCTTGTGTCGCTCAAACCTTCTCAGCTGAACGATATGTATTTCGAGGCAGGCGGCGCGGACAGCAAAAAAGCTCGCGATTTCCTTGCCGATTACGTCAAGGCGAGCGGGTTCGGAAAGTCCTCCAACCCCGCGTTTGTCGAAGAGGTCACCGACGAAGGCGTATGCGTCAGAGCTACGGGAGAAGGCAAAGACGAGTTTATCGGAGTATATCTTGCTATCGACGAACTCATAGCTTACGCTCAGAACAACCTTTTGCTCGACGAGTTCGATACCGATTATGCGCGCCGCGCGGTATGCAACATTCTCGGCATAGACAGCTATGCTCCTCAGGAAATAGATAACGAAAAAATCGAAGCTCTCGATCGTCCCGACCTGCTTATAGGCGCGCTTACCGACGTTGCCGAAGGTCTCGGAATCATCGATGCCGCGAACGTTCCCGCAGCTTCCGATATGATCATGAGCGCCCTTTCGCTTCGCCCGAGCGAAATAAACGATATTTTCGATTCTCTCGGCGGAAAGAAAGCGACCGATTTCCTTTACGATTACTGCGTTAAAAACTATTACGTAAAAAGAACCGCGCTCGAACGCAATATACGTTTCAAATCGGGATACACGCGTCTCGGTCTTGAGATAACTATAAATAAAGCGCGTCCCGAGTATGCGGACGCCGCAAGCGCGGCGGCGGGTAATAAGCCTGCGGGCGGTTATCCCGAATGCTCGATATGTGCGGAAAACGAAGGTTTCGCAGGAACGGGAAAATGCGCGCTCCGCAAAGTCGATATCGAACTGGGCGGCGAGAACTGGTTCTGGCAGTATTCTCCTTACGGTTATATCGGAAAACACGGTATAGCGGTAAGCGCGGAGCATAAGCCTATGTGCGTGGACGAAAACACCGTGATCCGTCTTATGGATTTCGTCGATCAGTTCCCTCATTTCTTTATCGGCTGCAATGCCGCTCTTCCCGGAGCAGGCGGCAGCGTGCTTTCGCACGAGCATTTCCAGGGCGGGGAAGAAATGCTTCCCATACATCGCGCGTCGGGTAAGATAAAACTGACTTATCCGAAATATCCGCTTGCGGACGTCGAAGTGCTTGACTGGTATGCGTCCGTCATTCGCGTTACGTCTCAGTCGCGCCAGGTTCTTCGCGAGATCGAAGAAGACATACGCAAGGGCTGGGAAGCGTACAGCGATGAAAAACGCGGTATCGTTGCCGAGGACGGCGAAGGAAAGCACAATGCCGTAAGTCTTACCATGCGCAAGATAAGCAACGGCAGATACGCTCTCGATATCACGCTTCGCAGCAATGTAAAGAGTAAGAAATATCCCGACGGCGTATTCCATACGCATCCCGAGTTTTCCGCGCTTAAGAAAGAAGCTAACGGATTGCTCGAAGCGCAGGGTTATTTCATTCTTCCGGGAAGAATAGAAGAGCAGATGAAAACGCTCAACGACTGTCTTGTGAACAAGCAGCCGCTGCCCGACGACATGAAAGACTTTGCCCTTATTTATAACGAAATAATTAAAGAGAACGGTACCGAGATGAGCAAAGTCGACGCGGGTATTTATATCAAAGAGGAGTTCGGTTCGGTCTGCGAGCGTATACTCGGCAACATAGCCGTATTCAAGACGCCCGAAGAAACCGCGGAATTCCTTGTCGGCCTCGGCAGTTTCAGAAAAGACTGAAACTAGCGCGCGGAGGATGAAAGATGAACGCAAAAGAACAGAAATACCTCGGGTTGCTTAAACGCCTTATGCGGCTTGAATTGCCGGCGCAGGATAAAGAGTATGTTTCGGCAATGACAGAGCTTGCCGCGTTCGATTACGGCGCCGCCGTAACCGTGTGGGAGTTTTTTCTGACGGAATCGGATTCGGCGCTCGGCAGATCCGATTATGCGGAACTGCTTATCGACAAAACGGAAAAGCTTATGGAGAACGTATCAGCGTCGAAGTTCGTCCGCGCGCTTTCCGAAAGTGCGGCGCTGCGCGGCGCGATATATCGCCGTTCAGCCACCGCGCTGACTCGCTCGGAAACGATAGGTTATGAGGTGCAGTTTGTGCTCGGCGGCAAGTTTTCAGAAAGCGAAGACGTGCTTAAAAACGCTATGAAGAATAACGGCGGGGCAGAGTACGGTAAATTTCTTGCGGCGGTCGTTGACCGTATAATAATAGAACTGGTCAAAAAAAATCCCGCGAAACCGTCTTTCCCCAAAAAGCAGGCAACTCATATTCTTGAATATGCGGATAAGATAAAAGGTCCCGAAAAGGCGCTTATCGCGCAGCGAATACGCGAGCTGTGACGCGTCGGAGGGGAAAATGATATTTAACGTCGCTATCGTTGAGGACGAGAAAAAAGAGGCGGAAAAGCTTGAAAAGCTGCTTCGGCGCAGTTTCGACGGAGTGGGACAGCTTTGTAAAATAAAAACTTTTCTGAGCGCCGTCACGTTCTGCGAGCAGTACAGAGCGGATTACGACGTAATATTTTTCGATATAGAAATGCCCGATATGACGGGCATGGAGGCGGCGCGCTTCGTGCGCGAACGCGACGAAAAAGCGGTTATAGTATTCGTTACGAACATGATCCAGTGCGCCGTGGAAGGGTATACCGTAAACGCGTTTGATTTTATCGTAAAGCCGATAAACGAAGGCAGTTTCGCGATAAAGTTCGATCGTATTCTCAATATGATGAAAAAGAATACCGACGACACAATGCTGACGCTGAATGCGACGGACGGCACCAAACGCGTTAAAGTAAGCGACATCGTGTATATCGAAGTGCGCAATCACCACCTGACTTATCATATGACCGACGGAGAAATAACTGTACGCGGCAGTCTTGCGGAAACGGAAAAACAGCTGGGTGCGAATAATTTCGGCAGATGCAATTCCTGTTATCTCGTCAACCTCAAATACGTAACGGAATTTCACGGCGACTATATAACGGTGAACGGCGATTCGCTTAAAGTATCGCAGACGAAAAAACAGCAGTTCATGAGCGATTTCGCGAAATATCTCGGAGGCGGAGCATGTTAGAAAACGGTGTGCGTGCGTTGCTGATGAATCTTCTGCCGCTGATGTTTATGATAATAGAGTTGTTTGCCGCCGAGTTTATGTTTGCCGCGCGGCTCAGACGCAGAAAACTGTTCTGGTTCCGCTTTATAGGTTCGCTCGCGGTTTGTCTGGAACTTGCTTTCGCAATGCTTTTGCTCTATTATAAGATAACGGATACCGCTTTCTCGTACGGCGGTACGGACGACCGCGGAATGTCTGCGTTCAAGTTCGTGCTTTATGTCGTGATTTTCGCCTTCACCGTCGCCTGCAATAAGTTCTGTTACGACGACAGCGTGTGGATGATAATGTTCTATTGCTCGGGAGCGTACGCCACGCAGCACATGAGCAAGAACGTAGCGTCGTTACTTTTGCATTTTACGGGTATCGAAGCGCTTTGGGCGTATTATCTGATAGAACTTGCCGTATGCGCCGCGCTTTACGCGCTCGTGTGGTTTATCTTCGTTCGCGGACGTACGTTGCCGAACAGCAAGCAGGACGTTATCCGCAAAGTAATACTTTCTTTCATCGTAATATTCATCTGCATAGGATTGTCGCGTATAAGCGTGGATAATACAAACCGCGATACCGTGTCTTTCATAGCCGAAACGGTTTACGGAGTAGTGTGTTGCGCGCTCGTGCTTGTCATTTTGTCGGATATAAACAAGATAGACAATATGCAGAGCGATCTCAACATAATGACTGAACTTCTCAGTCGCGAACGTTCGCAGTATAAAATGAGCAAAGAGAACGTGGAACTTATAAACATGAAGTATCACGATCTCAAACATCAGCTCAGCGAGCTTAAAAGCGGTTATTCGCTCGCACAGATAGAAAAGATAGAAAACGCGATAATGTTCTGCGGAAGCATTGCTCGGACGGGTAACGACGTCCTCGACGTTATACTTACCGAAAAGAGCCTCTACTGCGAAAAGAACAGTATTTCGCTTACATGCGTATGCAACGGAAGCGGACTTTCGTTTATGGATAAGTGCGACGTGTATTCGTTGTTCGGAAATGCGCTTACAAACGCGATTGAAAGCGTAAGCGAGATAGAAGACAAGGAAAAGCGCAGTATATCGGTAAACGTTCAGCCGGTAGGTAATATGCTTTCGGTGCATATAGAAAATTTTTACGAAGGCGAGATCATAATCGAAGATAACCTGCCTCGGACAAGTAAAGACAGGGATTACCACGGTTTCGGAATAAAAAGTATGGATTACATTGCCCGTCAGTACGGCGGACACATGAGCGTAAGCGCGAAAAACGGCAGATTCAGTCTGGATTTTGTTTTCCCGCTTCCGAAACCGAACGGAAAAGAAACGGAAAAGTCCGACGATAATCGCGGCGAATGATTGTTGTTAGCCGTCGCGGAATTGAAACAAGCGTATAGTAAAATTCGGGCAGCCGTACGGAATTATTCCGCGCGGCTGCCCTGTTTTTTGCTGAAAATTTTATGAGTTACGCCGCGCTTTATATGAGTTGCGCCGCAGGTATTGCAAAACTTTATATTAAATGTTACTTTTTCGGTAACAAATATAAAGGAGGAATAAATGGAAACCGTTAAAAAGTTTTTCAAAAAAAAGACCGTCGGGTTTTATCTGTCTGCAGTTGCGGCGCTTTTGTCGCTCGTTACTGCGATAGTATACGCCGCGGCATACAACGGGTCCAACTACATGAGCTGGGCGGCTTTTGCCATGTTCGTGCTGGCGTTCGTCGCGTTTGTGGCTCTCTCACTTTTCGGCGTGACATACCGTTTCGCGCCTGCCGTGGGAGGAGTGCTTGACCTTATTGCGATGTGCCTGTACATAGGCGCGGTGTATATGTATCTGTCCGAAGTTTTTTACGGCGGCATAACCGCGGCGGCAATGGCGGAG
>CASFAN010000073.1 GCA_949292715.1 uncultured Eubacteriales bacterium
GAATCTCGTACCCGGAGTAATGGGCTTATATCTTTTAACTGCCATTGTAAGTTCTCTCCTTTAAGCTAAGCTGTCGAAGAAAGCAATTGTCTTCGATTTGCTCGTAAGCTTGACGTACGCCTTTTTGCGGTCTGCGGTATAACCTACCGTTCCGCGCTCTCTCTTCTTCTTTCCGCGGACGCTAATGATGTTTACTTTCTCAACTTCCACTTCGAAGATCTTTTCCACAGCGGCTTTAACGTCGGTCTTGGTCGCGTTCACGTTAACGTAAAAGCAATATCTCTTTCCGCCGATGCCGTCGTAAGCCTTTTCCGTAAGAACGGGCTTTATGATTACGTCGTATGCGTTCATTGTCTGTAAGCCTCCTCGATCTGCTTTGCCGCAGCCTGCGTAAGCACCACGTCGGTGTGGTTCATGAGGTCGAGCACGCTGACGAATTCGGCATTCACGGTATCAACCTTCTGAATGTTGCCTGCGGCGCGAACCACAAGATCGTCGCCTTCGGTAAGAACGATAAGCGTTCTCTTCGTCAGTTTGAGCGCTTCCATCACCGCAGCCATTTCCTTGGTCTTGCCGGTAACTTTAAGCTCGTCTACCACTTTAAGCTGATCGTCCGCCACTTTGGAGCTGATCGCGCTTCTGAAAGCGGCGTCCTTCATTTTTTTGTTTATTTTCTGAGAAAAATCTCTGGGCTTCGGTGCGAATACCACGCCGCCGTGTTTCCACTGAGGAGCTCTTATCGAACCCTGACGCGCGTTGCCCGTACCCTTCTGTCTCCAGGGCTTTCTTCCGCCGCCCGCTACTTCCGCACGGGTAAGCGCGCTTTTCGTTCCCTGTCTTTTGTTGGCAAGCTGCGCGGTTACGACCTGATGGATAACTGCTGTATTGACTTCTGCGCCGAATACTCCGTCATCGAGTGCGATCGTGCCTGCGGCTTCGCCTGTCTGTTTATATAATTTAACGCTTGGCATTATCTTGACCTCCCTCTCACTTCTTAACGGTGGATTTTACCGTCAGGAGCGAACCTCTGGGTCCGGGAACAGCGCCGCGGATGAGAATTACGTCGCGCGCGGCGTCGACCTTCACTATCTCGAGATTCTGTATGGTTACGCGTTCGTGACCGTACTGTCCGGGACCTTTGAGTCCTTTGATCTTACGTGCGGGGGTGGAGTTCGCACCCGTGGAACCCACTTCTCTGTGTACGGGGCCTACGCCGTGGGTCATCTTCAATCTGTGGTGATTCCAACGTTTGATCGTGCCCGCGAAACCGTGACCTTTCGTCGTACCCGTTACGTCCACCATATCGCCTGCGGCGAATGCGTCGCACTTTATCTCGCTGCCGATTTCAAAATCGGTCTTATCGAGTCTGAACTCGCGGAGATACCTTTTGGGAGAGCAGCCGGCTTTCTTGAACTGTCCCATATCGGGTTTGTTGACTTTTCTCTTCTCGATGTCTTCAAACGCAACCTTGACCGCTCCGTATCCGTCCTTGTCGACCGTCTTGATCTGGACAACCGTTACGGGACCTGCCTTTACGACGGTCACGGGAACGGCTTCGCCCTTCTCGGAGAAGATCTGCGTCATTCCGACTTTTTTGCCTAAAATCGCTTTTTCCATTTTTCTTGCCTCTTCCTACTTACAGTTTTATCTGGATATCCACTCCGGCGGGAAGATCCAGCTTCATAAGCGAGTCCACCGTTTTGCTCGACGGACTGTATATGTCTATCAGTCTTTTATGTGTCTTGATTTCGAACTGATCTCTCGAATCCTTGTATTTGTGTACCGCACGGAGAATGGTGATTACCTCTCTGTCCGTGGGAAGGGGTACGGGACCGCTCACTTTCGTCCCCGTAGCTTTTACGGTATCGACGATTCTCTGAGCACTCTGATCGAGAAGTTCATGGTCGTACGCCTTTAACTTGATCCGAATTTTCTGATTGCTGTGCATTTTGTTTTTGATTCCTCCGTTTTGACTTTTTTAGACAACCCTTTCGCGCGTTTCTTTTTTGCCGCTTTTGCAAAGGGCGCATTGTGTCGCCCTTTTTACGCGGTACGCAAAGTCGCGCACCAAAGGCTCGTCCGCGAATGGGGATCTTCCCCTCACGCGTCCTCCAAAGTTCTCCGCACCGTCCAAGCCGTGACTGCGCGGTAACCTCCGGATTCAACCGCTTTTTCGCTTGATTAATTACCGCACCCTATGGTGCAGCCTAATTATTATATAGGAAGCGTCAATATTAGTCAAGCGAATTCGATAAACTTTTTTAAAAAATTTATCATATAATTTCCGCGTGCCGAATATACGGTTTCCGACAAGCCGAACGGACTTACCGCGCTCTTCTATATAACGAGTCCGCCGCATATTATTTAAGTATGAAAATACAATATGCTTTCGCGCCGAGATTCGAATGCGTAATGCTGATCAACGGCGCGTTCAATGAAAAACCCGCGCCCGTATCATATCCGTCTTCTTCGCCGCTTTACGTCACGCTGTTACCGCTGAAAGCGATTCTGCTTCCGTATACGGTCAAACTGCTCGGCGGAAAACCGATGTGCAACACGGAGCTTGCCCGCTCCTGCGAAATTACGGCGGACAGGTTCGTAATAGGTTTCGCAGAACGGCATAACTACGTTTACTCCCCTAAACCGACGGAACAGCCGCCCGTTCACGGTCTGCCGCCCCGCCTTTTCGCTCTCGTCAAATCGGGCGAATTCGACGCGGCGAGAAAGCTTATGACGCGCGAACTTTCGGAATCCGTCGACGACGCGGCAATCGCCGAATTTTTCGCGCCTTACTCCGACATTATCGAAAATCCGTACCCGGATATCGGCGCAACGCATTTTCTCATGCACAAAGACTCGTCCAAAGGCGACGGTTTCATTTTCACCTGCGACGGCGCGAGGATAAGCGACATAGAAGAAACGTAAATTTTATTCCGCATTTATATTAATATAAATAAGTATACGCGCGCGTGCGCGCGTATACTTATTTTAAAAGATTTAAAACATCGGCTTTGTTGCGGATACAAATAAGAACAAGGCATTGACAAAACAAATACGCGGGAGTATAATGTTGCTATGAAAATTTACGGAAGCATAAACGAACTCATAGGAAACACTCCGCTGCTGGAGATAAACGGATTTATAAAGCACGAAGGGCTCGAAGCGCGGTTGCTCGTCAAGCTCGAATCGCGCAATCCCGCCGGAAGCATCAAAGACAGAGTTGCGGCGGCAATGCTGAAAGACGCCGAAGAAACCGGGAAAATAACGCCCGATACGGTAATCATCGAACCGACAAGCGGCAATACGGGAATAGGACTTGCCGCGCTGTGCGCAGTTAAAGGCTATCGACTTATCATCGTCATGCCCGACACGATGAGCATCGAAAGGCGCAAGCTGATGACTGCTTACGGCGCGGAACTCGTGCTGACCGACGGCAAACTCGGAATGAGCGGAGCCGTGGCAAAAGCCGAAAAACTTGCCGCCGAATTCGAAAAAAGTTTCATTGCGGGTCAGTTCGTGAATCCGTCCAACCCCAAAGCCCATTATCTTACCACCGCTCCCGAAATCTGGAAGGATACCGACGGTCGGCTTGCGGCATTCGTAGCGGGTGCAGGTACGGGCGGAACGATCAGCGGCGCGGGCAGATATTTCAAAGAAAAAAACGCCGATATAAGGATAGTTGCTGCAGAACCCGCCGAAAGCGCGGTACTGAGCGGTAAAAAAGCGGGCGCGCACGGGATACAGGGCATAGGCGCGGGATTTGTTCCCGAAGTTTACGACGCGGACATAGTAGACGAAATTCTCGCCATCCCCACCGACACGGCAAAAGACACTGCCCGCCTGCTTGCGAAAACGGACGGTATCCTTGCCGGAATAAGCGGGGGGTGCAACGTTGCCGCCGCGGCGACACTCGCAAGACGCAAAGAATTCAAAAACAAAACAATCGTCACGGTACTCCCCGACTCGGGAGACAGATATCTTTCCACGGATTTATATTAAATCCGCCCTACAATAAAACAAGAGGGACTGCCGCTTTTTAAAAAGCGACAGTCCTTTGTCATGTCTTACGAAATACATTTAAGAATTATTTATCTTTAAGCGGGATCGTTACGGAAAAAACCGTTTTCCCGTCCGAGCTTTCACACGAAATATTCCCGTTCATATTGTCGGTAATGACCTTCGCCATTGCAAGACCCAAACCGAAGCTGCCCGAATTGTCCCCCGCTTTATAAAAACGGTCGAAAATCTTGTCTATCTTGTCGGGCGGTACCTCGCCGTCGTTTTCGGTAGACAGTCTGATATGCTTTTTCGTTCGTTTCAGACTTACGAATATCTTGCTCGAATCGGGAGCGTATTTAACGGCATTGTCAAGCAATATGGTAACCAGTTTATTCCAGCCTTTCTGATCGGACTTTATCACGGGGTTACCGCTACACGAATACTCGATACCGACGCTTCTTTCAAAGCAAGCGGCTTCGAACGACAGACAACTGCCCTCCACAAGCTCTCCGAGATCGAATTCCACGATAAGCGGTCTGTAAGCGTTCGATTCGAAGCTCGACATTTCAAGCATTTCTATTATAAGCTCGTTCATCCGCTTGGTTTGCGCTTCTATGTTTGCTATCCACTTATCCTGCTCGCCCGCGGGTATGCTGTTCTTTATTACGTCAAGGTTTGCGTTAATTATCGTAATGGGGGTTTTAAGTTCGTGGCTTGCGTTCGCGACAAGATCCTTTTGCTTGATAAGCGCGTCTTTCGCAGGGGCAAGCACTATACCCGACATCATATAAGCAAACAGCACGAGCACAACGGTAAGCGCAATGAACGAAAACATCATTCCGAGCGTCTGTTTCGTGAACACCGACATCGTGTCAGAAAAATCGCTGAAAGCGCATACGACGTAATAGCCGTTGTTTATCTCGATATCGCGTTTTGCGATACGTATCACCCGCCCGTCGTCAAGCTCGATCTTTTTTTCTCCGCGCTGAGCCGCGCTCATAAGCTGTCCGACCTGATCGGCAGAAACTTCTTCACCGCCGAGAGTGCCTGAAATATTCATCAAGCCGTTACGAATCGTTATTACCAAACAATCGGATACCGGTTCTTCAGGCTCCGGCTTACCCTCAATCTCGTTTGTGATTGCGGCATTGAGCACGTTGGCAACCGACACCTCGAGAGAGATGGTATTGATTATCATCATTGCGGCAAAACACACCGCCATAAGCACGGAACAGATAACCGCGACAAGCAACGTAAATTTAGTCTGCATCTTTCGGAACAGACGTGCGGTCGTCGATTTCTTATCTTCAGTTTTTTTCTTCTCCCGTGTCATTTAACCTGTAACCAACTCCGCGTATAGGCGCGATCGAAAAAGGCGCATTGAGAAATTTAAGCTTTTTTCGGAGGAATGAAATAAATACTTCAAGATTATTGGATTCGAACTCGCTGTCGAATCCCCATACTTTATTTATAAGCTGGTCGCGCTGCGCGACAAACGTGGGCTTTTCAAAGAAATATTTGATTATTTCGGCTTCTTTCTTACTGAGCTTGATCGACTTGTCGCCGCTGGTAAGCATATAGGTGTAAAGATTGAGAGTAACGCCGTTATATGACAATCCGTCGTCGGTGATTATCTCGCCCTTACGGCGCGTGACCGCGCGTATTCTCGCAAGCAGTTCGGACATCGAAAAAGGCTTCGTGATGTAATCGTCCGCTCCGCAATCAAGTCCCGTTATCTTGTCGCTTTCTTCGCTGAGTGCGGTAAGCATGATGATCGGAGTGCTTATCTTCTTCGCACGCAGTTCTTTCACCGCTTCTATGCCGTTTTTACGCGGCATCATAACGTCCATAAGTATAACGTCATAAACGCCCGTTTCCGCATAGGCAACGCCGTCTTCGCCGTCGTGCGCGACTTCCACGGTATATTTTTCCCGTTTAAGCACGCTTTCGAGAGCGTCGGTCAGACTTACCGAATCTTCGACCAAAAGTATTCTCATATGCAAATTTCTCCCTTTCCCGCTTATTGTAACATATCCGCAAGGAATTGTAAATACAATATATATCTTCATAATTAAATAACGGTTAAATATTAAAAAAGAAGCCATGCCCGTTTCGGTTAAACCGATACTGCGACATGACCTCCTGAGGATGGATGATACGGCTGTGTAATGTGATGTAAAGCCAACCGCTTTACACGAGTTATGATAATATGATTATCTTAAAGGAATATTAAACGTACGTGCTAAACAAAAAATTTTTTCTGTTTAATTTTGCCTTTTTATTCTATTACAGACGAGTCGGAAGGCATTCTCCAATCGCCGCGCGGCGAAAGGCTTACGCTGCCCACTTTCGCTCCGTCCGGAAGACAGTTACGCTTAAAGGCGGACGTAAAGAACCTGCGGAAAAATATGCCCAGCCACTTCTCCACCGTTTCGGCGGAATAAACGCCGTCGAAAGCGGCAAGCGCGAGACGTTTTATCTTGGCTTTGGACGACCCCCAGCGAATCAGATGATAAAGGAAAAAATCATGAAGTTCGTAAGGTCCGATGATCTCCTCCGTCGGCTGAACCACCTTATCCCCGCCCGTAGGCAACAGCTCGGGACTGACGGGGGTGTCAAGCACATCGCGGAGCACGTCTCGGAGTTCTCCGAGACGTTCGGCTTCATATGCCACAAGACAACGCACCAACGTTTTCGGTATGCTCGAATTTACCGCATACGAACTCATGTGATCGCCGTTATACGTGCACCAGCCGAGAGCAAGCTCCGAAAGATCGCCCGTGCCTACGAGAAGCGCGTTTTCCATGTTCGCTATATCGAAAAGCACCTGTGTGCGTTCGCGCGCCTGTGCGTTTTCAAAAGCGACGTCCGTCGTTTTTCCGTCGTGACCTATATCGCGAAGATGCCGTTTCACGCTCTGCGCAATGTTTACCGTGCGGAAGCACGTTCCGAGGAGTTTGCTCACCTTGACGGCATTCCCTCGCGTACGCTTTGTAGTTCCGAAGCACGGCATCGTCACGGCAATTATATTACCGCGCGGCAGTCCGAGCGCGTCCGCCGCACGAACAGCGACAAGCAACGCGAGTGTACTGTCCAGCCCTCCGCTGACGCCTACCACGCACTTTTTTATATTGCAGTTCGACATACGTCCGACAAGTCCCGCCGTCTGTAAGCGAAGTATCTCTTCCGCTCTTTTCCCGAGTTTCGCGGCGTCGGCGGGAACGAACGGGTTTCTTTCGGGCGGCGACGTAAACTCCGTATCGCGGAGCGGAAGCGAAAATACGACTTCCGTATATCCTTCCTTTTCAACGCCGAAACTCGTAAGACGACGGCGCTCGTGCGCCATGTGTTTTACGTCTATGTCCGCGATTATCATCTCGTCGGAAAACAACTGTCCCTCAGCAAGCGTTCTGCCGTTTTCGCATATCAGATTATGTCCGCCGTACACCGCATCCGTCGTGCTTTCGCCGCTTCCCGCGTCGGCATAAGCGTAAGCGCAGCAAAGCCTTGCGGACTGCATGCCGACGAGCGCGCGGCGATAATCCGCCTTGGATATTGTTTCGTCCGAAGCGGACGGATTGCATATGAGCAAAGCTCCCGCAAGCGCGTGCGATACGCCCGGACTGTCGGGCACCCACAGATCTTCGCAGACCTCCGCGGCAAAAGCAAGCTCGCCTTCTTTATGGCGGAAAATAATTTTATTTCCGAACAGGCAGCCGAATTTATCGTCAAATTCGTTTTCGCCGCGGTAAGGCGTAAACATTCTGCCCTCGTAGAATTCCGAGTAATTCGGAATATTCTTTTTGGGCACAATCCCTTTTATATGCCCGTCGCACATAACGACCGCCGCGCTGTACAGCTTTCCGCCGTGCATCACGGGAGCGCCTACGACCGCGACAAGGTTTTTGCCGACAGTAGCGGCGGCTATACCGCGCAACGCGTTTTCCGCGCCGCTTATGAGGCTGTCGAGCAAAAAAAGATCCCCAGCCGTGTAACCCGTAACGCAGAGTTCGGGAAGCACAAGCACGCTTGCTTTTTTGTCCGCGGCTTTTTCTATAAGTCCGATGATTTCGCGCTCGTTGCTAACGACGTCGCCCAGTCTTATGTGCGGCGTTGCCGCCGCTATCTTGTAAATTCCGTCTTTCATCTTTCGTTCTCCCTGACTTTAACATTGCCGCCGATCACTTCGAATTCGGTAACCTTGCCTATCCGCTCTCTGACGTCGTCGGGCAGGTGCGTGCAAGTTATTATAGTCTGATATGCTCCGATCTTTTTTATAAGTTCGCTTTGCCTCTTATGATCGAGCTCGCTCAGTACATCGTCCAGAAGCAGTACGGGATATTCCCCGCTTTCCTGTTTGAGCAGTTCCATTTCGGCAAGTTTGAGAGAAAGCGCCGCGCTGCGTTGCTGCCCCTGCGAACCGTACGTACGCAAGTCCACGCCGTTTGCGCTTATTGCCATATCGTCGCGCTGAGGTCCGCAATGAGTTATGCAGAATTGTTTATCGCGCGCACGGTTTTTCACAAGCATTTCAAAGAAGTTCTTTTCTATCTCCTCTTTGCCGACCCCGTCCATTCCCTCGTAACTCACTTCGAGTTTTTCGTTCTCGGCTATCTCCGAATGTATTTTTTCCGCAAGACTCGCTATGCGCCCGACAAAGCCTCTGCGCGATTTTATAACCCCTGCGCCCTCTCGGGCAAGCTGTATGTCCCAGACTTCGAGCGCGGAATCCGTCGGATTGCTTTTCAGCAATCGGTTGCGCTGCGACAGTATTTTATTGTATCTGGTAAGCGCGTAAAAATACGGTTTGGAAAGCTGACAAAGCGCTATGTCCGCAAATCTGCGCCGCTCGCCCGGTCCGTCCTTGACGATAGCAAGTTCGTCCGGAGTAAACAGCACCGTTTTTACCACTCCCATCATTTCGCCTATTCGGGAAACGGGAAAGCCGTTGACAGCAACGCTTTTTGCGTCACCAAGTCTTACGGTAACCTCGTCCGAACCCACGTCCTTCCGCACCCGAACGTTGACGCTCGCGGCTTTTTCGCCCCATTTTATGAGTTCCTGCCAGCGCGGCGTACGCGAACTTCTTCCGACGCTTGCAAGCCTTACGCTTTCAAGCAGATTCGTCTTGCCCTGCGCGTTATCGCCTATAAACAGGTTCACGCCTTTGCTCGGAAAAATCTCGGCAAAAGCGTAATTCCTGTAATTTTTAATTGTCAGTCTTTCTATAACCATCCGCGTATGCGGCACAAAACGCCGCAAAGATACAAATATTAGTTTATTCCGTCACGAACACCGCTCCCGGGAAATATTCGGAAATATTGTCTACCATCTGATTCAACCCGTCGGATACGGAAGTCAGTATTTCGTCAAAGTTCACCGCAGGCAGAACGGCTCCGAGCGCGTCAAGCAACCTTTCGCACGTAAGCTCCTCTATTCCCGCAACGCCTCCGTCCTCGGTAAGCCCGTTAAAGGAGATTATTTTCGCTCCGTCGCGCACGGTACCTTTGCCCTCGGTCACTTCCGCGCGCACTCCCACTGATATATATTCGGGAAGCAGTCCGCCCAGCGTTTCGTCGGAAATGAGCCCGCCGGCATCGAGCGTAAACACAAGGTCTGCATATTTCTTTCCGCTCGACTCCGTCAGTTTTACGCTGCGCAGCGATATTCCCGATTCGGTATCGTACATATCCGAAAGCTCCCTGAGCACCGCGCCGAGCATTTTATCGTTTATACCGAATACGGGAGCGTTTCCGGACGCCTCGCCTTCTGCGTATGCGAGTCCTATCCTGCGAAGCAATTCCTGCTGTTCCGCGGTCAGCGCGCCTACATCCGAGGTTTCCGCAACTGACATAATGTCCGAGAACGTATACTTACCGACGGGAGTTCCGCTATCCCCGCCGCCTTCGTATTTATTCATATCGATACCGTATGCTTCGGCAAACCCTTCGACAAACACCTGATCGTAAACGTTTGTCATATCAGCGCCTATCGGAGCGGCAAGCTCGTCGTAAGCTATGCCCGAATACACGGCTTTCAGTTTATCGAGATCGCTCTGCGAACGTATATCGGTAACCGAAGTAAAACCGCACTGCTCAAGCGCCGCTTCGAGCGCCGTGATATCTTCCGCATACAGATCGACTCTGTTTTCAACGCCGTATGCGTCGTCGTAGTCGGTGCAGATAAGAGACTGCATGAGCGCGACTATATCCGCTTCGGTCGCATTGCCGCCGCTTGCCGAGTTTATGCTGTTTGTCATGAATTCAAGCGCGTTAGAACCGAATTGATTCCCGCCGCCCGGCAATGCCGCCACGCTGTCAAGATCGATTATATCGGCGAAGCAGAACGGGGCTTCACCTTCGGCGCTGTCGCTTTTGCAAAGGAAAGACGTGAGTCCTTGCAGATTTTCGGACAGCATTGCGTTCACGTCCGTTCCCGAAAAACCTTCTATGATAATGCAAAGCCTGTCGTACTGCGACGTATCTTCGCCGTACTTCGCTTTCATCTCGTCGGAAAGATAATTCATTTTGCAGGACTGCCTATCCATGTCGTTGACGTTGAGTTTTACCCCGTATTCCGCGTCGGTAAGATCGAAAGTCGCCGACAGATACGCCGTTTCGGGAAGAATCATGTTTGCAATCCATACGAAACCGCCTGCCCCCGCATTATCCAGCACGCCCTTTATCGTAGTTTTAACGTCGAACGAAAAAGTCACGGTAAGGTACACGCCTTCGTTGTCTGCGCCGTACAATACCTTATCCTCTTCGCTCATGTCTGCGCCGGATTGAAGAATAGCCTGTTCAAGCTTGATTACTTCGCTGAGCTTGCTGTCGCCGAGCAAGGAAGAAACGTCGCCCGATATCTCGTCCAGCTTTCCCGAATCTATAAGAAAATCGTTAAGGAAAGCGGCAAGCTGACGGTCGGTAATCACGGTGTTTCCTTCGTTCGTTCCGCTGACGGAATTATAAGCCGCAAGCTTATCCGCAGAGAAAGAGTCGCGCGAGAGTATGCTTGTTACCGCTCCCGTTACGTCACCTCCGGAAGACGAAGCGTCCGTTATGCTCTCGAAATATTCTTCGTCTATCACTCCGTCGTTCAGGAAAAGCGAAGAATTAAGCGCGACGTAAAAACCGTCCGTATCCGATTCTTCGTACGGATTGGTAATTACGTTCTCCGCCTTTACGTTCTTCAGGTCGGACATACATCCGAGCAGATCGAAAAGCGACACGCCGAAATTGCTTTTGAGTATACCGTTGCCTATCAGCAGACCGACAATAGCCGTAACGAAAAAAAGTACTACGCTTATGGCAAGCGTTATAAGAAATTTCGCAAGGCATCCGAGCTTTTTGCGTTTTTTAAGCACAATTTCTCCGCCCGGATCCTGTCCTTCCTGTTGATACAAAGGTTTTTTTGCCATATTATCTCCTCGGCGCGGCGCTTGCCGCGCGTTTAAAGCATATTTATATGAATTATTTTACTATTATTTTCGGTATTTAGTCAATGTTTTTTTCGGATTTTTATTTGCTTTTAACTATTTTCTAATTATTTTTTATCGGTAACTTAAACCGCTTCGTCATCTTGCTTGCCGTAAACGATTTATAATGATATAATCCGATTGTATGGAAAACGAAACCGCAAACAACGATTGCAGAAAAGGTCCGATAAGCGGCAACGCGCTTAAACTGATTGCCTGCGCCGCCATGCTTACAGACCATATAGGAATGCTTTTGTTTCCGACCGTACTTATATTAAGGGCGATCGGCAGACTGGCAATGCCGCTGTTCGCTTTTACCGCCGCCGAAGGGTTTTATTACACTCGCCGCAAACTCGTTCATTTTCTGACAATGCTTGCCGTCGGACTCGCGGTAAGCGCGGTATTGTCTTTTGCGGAAGGCGCGATGCATTTCGACATTCTCATCACCTTTTCCCTTTCGGCACTTGTCGCCTATGCCTTGCAAAACGTCAAGAAGTACGCGTTCGCACTCGACGGCGCAAATACCGCAGCCTCCGTCGTTGCGCTTATAGCGGCGGTCGCGCTCTGCGTTTTCGTATGTATCGGCGCAAAAGTCGAATACGGAATCGCAGGAGTAATGCTTCCCGTTACCGTAAGGCTCACCGATTTTCGCAGCTACGGCGCGCAAGGGTTGTTGGAGCGTATAGATACGTCCGCCGCACGCGTAATATGTTTTACGCTCGGACTTGTTGCGGTGTCGCTGTCCCTCGGCACGCTGCAATGGCTGTGCCTGCTTTCCGTACCTTTGATTGCGCTGTACAACGGCTCGAAAGGCAAAGCAAAACTCAAATATTTCTTTTATATATTTTATGTCGGACACTTCGCGGTGCTCGGACTTGTTTATTCTCTGCTGCACCCGGAAATCTTACATGAAGCAATAAACAGATTGTTCTCGTTTTTTGCCCGAAAAGTTTAAAAAACAATCCGATGAATTCGATACGCTTTACCGCCGAAAAAAGATACTGTATCCGAACTCATATTATGTATCTTTAAAGGAGCGAAACTCGATATGGAATTTCGCTCCTTTACTGTATAATTCAACGCGCATTTTTTCACTTCAACTTTGCGGCTATACGTCTGCCGACGAACACGTAAATAAGGTCTACGATAACGAATATGACGACGGCAAGCAATGTAACCGCAGTATATCCGAGCGCAAAGTTACCGCCTGCTATTCTTTCGATTATCTCGGCTATATCGATATAGCCTATGATAAAGTTACCGAGACTGTACAGAATGAACGTATCGAGACACGCGAATGCCGCAACGCATACG
>CASFAN010000074.1 GCA_949292715.1 uncultured Eubacteriales bacterium
GGCTTTATATTTTACTATGACGGAGTAGATAATGCGTACCTGATGGGATATTCGGGAAATAAGACCGCCATTTCATTACCCGAAACTTTTACTGCTAACGACGGAACGAATGTATCTCGATACAGCATATATAAATATGCATTCTACAATTGCGTCGGCTTGACCTCGGTAACGATCCCCGACTTGGTAACTAGCATAGGAGAATATGCTTTCTATAATCGCAGCAGATTAAAGTCTGTCACGATAGGCAACGGCGTAACGAGCATAGGAGAATATGCTTTCTATAATTGCAGCGGCTTGCAGTCGGTCACAATAGGCAACGGCGTAACGAGCATAGGAGAACATGCTTTCTATAATTGCAGCAGTTTGACTTCGGTCACAATAGGCAACGGCGTAACGAGCATAGGACAACTTGCTTTCTATAATTGCTATAGACTAATACAAATTTATAACAATAGTTCTATAGATATTATTGCAGGAAGTTCTAATAACGGTTATGTGGCATATTATGCTAAAAGGGTGTTGACAAACGAAGAGGATTCTAAGTTAACCATAGACGAAAGTGGCTTTATATTTTACTATGACGGAGATAATGCGTACCTGATGGGATATTCGGGAAATAAGACCGCCATTTCATTACCCGAAACTTTTACTGCTAACGACGGAACGAATGTATCTCGATACAGCATATATAAATATGCATTCTACAATTGCAGCGGCTTGACTTCGGTGACGATCCCCGACTCGGTAACTAGCATAGGAGAATATGCTTTCTATAATTGCAGCGGCTTGCAGTCGGTGACAATTGGCAACGGCGTAACGAGAATAGGAATTGGTGCTTTTTATAATTGCTCAGTGTTAACTTCGGCTACGTTTAAAAACATAATGGGTTGGAAAGAAAGCCTTTATTCGTTGCGGTACTATAATTTGGCACGTAAAAGCACTGCGGCAAGTTATTTAAGCTTAAACTATGCGTCGACAACATGGGAGAGACGCTGATAAATCCCGTAATCCGTAAAACCTGCCCGTTCCCGGTATGGTGAGGGATTTAATTCGGGAACGGAAGGGATAAGCGATACGTAAGGCGTATCGGATAATTAAAAACCGACATCGAATGTCGGTTTTTAATTTTATAGAGCGGGTACGAGTATGCCTCGGCGACGTTTTAGCTTTGTAAATAATTTATTCACGTTCGTTGTCAAATAGGGAATATTACCGGAATACATTTTTAGCGTGCTTAAACTTTTAGGAGAACAAATTTACGCCGCCGTCGTAAAAGCGGTGCCGTTGAACGCAGTTACCGAAATAAGGTTAAGACGCGGCGAAAAGGTCTTCGTCAAAAACGCCTCGGGCGGAAAATTCGCGGAGTACAGGTGCAGTTCCGAAGATATAACCGCCGTTTTGAAACGCGCTACGATGTCGTCGCTTTACGCGTACCAGGAGGAACTCAAAAACGGATACGTTCATTATTCGAAAGGCGTAAGGATAGGCGTGGCAGGCGAAGGGGTGGTCGAATCGGGGAAAATATTAACCTATAAGAATTTTACTTCGCTTACCGTAAGGATCCCGCACGAGGTCGTCGGAGCCGCGGACAGGATACTTAACATCCTCAACCCGTTTGAAAATCTTTTGGTGATCTCTCCGCCTTACGGCGGAAAAACGACGCTTTTAAGGGATATAGCGAGGATATTAAGCGAAAACAGGGATACTTTGATACTCGACGAACGCGGAGAGTTTTTTGCGGGCGGAGCGCGTTTCGGGCCTCGCGCCGACTTTATCGTGAACACGCCGAAACGTCTTGCCGCAGAGGGCGCCATACGCGCGCTGAACCCCGAGATCATAGTCATGGACGAAATTTTTCCGTCCGTAGATATGCCCGTAATACGCGATATCGCCTCGAGCGGCGTAAAGATCGCCGCAAGTATCCACTCCGATTCCGTCGAAAGCGTTCTGAAACGCTTTCCCAAGGTCAGGGAACTGTTCTCTTACGCCGTGGTGCTGACGCATATTCCGCGCGCGGGCAGCATAAAATCGGTAACAAGGTTGTAATGCTGGGGATAATACTTGCCGCGGTGGGGCTTCTGATATGCGTTTATATAGGCTTGGCCGTCGACAATTATTACAAATCGCGGCTGAATACCGTCAGGGATTATCTGGCGTTCGTGAGATATTCCGAGCGCGAAACGGAGTTCCTGAAAACGGACATGCCCGCGCTATTATCGGGCTTCGAGTGTAAATCGGAGTTCAAAAAAATGATAACCGAGGCGAGCGGAAAGCTTTCGGAAGGCGGGACGGCGGAGTGCGCCTCCGACAGACTGAAAAAAGAGGACCTCGAGAAGGTAAACGCCTTTTTGAAGGGACTATCCGAAACCGATTACGTTTCCCGCGCCGCTTTGTTCAGGTATTCGATAAGTATCGCGGAAAACATGGAAAAGGTTGCCGAAAAAGAAAAAAAACAAAAGGGGGAACTTATAAAAAAACTGATGTTTTTACTTGGCGTCGGTTTGGTGATATTGGCTATATGACGGGACTGGAAACCATCTTCAAAATAGCCGGCGTGGGTATTCTCGCCGCAGTCATAAATTCGATACTCGAAAAAAGCGACAAACGCGAACTGACCACGTTCGTCACTCTGACCGCGCTTATCATCGTGCTGGTAATGGTGATAGAAATGCTCAGCGGTCTTTTCAACAGTATCCGGTCGCTATTCAACTTGTACTGATGTGGGAATAGTCAGGGTAATTCTGATAGCTTTCGTAGGGCTTATAACGGTCGGCGTACTGAGGGAAGTCAAACCGTCTTTAGCCGCTGTTGCGGGGATTGTAACGGGTATAGTGATAATTTATTCGCTTTTGGACGAATTTACCCTGATAATCGACAGCTTCAAGGAATTGACCTCGCTCGCTCAGATCGACAACGCGCTCGTGAAAACTATAGTAAAAATAATCGGCATAGGATACCTGACGGAATTCAGCGCGGGTATCGCGGAAGATTACGGCTCCGCTTCGATAGCGAAAAAAGTGGAGTTCGGAGGTAAGATATGCATAGCGGTCCTGGCGTTGCCCGTCATTACGGGGCTTGTAAACACAATCGTAAGCTTGGTAAAATAACCTTTATCGTCGCGGCGGTTTTCCTGTTATCCGTTATAGTTTCGTTTACCTCGTTTCGAGGAGAAAACGGTGTGAAAATCGCATACGCCGACGACGAGGACAAACTCGACGAAATCGAAAAGGATATAAACGAAGAAATAGACCGCGAACTCGACTTGCTGATCTCGGAAGAACTGGACGAATATTTTAAAAACTCCGCTTCGCGCGTGGACGGATTCGGCGGTTCGCTGAAAAGTTTCATCAAATCGGTCATTGACGGCGAAAATTCCATTTCCGCGAACGATTTGTTGGATTACGCGTGGGAGTCGTTCAAAAAGGGGCTTGCCGGCGCCGTGGCGTCGGTCGCGGTACTCGTGGTACTGTCTGTTTTAGGAGGAATGTCGGACGCGCTGACGGGCGGATTCAAACGTCAATCAACTAAACAAATCGTATATTTTGCGATATACGCGGGCGTAGTCGCTTCGCTTGCGGGCATCATAGCTTCTTTAAGCGGCGGAGTAACCGAAGCCATCTCGGATCTGAATACGCTCGTTTCCTATTCCGCTCCCGTGTTCGCCACGTTATTGACGGCGTTAGGCGGGGTGGGCGGCGCGGAAATGCTCGCGCCCTTTACGCTCCTAGTCAGCGGAGTCGTAGTCAACGTTATAAACGCGCTTATAATCCCTTTGTTTTTCGCTTCGGTGGTATTTACTATAATAGGCAACCTCAGCGACTCGGTAAAACTCGGAAAACTCACCAAAGCCGTAAAATCGATAGGCGGGTGGATCCTCGGTATAATGTTCGGACTGGTAACGACGTTTGCAAGCATTCAAGGCATTGTGGGCGCGGGAATAGATACCGTCGCGGTCAAAAGCGCCAAATTCGCGCTGTCGAGCTATGTCCCGATCCTCGGCGGATATCTGTCCGAAGGTTTCGATATAGTGATGGCTAGCGGCGTGCTGATAAAAAACGCTTTGGGACTCGGTGTGTTCGTCGTATTGGTCCTTACCGTAACCGTACCTATAATAAAGATGGTGCTGTTTTCGGCGATATTGAAGCTCACCGCCGGCATTATTGAACCAGTCGGAGACCCGAAAATTTCGGAATTGATATATAATACCGCATCGAACATAAATCTTTTAATCGCATGCGTTGCGGGAGTGGGCTTTTTGATCTTCGTTATGCTGATGCTTGTCATCGGAGCGTTCAACGTGGGCGTGTTATGAGTCTTACCGCCTGGGTCATAAGCATTACCGCGGCTATTGCCGTCGGCACGCTCGCGGACATAATTCTTGCGGACGGAAACACTAAAAAGTTCGTAAAAAGCGTTACCGCGCTTATCGTTTTTGCGGTAATAATAGCGCCTCTGCCGAAGCTCTTCGGCGGTTCTTTCGACGCGGAAACGATTCTGTCCGAAACCGAAAATCAACAATATCTTGCCGAGGTAGCTATTTCCAAAGTCGAATTCAAAGCCGAAAATCTGGAAAGAAAACTCGAATCGATAGGCGTAAAAAAAGCGGAGGTCGTAATTCATTTGACAGGCTACGACTCCGATTCCGAAACAGCCGCTGTCATAGTCGATATTTCGGCTTCGGGCAGTGTGTCGGCGTCGGACTCCGAAATAAAAGCGTTTGCCGCGGCATATCTTTCGGTCGATACGAATAAAGTTTTTATAACGGGAAGAAATGATGGAAAAAATCAAGGAACTGATTAAAAAAATCCGCGGAATAAAAAATATAGAAATTATTATCGGGTTGGTCATAATTGCGATAGTCATAATAATATACTCTACCGTAAGCACCTTAAAAGCCGACAAACAAGCCGATACCGCAGGGGATATAACTACGGAACTCGAGGCAAGACTCGAAGCCATTCTGTCCGAGATAGAAGGCGCGGGAAAGGTTGACGTAATGATAACATACGCGACTACCGAGAATAAGATCACGGCGACTTCGACGAACACTCACTCGACCACAACGGTTTCGGGAAATTCCGAAACGACGACCGTAACCACGACTACATCTCCGGTGATGCAAGGTTCTTCCGCAGTGGTCTTGGGCGAACAGATGCCGGAAATCATAGGCGTTTTGGTGGTCGCCGAAGGCGCTAAGGACATAAAAGTGCAACTAAAACTCAGAGACGCCGTCTCGACGGTTCTGGGTATCAATCCGAATACGATACAAATACTAACAAGGAGAGCAGTATGAAAAATAAACTAGCAAAGCTGAAAGAAAGCATCAAAGCCAACAAGAAAAAGATTATCGTCGTTGTAACGATGGTTGCCTTGCTTGTTGCAACGGGCTGTTTGAACTACTTCCTTAACGTCAAGCAGCAAGACGGACAGCCTGCGGGAACCGATCAGACGGGTACCGCCGAAACCTTCTTCTCGACGTATCGCACGGACAGAGAAGAAACCAGAAGTCAGGAACTTCAGTATCTCGACGAAATAATCGCGTCGGCTTCTTCTTCCGAAGCTGCGATCGCGTCCGCCGAGGAACAGAAACTTCTGATCACGGGAGCGATGGAAACCGAACTCGTGCTCGAAGGACTGATCAAAGCCAAAGGCTTCGAGGACTGCGTAGTTACCATGAGCACCGAAAACGTTAACGTGGTGGTTATGGACGAGGAGCTTACGCTGGAAGAATCCGCCCAAATACTGGATATCATCGTCAGCGAAACAGATTTTACTGCTCCCAACGTGGTGATAATCCCTTATGTATAAAATCGCTTTTACCAAAATGATTTAAAGGGTTGAAACCGTCACTGACGACAGTATTGAAAAAGGGCTTGTTCCGCCGAGCAAGCTCTTTTTCGTTTTTGTCGGATCGAGGATCTGACAGGCGATACACGGAATAAGATAGCGATACCTGTTCAAATTCTGTTGTAAATAATTGCTAAAGCGCTGCGAATGTGCTATCATATCGCTATGGAAGAGATGAAGCCACAGGTTGTCGAACAGTATTCCACGTTGATCGCGTCGGTTGCGAACGAATCGTTCCGTAAGGTCGAGGGCGTTACCCGCCTCGATGGCGTTGCGAAATACCGCTTCGGAATCAAGACGTTGAAAAACACGAATTGTCATGTTTACATTATCGGTACAGACGAGGTCATTATCGATATTTTCGTCAACGTCGATTACGGTTATTCCATTCCGGAGACCGTCTGCCAGCTTCAGGAAACCATCAAAAACGACGTGGAGGAAGCCACCAAGTTCCGCGTCAAAAAAGTCAACGTTACGGTGGACAACATAAATTTATAATGCAATACCGGAAAAAAGCGCGCGACAGCGTATATAAACTCGTTTTTGAATATCTGTTCCTGGGGCGTGAAAACCCCAGGACGTTAGCTATTATGACGGCGGTAGACATGCCCGGGAGCGAGTCGGAATACATCACCGCGGTTTACCGCGGAGTTATCGAGCATGCTGATGAGCTGAAGGAAACCGTTTCAAAATACGCCGTAAATTTCAAGTCCGACAGGATATTCCTTGCGGACATGGCGGCGATGCTGATTGCCGTTTACGAAATGAAATACATGGACGATATTCCTTTGGGCGTTTCCATCAGCGAAGCGGTGGAACTGGTCAAAACGTATTCAACGGAAAAGTCTTATTCTTACGTGAACGGCATTTTGAGTTCCGTGTATAAGGAACTGACCGCGCAATAATGCAAAACAGAAAATACATCACGGTTTCGGAGCTTAATTTTTACCTGAACCGCATAATCGACGCCGAAGAACTGCTTCACGACATCTATCTGATGGGCGAAGTCAGCGGCGTAAACACGGTCAAAGGAAATCTGTACTGTACCCTGAAAGACGAGGACGCGGCTATACAGGTATGCTGTTTCGGCGTCGAGAAAACGTATTTACCCGAAACGGGCGAACGCGTCCTGATGTTCGGCACTCCCGATTATTACGTCAAAAGCGGCAGAATGAGCTTCGTCGCCAAACGGATCGAGCCGTTCGGCAGGGGCAAAATGTTTCTGGAACTCGAACTCCTCAGAAAAAAGCTGGAGGCCGAAGGGCTGTTTTCGGAATCGCACAAAAAAACAATGCCCGCGTTCGTGTTCGAGCTGGGAGTCGTTACCAGCAAGGACGGCGCGGTCATCAAGGATATTTGCAGTACGGTCCGCAAATACAATAGAATCATCAATATTACGGTGATAGACACCGCAGTCCAGGGTAAAAACGCGCCCGCGGAAATCGTAAAAGCCTTACAACTTGCGGATATGTGCGGTTTCGATGCGGTTATACTGGCAAGGGGAGGCGGTTCCTACGAGGATCTGATGCCGTTTAATTCCGAAGAAGTAGTTCGCGCGTTATACGAAATGAATACTTTCGTTATCTCCGCGGTAGGACACGAAACGGATTTTACGCTGGCGGATTTTGCGGCGGACATGAGATCTTTGACACCTACTGCCGCTGCGGAAGCGGTTACTTTCGACACCGATCAGCTGAAAAAGGACATATTAAAAGACATTGCCGCGGCAGGCAAAAGTCTGAAAACCGCTATCGGAGAAATGCGGCTCGGTACGGTAAATCTGGTCGGCAGGGTAACATATACAGCGGGAGAAATGCTTTCGAGGCTTTCCAAGAAAGTTTCAGAAACTCTCGCAAAGGCGAAAGGGGGAATCGAAAGGACGCTCTCTGCAAAAGAACGCGCGCTTGACGGCGTGCTGTCGAAGCTGGACGCGCTCAATCCGGTCAATTTACTTAAAGCGGGTTATATGCGCGCCGAACGCGGAGGCAAACCGGTTTCCGGCTCCGGAGACGTTAGCGTAGGCGACAAGATCTCGCTTTACGCTTCTTTCGGAAAAATTGAAGCTACCGTCGACGAAATAAAATTAAATCCCGGAGGTAAAGCATGAGTTTCGAAAAAGACTTCGAAAGACTTCAGAAATTGGTGGAAAAACTCGAAAACGAGAATCTGTCCGTGGAAGAAGGTCTGAATCTTTATGACGAAGCGATAAAAGCGGGCAAAAAGTGTATTGACCAGCTGAACGAGGGCAAAGGAAAGCTCGAACTTCTGAACAAGGATTTGTCCAGACTCAGTTTGACCGAAGAAGAATGATTTTTTCGGCTTTGTCCGAAAAAAGTATTTTTCTAAATCATTTGCATATTTTATCTGTAAATGATATAATATATAACAACTTAATAGTGGTGGCGCAGTATTCTAGTCAGGTGCGATACAATCGAAGGCGGGGTTAAAATACCGTTAAAGAGCATATCGATGAAGTTTCTTGTGTTTGCTTACGTTGCCCAAACGTGGGCTGATGCTGGGAGTTAAGGTTCTTGGGCGACCGGTAACGGCATATCGGTGCCGACCCAACTACCGTGGAGACCCATATCGGTGGAGAAAACGGCATTGACGTAAACTCTACTGAATGGGATTAAACCTGCAATGCGGTAAACAAAAGCTGTGTGCAGAGTAGCTTGCCTTGAGTGAAGTCGTGTGAATTAGGGTGTCGGGCGTCCGAGATTCGCGAACCGAAGACGTCTTTGCCTATGAAACCCTCTTTGCAAAAGAGGATAAATTGTATCAAATCTGTAAAAGAAATTTTCTAGACTGTTTTAAGCCGAGGATTATAGTGTGCACTAAGTGGCGATTCGGTTAAACGAGGAGTAATCCCGTTTTGCGCTCCTTGAAAGGAAACTGCTCGGACGGCGACGACGAGTGGAACGCAGGGAAAACCTACCGAACCTGATGGCGCAAGGTTTACTGGGCTTATTGCCACCATTATTTCGTTATATTATCGTTATATAATATCGCTGCATGCAATAAAATTTACGGTATGACATCTGTTTCAAACGATACAAACGCCACAAAAGGCACATCTCAAAATTTAAATCCGGAGTCCGAGATCGCTCCGCCGGATAAAAACGAGTCCGAAAATCTGCAGAACAAATCTTCGTACAAAGAAAATGAAGATCCCGTGCAAAAAAACGGACTGTCCAAAAAGGAATCGGGCGCGGACGCCGAACCCCGTAAAAAGGATCACAAAAACGACTCCGCGCAGAAAACGTCAGGCAAAGGCTTAAAGAAAAGCACGATATGGACCATTAAGATCACGGTCATAACATT
>CASFAN010000075.1 GCA_949292715.1 uncultured Eubacteriales bacterium
GGATGGAAGGCGGTAACGAGCTGATTGTCCTGCCTTGCCGCGACTATGTGACCGTCGACTTCGGCAAGGGCGCGCGCATTAGCTCCGACTTCCGTTATATACGGCGCGCGTATAAACGTCATCGGGATTTCTCCTATGCCCTCGAAAGGCGAGACGCAGGCGAAACTGCCGAGCTGTCTGCCGTAAGCGTTGCGCATTACGGTAATGTCCATCGTCGCGAGGTGAGAGCGATCGTCGTTTGCGATGCGCTTTGCAAGCAGAATGAGTCCCGCGCACGTTCCGAAAACGGGCAGTCCGTCTTTTATCATTCCGCGCACTTTTTCGGTCATTCCGAGGTCGCCGAGCAGTTTGCCTATGACCGTGGATTCTCCTCCGGGAATTATAAGCCCGTCGAACGAGCGGCGCAGATCGCTTTTCTGACGTATTTCAAAACTGTCCGCTCCGAGTTTGTCAAGCATGTGTATATGCTCGATAAACGCGCCTTGCAGACAAAGTATGCCTATGCGCATTATTTACCGCGCTCCGCCATAAGAAGCTGAATTTCCTGCTCGTTAATGCCCACCATGGCTTCGCCGAGATCTTCGCTGAGTTTGGCGATAAGTTTTGCGTCCTTATAGTTGGTGACCGCCTGAACGATAGCGCGTGCGCGTTTTGCGGGATTGCCCGACTTGAATATGCCGCTGCCTACGAATACGCCTTCCGCGCCGAGCTGCATCATAAGGGAAGCGTCAGCGGGAGTTGCTACGCCGCCTGCCGCAAAATTGACGACAGGGAGTTTGCCGTTCTTGTGCACGTAAAGAACGAGATCATAGGGGACCTGAAGTTTTTTCGCTTCGTCGAACAGCTCGTCTTCCGCGCAGGAGGTGAGACGGCGGATATCGCTCATCATCTTTCTCATATGGCGCACAGCCTGAACGACGTCGCCCGTACCCGGTTCGCCCTTGGTGCGGATCATGGACGCGCCTTCGTTGATACGGCGGAGAGCCTCTCCGAGGTCTTTTGCGCCGCATACGAAAGGCACTTTGAACTTGGTCTTGTCGATATGATAAACGTCGTCGGCGGGAGAAAGCACTTCGGATTCGTCGATATAGTCGATTTCTATCGCTTCGAGTATCTGCGCTTCCGCAAAGTGACCGATACGGCATTTAGCCATGACGGGAATGGAAACGGCTTCCTGTATTCCTTTGATCATTTTGGGATCGCTCATGCGCGAAACGCCGCCTGCCGCGCGTATGTCAGCGGGGATACGTTCGAGCGCCATGACTGCGCATGCGCCCGCTTCTTCCGCGATGCGCGCCTGTTCGGGCGTGGTGACGTCCATTATAACGCCGCCTTTGAGCATCTGTGCGAGATTTTTATTGAGTTCCCAACGGTTTTCCATAGTATTATACCTCTGAACTTGATTTGTTTACGTTTAATAATACACCTTTTATGCTTGTTTTGTCAAGCGGGTAAGAGTATAAAACCAAGCGCGCGAACGGGAAAGCGACCTAAGGCGTGTAAGACGGGCATTATTGCCGAAGTAAAAATAAATATTACAAAATGTTTACACCGCCGAAACAATATCCGCGTGACATTTTGCGCGATAAGCCTTATAATAAACGTGTAAGAAACGTAAAGAGTGCTTGTCCGAAGAAATTCCGACAGAAACGCTTCGGAAAAAGCCGCGCTTCTTCATTCGCACGGTAAGGCGCAGAATGCGGCCGCCTGCGATAACGACAACGGCGAAAGCCTTTAATATAAGTTTAAAGCGCTTTCTTTACAAATATACGCGGTCCGATTTCGGCTTATCGGGCAATAGCGAAAAACGTAAGCCGATACATTGCCTGTTACGGCGCGCACATAAAGCGCGCATCCCTTTTCCTTATACCGACGTCAAAAACGGCGGTATTTTTTATAATTAAAATTTATTAACCGTTTTTTCGTGGCGTGTGTTTGGATGCTGCGAGCGTTAGCGAGCCGCACTCGTCTATGTCAAGCACACGCCGTGATTTTACTCATGAACAATTTTGACAATATTATTTGGATATACAAACGAAAAAGAAGGAATGGTGGTCGCCTCAGCGGCGTGTTGGGCAGTAAAAAATATACGCAACGAAATCAATGAAATCGCGAAAAATTTCTTTATTGACTAATTGTGACAATTATGATATAATAATTCCATATTTTAACAAGAAAAAGATTATAACAAATCTTGGCAAATCTACAAAGCGCGATTAGCAAATATTCGACATAAAAAACTATTGAGGTAAGTATGAGCACGATCATATCCATAAACAAATTGCTTGAAATGCCGCTGCATATTCCTAATTATCAGCGTCCATATAAGTGGACGAGGAAAAATATTTCAGATCTGTTCGAAGATATCGATGCGGCAATAACCGATAGCCGTCGTCCCGATTATACGGATTTTAAATACCGAGTGGGTTCGGTAATATTACATAACAATAACGGGCGATACGATATTGTCGACGGGCAACAACGGCTGATTACTCTTTCATTGATTAAGCACGCAATCGATCCGCAATACACTAACGCACTGCTCAAACACGGTTTTAACGACAGCGTTTCCATTGGAAATATATACGACAATAACTGTTTTATAAAAGAATGGTTATCCATGACATCACAAAAGCAAATTGAAGATTATAAAACCGCTTTTGAAAAAATTTTGGAAGTTGTTGTTTTGGAAGTAGATAAAATTTCCGAAGCGTTTCAGTTGTTTGATTCGCAAAATACCAGAGGTAAAGAACTTGATCCGCATGATTTATTAAAAGCGTATCATTTGCGAGAAATGAACGACTATCCCTTTGAAAAACTGAATTTAATCAGACAGTGGGAAGATATTCCACCTTACTTGATTAGAGAATTGTTTTCCTTATATTTGTTTCCTGTGCTGAATTGGTCGCATAAGGAAAATTCGCGCGCATTTACTTCGCAGGATATAGACGTATATAAAGGAGTGGACGATAAATGTATATATACTTATGCACAGCGTGTACGCAAAGCCATGCCGTGTTTTCAAATAAATGAACCTTTTTGCGCAGGCGGTGAATTTTTTAAGATGGTAATTTATTATATCAACTTGATTGCCGACTTAAAAAACGAAATTGCTTCCAACACAAAATTCGAACAAATTAAAGAAATTTTGGCCGCTAACACGAAGCGCGAAAAAAATAATGTTCCGCAATATTATTCCACGGGTTTTCGTTATGCCGTGAATTTATTTTATTGCGCATTGCTGTTTTATTATGATAGATTTCATATGCTCGACGAAATGGCTGTAAAAAAATTGTTTGCATGGGCAATGATGATTCGCATAGATATGGATAATCTCGGAATGGATACGATCAATAATTATGCTATCGGGAATAAGGATAAAACTTATACGAATTGCATTCCAATGTTTTTCAATATTGCAACCGCGCGAAGCAATCGCGAAATAGCAAATATAAAAATTCAAATCATCAGAAATCCCGATAAATCCAACTCCGAAACATGGAGCAATCTTTATCAATCGTTAAAGGTCCTTATGGGGGTTCAAAATGGAAAATAAAATTTTACCTTTATTTATTTTGGACGATTCAAATAAAACTCTATTTCATAAAGATAAATACATAATACCTTTATATCAAAGGGCTTTTGCTTGGTCGGATAAAGAAATATGTCAGCTTATTGACGACATTAACGACTTTTCAGCCGATTATTACTATTTAGGCTCATTGATCGTTAATTTGAATAAAGACGGAAAATACGAGGTTATTGACGGACAGCAACGACTGACGGCACTTTTTTTGCTTTTGGACTATGTCGGAGATTACAATTGGGGAAAAGATCGGTTAAGTTATGAATGTCGAGATCGCTCGAATTTTACGTTGAACAGTTTAGCCGAATTGACAAACGAAAGTATCGAGTCATATTTCGCTAATATAGAAAAAATTGAACAAAGTTTGATAATCGGCAGAAAAATTATCGATGACAAGTTCCGTACGGATGATATTAAAAAAAATAAGTTTATTGCTAATTTGAAAAAAGTGATTCTGTATAGAATAGAAGTACCGCCGCATACCGATTTGAATCGTTACTTTGAAATAATGAATGTGCGTGGGGAACAATTGGAACAGCACGATATTTTGAAGGCAAAATTGATGGAACCGCTTGACGAACAGGAACGAAATGCGTTTTCAATCGTTTGGAATGCTTGTCGCGATATGACGGGATATGTGCAGATGCATTTTCATAAAATTTATCGAGAAGCTTTATTTTGCAGCGGTTGGGATTGGCTTATGCTAGATCGGTATGAAAAGCTGTATAATAAAGAAGATGCGACTATATCAAGCCGTTCTATACCGGATATCATAAAAGATAATAAATTGTCGGCACCCGTTGACGGAGAAGATGAAACCGGTGCGCGTGTCAGATTTGATAGCATAATAGGTTTCACTCATTTCCTGCTACATGTTTTGAAAGTATTCGCATCTAACGAATTGGATAAAGGCAGCTGTTCAATTCCGGATTTGCTTGACGATAAAAAACTGCTGGATGCTTTTGGAACAGTTATCAAGAACGGAAAGCGTAGCGGTAGAAAAATCGACGAAAAGGATTTTTCACTATCGTTTATTAAATGTTTACTTAAATGTAGATTTTTATTTGATAAGTATATTATCAAACGCGAATACAAAAACGAAGACGAAAAAGGCGATTGGAGCTTAAAAGAATTAAAAATTTCCGGTGCGAAATCTCAGAAAAAACCGTATTATAAGGATACCTATTTCGGCGAGCATAACGAATGGGAGAAAACATATAGCCCACGCACAAAGATCAATCTTATGCTGCAGTCTTGTTTGCGCGTATCTTATACTTCTCCCAAAATAATGCATTGGATCACGGAATTATTACTATGGTTGTACGACGATAATAATAGGCAGAAATTATCACAGTTCCGATACTTTACGGAAAATATAGCCAAAGAAAATATAACCGAATTTTTGCTAAACGACGAGAACTTTCGGCGGGGAGTGAACACACCGCATATTGTTTTGAATTATCTTGATTATTTGCTTTGGACGGAACGTGATAATACCGAATATAAAAAACTCGATTTTGCGCAGTTCTCTTTTGAATTCCGAAATTCAATAGAACATTGGTATCCGCAACATCCTTCGGAGCAGTCGTTTGAGAAATGGCATGACGTCGATCGGTTCGGAAATCTTTGCATAATACAACGTAATATTAATTCTAAATTTTCAAATTTAAGTCCGGCATCCAAGAAGAACACTTATGGACAAATGATTGAGAAAGGTAGTTTGAAATTACGCGTAATGAGCGAACTTACGAAAGATGATGCCAAATGGAAAAATGAAATATGCGCCTTGCATGAAAAAGAAATGTTAAATCTGTTGCGAAGCGCTTGCAATATACCGATTTATTAACCGTTTTCTAATCGTAATATAATGAAGCGCGGAGCTTTTTTCAAGGTTATATTCATTATTCGCGGTTACAATGTCTGTGACGAGGTAAGAAAATATGAACGTAATTTCAGTAATGACATTGAAAAAAAGTTCTGATTATCTGATCGCCGATTTTACGCTTGAAACGGCGGCGGACAGACTGCACGACGCGGGCGGCGCATTGCCGGTTGTAAGCGTTACGGGCGAATATCTCGGCATTGTGGACGAACGTATGCTGATGTGGGCGTTGCGTTCGGGGGAGGCCGGGCTTGACAGTCTGCTTGTGGAAATAAGCGCGGATTTCGACCTGATAAGAACGGGCGCGATAGCGGAATGTTCGGAAATAACGGGGCTTGTGGATAAATACGGGGTTCTGCCCGTTACCGACGATCGCGGTATGTTTATCGGCACGGTACTCGCGCGCGATCTTCCTTGACTTAAAATCGGCTTATCCGCATAAGATTTACTCCGAAAAATAAAAAAATATTGAAATTTATACCCGTAATTTATATTTGGTTTATATTAGGGAATTACTATATATGTTAAAAGGTAATTCGGAGAAAATTAAATGACGGATAAAAAGGTACTTATCGTCGGGGGCGGGGTGTCCGGTCTTGCGACGGGGATATATCTGCTTAAAAGCGGTTACAACGTAGAAATACTCGAAAAGAACTCGATTCCCGGGGGAGCCTGCATAGGCTGGGAAAGAAAAGGTTGCTATATCGACGGCTGTATTCATTGGCTTGTCGGAACTAAACCCGGCAATCCCTATTATAATTTCTGGCGCGAAACGCATGCGCTGGAAGAAGATACCGAAGTATTTTTCCACGACGTGTTTTCCGTTTTCGATTTCAACGACGGAAAGAAGCTGACTATTTACGCGGATTTCAAAAAATTCGAAAAAGAATTGCTTGCATTCGCGCCTGAGGACGAAAAAGAGATCAGGCGTTTTTGCCGTATGATAAAGCGTTTCCGCAAAATCGAGGGTCCCGTAGATAAACCCGTCGATATGATGAGTCCTTTCCAGCTTATGAAAATAGGTCTTACGATGGCGGGCGATTATTATTGGGTGAGCAAATACAGCAAAGTCGATTGCGTGGAATACGGCAAGCGTTTCAGAAACGCGCACCTGCGTTATCTTTTCGCGAACTATATGGCGCCCGGCTATAATCTTATGAGTATGCTTTACATGCTCTCTCACGTAATGAACAAGGACGGCGGCGTGCCTATCGGCGGCAGTACGGGCGTGAGCAGACGTATGGCTGCTTATTATGAGGAGCTTGGCGGAATAATAAGATATAACAGCGAAGTTAAGCGCGTTATCGTCGAAAATAACAGAGCGACAGGGGTGGAACTCAAAAACGGTCTTAAGCTTTCTTCCGACTGGGTAGTATCGAGTACGGCTGCAGAGCATTGTCTTAAAAAGCTTCTCGGCGGTGCTTATAAGGTCGATAAAATGGAAAAGCGTTGGGCGGACAGAAAGACTTATCCGATTTACACGATGACTATTGCCGCTTTCAAGTGTAAAAAAGAACTCACGCAGGAAGAATTTCCCGTCGGACTTCACGGTATGTTCAGAAGACCGATACGCGTGGATAAAGATTATCCCGGCGTGGCAATACGCAATTATTCGTACGATCCCACGCTCAGATGCCCCGACGGTTGCAGCGTCGTACAGGCTCAGTTGATCGGCGACGACGATATGTATTTCTGGTGGAAAGCTCGTAAAGAGGACGGCACGTACAAGGCGGAAAAGGAGCGCGTCGCGCGTGAGCTTATCGAGCGCATATGCGAACGCTATCCTCAGCTCGAAGGAATGCTCGAACCTATAGACGTAGTAACTCCCATGACTTACGAGCGTTATCTGAACACCCGTCACGGTTCGTTCCAGGGCTTCGTGCATACGGCAACGGGCAAAGCGCTTATGCAGAAGGGAACGGTACCCGGACTTAAAGGCTTTATCCTTTCGGGACAGTGCATTTTCCAGAGCGGCGGACTTCCTCCCGCGGTAATAACGGGCAGGTTTGCCGCACAGCGTATCTGCTTTGCCGACGGAAGAAAATTTATGGAAAAACAGAAAACGCTTACGAACCCGCTTGTCTTGCTTGCAAGAAAAAAAGACGCTTCGAGAAGCTGAAATATTATTTAGTCGAATATAAAGCCAACCGTCCGCAGTCGTCGGACGGTTGGCTTTATAATTATAAGAAAAGTCCTGCAATTTTTTGTTTGCAGACCTTGAAAAATGCCGTTGGTTGTGCTATATTATTAACAGTAAATAAAAAGGGGAGGATTACGATGAATATATGGCATGACATTGCGCCCGAGCGCATTACGCCGAAAGATTTCGTTGCTTACATAGAGATAACGAAAGGACAGAAGCAAAAGTACGAACTCGATAAAAGTACGGGGATGCTTATACTTGACAGAGTGCTTTATACCTCGACGCATTACCCTGCGAATTACGGGTTTATACCGCGCACTCTCAGCGAGGACGGCGACCCTCTCGACGTACTCGTAATGTGCAGCGAACCGATACTTAACTGTGCGCTTGTACGCTGTCATCCGATAGGCATCATAGCCATGGAAGACAACGGCGACCTCGACGAGAAGATTATCGCGCTTCCGTTCGGCGATCCGACTTACGCGGAGTATAAGTCGATACACGAAATGCCGAAGCACATCACCGACGAAATGATGCACTTTTTTACCGTCTATAAAGAACTCGAAGGTAAAAAAACTTTCATTTCCCGCAGCGGAGGACACAAGGAAGCCCAGTCTGTCATTGAAAAATGTATAAAGGCATATAACGATAAATTCGGAATATAATATTTATATATTGCGCACCGCTAACCTTATTCGCGCCGATTGTTATATATCGACAGGGCATTAAGAAGAAAACTTAATGCCCTGTCGATATATAAGCGCGAACGCCAAAGGATACTTTCGGCGGGCGGGGCATCCGCGCCCCTTACGGGGCAGACCACGCTAACGCTGGTGCGTTAGCTCGCCCGCCTGACAGTTCGGGAAACGATGTTCGCATAAATGCTTTGCATTGTTTCCCGAACCCTTCGCCCTTGCTCGCTCACCGCTCACAAGGGAATCGAAGGTCATTCGCCCGAAGTGAATTCGTGCTCACTCCTCCTTTTCAGGCGCACGAAGTGCGCCAAATATACCCGCGCTTGCGGTTTTTTATTTTGCGCACCGCTAACGCTCGCTTCGCGTGCGCCAAATATACCCGCGCTTGCGGATTCTTTCGGACGGATACGCGCAAAATTTCCCTCGTCACCGTGAGGTAGACTTCGGGGACGTGCGGAGGCTCTGCCTCCGTACAAATTTTGCGCGTCTACGCTCCAAAATCTCTCCGCAATCGCTGCTTTCTCTTGTCAATCGTTACTTTATTTATAAAGATAAACACTTTATAAAATAAGAACGTGTATTTACGGTGTACATTAAGCAGTAGATGCGAACGGATTTTTCGGGTGGCAGACATTTTCTTCGGAGCGAGCGAAGCGGAAGCGGTGGGCGTTGGGGTTTCCCGCGCCCACCCGAAAAAATGGCTGTACACGGAAAAGACGTCGCAGATACGGGTATATGTTGCGCACGCGAAGCGAGCGTTAGCGGTGCGCAATATATAAGAGACGTCGCAGATACGGGTATATACTTGCGCAACACAGTAAAAAATAAAAGTGCCTGTCGGCACTTTTATTTTTTACGTCCGTGTAGCGTTAGCGGTGCGCAAATACAAAATAATATAATCAGTCGACCGCTTTCATTGAATCCGCCATGTTTATTCTGTTAAGCTTGGGAAGAAGCAGCAGATCCACAAGTCCGGTGAAACCGAAGGTGAGGGCGATTGTCGATACATAGCTCCACCAACTGATTATGAACGGGAATGTCATGAAACTCGACATGATTTGCGTGATGATGAAATACAGCAGTCCCATGCCGAGCGGCACGCCTATTATCACGCCGAATACGACGAGCGTCAGAATTTCGCGGAACACGTATCCCGAAACTTCGCGCCGTCTGTAACCGAGCACTTTAAGTGTTGCGATTTCTTTTCGCCGTTCGCAGATGTTTATATTCGTCAGATTGTAGAGCACGATTACGACGAGCAGTCCTGCCGCTATGACGAGTACCAACGTAACGAGTCCTATCGTCGAAGTAATATTTTCGAAATACTCTTTTTCGTCGGCAGAGAAGGATACTCCCGTAACACAGTCAAGACCGAACAAGGTCTGTTTAACCGTATCGTAGTCGCTTTCTGCAATGTCTTTTTTTATGAGCAAAGTATTGGGCGAGTAAGATAAATCGCCGAACTGCGAGTACATATTTTCGCCGAGGAACAGCCAGCATTCTGAATAAACCGTCGTGATTCCCGTTACGGAAAGCTCGGCGCGTTCTCCCGTCGACAGACGAACGTCTATTTTATCTCCGACTTTTATGCCGTATGCCTGACTGAGACCTTTGGATATGATAACCGAATTTTCGTCGTAAGTACCTTCTATCGTTATAAAGTCGGATATTTCGTCCGCTTTGGCGGTTATTATGTTGATCGTGTCGCTGCTCGATTCGGAATACAAAGTACCCATACCGCTCATTATGGTTATGCGTTCGCTTCCTTCGATAAGGCTTTCCAGCTCGGCATAATCTGCGGATTCCGTATAGTCGGCGGTTACGCCTATTTCGATGTCGTACTTGAATACGTCACCGTACTGCAGATCTCCGACCGCGGTCATTGTGTTGAGCAGTCCGAAACCTGCGAGAATGAGAGCGCTGCAGCCCGCGACGGAAAGCACGGTCATAAGCAGATTGCGCTTAAAGCGGAAAATATTGCGGAACATCGCTTTGAACTTGAACGACAGTCTTTTCCATATAGGCGTGCGTTCGAGCAGTATTCGTTTACCGGGTTTAGGCGCGCGCGGTTGAAGAATGGACGCGGGCGTTTCTTTAAGCGACGAATAGCATGCGAATACCGTAACGAGTATCGTTGCCGCTACCGTTCCGACGAACGCTATAACGCAGAACAGCCAGTCTGCGGTAAACGTAAGCGCGGGAAGGGTGTACATGGAGCCGTACGCGTTCCACAGTATCACGGGGAGCAGGAACGCCCCGAAAGGTACGCTTATGGCACAGCCTAAAAGCGCGGCGGCTACGCTGTAAAATATGTATTTGCCGACAATCTGCGAGCTGTTATAACCGAGCGAGCGCAGAGTTCCGAGCTGTCCGCGGTCTTCGTCTACCATTCGCACTATCGTGGAGAAAGCTACGAGCGCCGCGATAAGAATAAAGAACACGGGGAATATACCCGCTATCTGAGCGACCTTGTCTATATTAATAGACATCGAGTAATAAGACGAATTGACTTTTCTTCCGAGCACGTACCAGTTCGATACGTCGTTGCCTTCGTCCGTGCCTATCAGCTCGATACGCTTCTGCATGTCGGAGGCGAACGAGTCGTACTCTTCGGTAAACGCCGTGTATGCGTTACCGCCCGCGTTTATCCACAGCTCGGTGTAATAAGTCTTGTTCATAAGGTTGTTGAGCAGATACATATCGCTCGAACCGTAAAGTATGATGTCGAGCGTGCCGCTGCCTATTGAACAGCTTTCCGTGGATTTCGTGAAATAGAGCGGGGAAGTCGCAATACCCGTTACCGTAAGCTCTTTCGCGCTGTCGGTAAACAGTGCGTTATTCAGTGCGCCGTTGCTGTCGCTGTAAGTGAGTTTGTCGCCTACTTTTATATCGACCATTCCGTCTGCAAAAGGAACGATAGCGACAACTTCGCCTTCGGCGTCGGAACTCGGCAATCTTCCGTCGACAATCGTAAGGGAATTTACGGCGGGGTTGCCGTCACCCGTAGCTACGAGCTTTACGGTATGATTGGTAACGTCGTCTCCGAGCGTATAGAACGCGTCGAAAGACACGACGGGTGTTATTTCCGCGCCCTCGATCTCTGATTTGATATTGTCTATGTCTTCGTCGGTAAGCAGTTTGTCGAGCTCGCCCATCATTCCTATGAGATCGTCGCCGCTCATGTCGAGGTTGGAAGGAGCGACGGTGAAGTCATAGTAGCCGCTTTCGTCGAAATAATTTGTCATCGTCGTTTTCATGTCGGGTGTGACGAAACTGAGTCCCATCAGTATAGCCACGCCGAGTGCGATGATGCCCGTTATCGCGATAAAGCGCCCGAAGCTGCTACCGAACTCCTTAAATACGATTTTTGCGTGTTTTCTCATAACGTATCACCATACCAATTCTTCCACCGGAGTGGGGTTGTCGTTTTTCTGTTCAAACGATATTTTGCCGTTTTTAATGCCGAAAACGTGATCCGCCATTTTAGTGAGTTCGGAGTTATGCGTGATTATTATTACGGTTTTTCCCGTTTCGCGGCAGATTCGTTGGAGCAAGCCGAGTATGTTTTTACCCGTTTCATAATCGAGCGCGCCCGTAGGTTCGTCGCAGAGCAGTATTTTCGGGTTTTTTGCAATCGCGCGCGCAATGGCTACGCGCTGCTGTTCGCCGCCCGAAAGCTGAGCGGGGAAGTTCTTCATTCTTTCTCCGAGCCCGACGCTTTCAAGCGTTTCTTTTGCGTCGAGCGGATTTTGCATATCTCGTTTGCGAGTTCCACGTTTTCGAGTGCGGTAAGGTTCTGCACGAGGTTATAAAACTGGAAAACGAAACCTACGTCGTAACGCCTGTACAGCGTAAGCTGTCTCGGCGTCATCTTGCTTATATCCTGACCGTCGAGCATTATCGTTCCCGACGTTGCCGTATCCATGCCGCCGAGTATGTTGAGCACGGTGGTTTTTCCCGCGCCGCTCGGTCCGACGATAACGCAGAATTCGCCCTTCTCTATGCTGAGAGTAACGCCTGCCGTGGCATGTATTTTATTGCCGCCCATATCGTATGTCTTGTAAACATCTTTCAATTCGACAAAAGACATTTTTTCCTCCTCGTCGTGCATAGCCGTCTGTTTCGGCAATCACGCTTTTATTACATTTTAATTATATATTAAAATCTTTAATCTAAGGTTAAGACCTTTTTTTGTTTCGTGTAACTTTGTTCACATTCATATGTATTTACTCGTTTTATTTTAAACGTCAGTCAAGACTTTTATTGTGAATTTACACAAAAATATATAACGATTATGTGATAAATTGTGAAAAATATTAAATAAATCTTAAAAGGCTTGACATATATGGGGGGGGGTATGTTAATATAATTGTATCATACATTACGGTCTGAAAAGACCGAAAGGGAGGAAGCAAAATGAAAAAGAAGATAGCCGTGTTTTTTGTTGCGGCTGCATTGATCGTATGCGCGGTTCTTGCGTTTACCGCGTGCGGAACAGACCACGGCAGTGCCGAAGGCGTTGCAAAGAGCTTCGTTCAAGCGTCTGCGAAAGCGGACATAGGAGGAATGCTCGATTGCATGTATTTTGAAGACGAATCGGGAAAAGAGGAAATCGAGAAAGCGTTCGAAGAAGAAATGGGCGCTATCAAGATAAGCGGAAAGGTATACGACGTGAAAGCAGAAGTCACCAAAGAATATACTGCCGACGAAGTTAAAGCAATCGACGCGTTCAGCGACAAGGTTACCGTAAGCGCGGCGAAAGCGGTGAAAGTAACGTATTCTTTCGATCTTAAAGCAACCATTACCGTTGACGGAAATGAAACGACCGTCGAGCAGAAAGCGGAAGGCGAAGATGTGTCCGTTGTTGCCGTAGAGATAGACGGAAAGTGGTACGTTTTGATGCCCGGACTTTAATTTCGCGGTATATACATAATTATTGACTTAAAAAAGTTGTTGCATTTGATCGTGCGGCAACTTTTTTGTTCCCGATTTAACAACCTACGTGCCGAATCCGCTATGAAAAATTGACAAATCATACGTGTGCGGGTATAATAAAAGCCGTGAAAGGACTGATAATAAAAAACGCATACTGGGACGCGCCCGTGCTTACTCATCAGACGGAGCGCATAAAAGCGGAGCTTAACGCGCTCGGCATGGATGCGGATATAATGCGTAACGGATGTTTTCCCGCCGTGACGGACGGGCGGGCGATAAACAGCTGTGAAGATTACGATTTCTGCGTATATCTCGACAAGGACAAGTACGCCTCCGCACTGCTTGAAAAGTGCGGACTGAGGCTGTTTAACAGGCATTCCGCGATACAGTTATGCGACGATAAAATGCAGACTTATGTTGCGCTGACTAACGTCGGAATAAGATTTCCGCTTACGCTTCCCGGCACGTTATGTTACACGGCTGGAGCGAGAGTAAGCGAAAGTACGCTTGACGGCATTGAAAATCTGCTCGGCTATCCCGTAATAATAAAGGCGTGCTACGGCTCGCGCGGGAGCGGGGTATATAAGGCGGATGACCGCGACAAACTTCGCAAAGTTGCGCAAAAACTGATAGGCGTTCCGCATTTGTTTCAGAAGTATGTCGAATGCGGCGGCAAAGACCTGCGGGTGATCGTTATCGGCGGCAAGGTACTCGGCTGTATGGAGCGCGTGGGAAACGGCGATTTCCGCGCAAACATAGGCGCAGGAGGCAGCGGACGCGTTTATAAAGCAGATAAGGAACTTATCACGCTTTGCGAAAAGTGCGCAGACGTACTCGGTCTGGATTACTGCGGCGTCGACGTGCTTGTCGGTGAAAACGGTTACGAGCTTTGCGAAGTCAATTCCAATGCGTTTTTCGAGGAGTTCGAGCGCGTTACGGGCATAAACGTTGCGGGCGAATATGCGCGGCATATCATGCGGGTGATGAAATGAGCGAGCACGTTTATCATACGCTTGCGCCCGTTTTCGACGGCAACAGCCGCGTGCTTATACTCGGCAGCATGCCTTCCCCGAAGTCGCGCGCGGCGGGGTTTTATTACGCTCATCCGCAGAACAGGTTCTGGAAAACGCTCGCCGCGGTGTTCGGTGTGCCGCCGTTCCTCTCGACGGAAGAAAAACGCGCGTTCTGCGCGGAGCGAGGTATAGCGTTGTGGGACGTTATTGCCGAGTGCGACATAACGGGAGCGAGCGACGCGAGCGTAAAGAATGCCGTGCCCAACGATTTTTCGTTAATATTTACCGCGTGCGACATTAAAACGATATTCACTACCGGAAAGCTTGCTCACGATCTGCTGTATAAACTTTGCGGTACCGAAAGCGTGTGCCTGCCGAGTCCGAGCCCCGCTAACCGCGCTGTAAGCGATGAAAAATTACTGCGCGAGTATTCCGCGATAAAAGAAGCGCTTAATGAAAGGATAATGTAAGATACTTGTTTCGCCGAGCGAAAATCAGGCGTTTTATCCTTGACTTAAAGCGTATTTAACGATATAATGAGGACGAAAAACAAAAAGGCGAACTTTCCGCGTGGCTGGTCGGAATGTTCGCCCTTTAGTGTGTTTGGGGATATTGCTGATTTATTGCGAATATACGGAGCTTGATATGGATAGCGTAAAAAACGAACAATTCAATAAAAGCATAGGCAAAACCTTTATTAAATATCTGCTTGCGGCGTTCGGGGCGGTGCTCACCACTTCGATATACGCTTTTGTCGATACCGTTGTGATCGGACAGTACGAAGGCGAGGTAGGAACAGCCGCCGTAAGCTGCGTAATGCCGATATGGAACGTTTTTATCGGTACCGGTATTCTTTTCGGAATAGGCGGATCGGTCATGTATTCCGTGACGAGGGGAAAGGGCGAAGCGCGTAAGGCGAACGCGTTTTTCACCGCGTCTTTCATTGCATGCGTTGCCGTTGCCGCGGTGCTTTATGTCGTTTTCCTCGTATTTCAGCGTGAAATACTGTGGTTTTTCGGAGCCAAGGAGACGGCTGTTCTTGAAAAAGCACAGCTGTATGTCGGCTGGATAGCTTACGTTATGCCGCTTTTCGTGCTCGGTCAGTATTTTATCGCGTTTATCCGCAACGACGGCAATCCGGTACTGACTACCGTGGCGGTCGTAAGCGGCGGTGCTTTCAATATTTTCGGCGATATATTCTTTGTTTTCGGTCTCGATATGGGAATAAGCGGCGCGGGGCTTGCCACTATGATAGGTCAGGTAATAGCGTTCTGTATTCTCCTGCTTCATTTCCCGCGAAAGAAGAACACTTTGCGTTTCGTGCGCGTCGAAAAGTTTTTCAAGTCCGTTTTTCAGTCGATAAAAGGCGGATTTGCTCCGTTTATTGTCGATTTTTCTTTCGGAATACTCGTTATAATGTTCAATAACCGCATAATGCAGGTCGGCGGTTCGGGGGAACTCGCCGTTTTCGGTGCGGTTTCTACTACCATGCTCCTGCTTCAATCGCTGTTTTACGGCGTAGGACAGGCGCTTCAACCGATAGTTTCTTACAGCTACGGAGCGGGCGACGATAAGGCGGTAAAAGCGGTGCTCAGGTATGCGCTTATAGCGGCGGGAATAATGAGCGTATTGTTTTTCACTCTCGACCTCGCGCTTACCGAACCTCTGACGAAAATTTATATAGGCAGCCCTTCCGAAGAAACGCTGAAAACGGGTATATTCGCGTTCCGCGTATACTCGCTCGTGTTCGTGCTTATGGGCTTTAACGTTACGCTCGGTTATTATTTTCAGTCGATACTAAAATCCGCGTATTCGGTAACTATTAGTCTGCTTCGCGGTATCGTGCTTTGCAGTGCGTTTCTGTATCTTTTTACGGGTATTTTCGGTGTCGTTGCCGTGTGGTGGGTTATGCCTGCGGCAGAGTCGGTTACGTTCGTTGTCACTGCGGCATTGCTTTTAAGAGCGCGCAGTATTGCAAAACGCGCGGAGAGGTGATATAATATCTCTATGGAAACCATGTACGACAGAGCTTTGCCGCTTATGGGCGAAAAAGGAATAGCGAATATAAAAAACTCGCGCGTCGCTTTGTTCGGCGTCGGCGGCGTGGGCGGTCACGCGGCGGAAGCGCTCGTGCGCGGCGGCGTAGGCGCGTTGACGCTTATAGACGGGGACGTGTTCACGCCGTCCAATCTCAACAGGCAGCGTTTTGCCGTTCTTTCTTCGCTCGGCAGAAATAAGGCGCTCGCCGCGGCGGACGCGGTTGCCGATATGAACGCCGAAACGGAAATAACTGCTGTACCCGAATTTTTCAAAGCGGGCGACGCTTTTGATTTTTCGGCTTACGATTATATCGTCGACGCCGTGGACGATCTTGCCGCGAAAGAGGAAATAATAGTCCGTTCGCATGCGGCGGGAGTTCCGCTTATCTGTGCTTGCGGAGCGGGGAATAAACTCGATCCCACGCGTTTTCGTGTTGCCGACGTATTCGATACCAAAGTATGCCCGCTTGCACGCGCGCTCCGTAAAATCTGCCGCGCTCACGGTATAAATTCGCTGAAAGTTGTATACAGTGAGGAAGAACCGCTCAAAACTTCTTCCGCGCCCGCTTCCGTTTCCTTCGTACCCGGAGTAATGGGCATGATAATGGCGGGATGCGTGTTGCGCGATCTCGCCGATTGTCAATGATATAATTAAGGTATAATCAGCGCAAAGCGCGGAACGAGTTCGCTATTGCGGCAAGGCATACGCCGACGTCGCCGATTATTGCCAGCCAGAGCGGGAAAGCGGGAAGAACGATCGCAAGCACCATGATTGCGAGCTTGACTGCGAGCGAGCCTATTATGTTCTGCATCGCGATTGAAATGACTTTGCGCGCGTGTTTTCTGCCTTTGGCGACTTTCGTGAGATCATCATTCATGACGACTATGTCTGCGGCTTCGATTGCCGCGTCGCTGCCTACGCCTCCCATCGCACAGCCCGTATCTGCCGCGGCAAGTACGGGCGCGTCGTTTATGCCGTCGCCGCAGAATATGACTTTATGTCCGTTTTCCTGCAAGCGTCGCACTTCCGCGACTTTATCTTCGGGGAGCAGTCCGTAACGCGCTTCGTCCAATCCGATTTCTTTTGCGGCTGCGAGCGCGACTTCTTTTTTGTCGCCCGTAAGCATTATCGTGCGCAGTCCCGCTTTTTTAAACTCGGCAACGCTTTTGGCGCTGTCGGGTCTTATTGCGTCCGCCACGGTTACGTATCCTTTATAAGTTCCGTCGGTCGCGATATATATCACGGTGTACGGCGAAGCGATTTCATCGCATTTTATACCGCTTTCGCGCATGAATTCGATATTTCCCGCAAGTATGCGTTTGCCGTTACATACCGCGCGTATTCCGCGCCCCGCAACGTCTTCCGCAGACGTACAGACCGCGTCTGTTTTCGCGTTAAAAGCCTGCGCAATAGGATGATTGAACCTGCTTTCGCAAGCCGTAAGCAGTCCGAACGTTTCGTCGTCCGTGCGCTTTTCTTTTACCGTAAAACGCCCTTCGGTAAGCGTTCCCGTTTTGTCGACGGCAATCACGTCCGCCGACGCGAACGCCGAAAAACAGTTTGCGCCTTTAACGAGTATTCCGAGCTTTCCCGCACCGCCTATTCCTCCGAAAAAGGTAAGAGGAACGCTGATTACGAGCGCGCAGGGGCAGGAAATTACCAGCAGCGACAATGCGGTATATATCCATTGCTGCCATGCGTTCACGCCCGAAGTAAACCATATTATAAGCGAGGGCACGACTGCTATAACCACCGCCGCTCCGCATACCAGGGGAGTATAAACGCGCGCGAATTTATTTATGAACGTTTCCTGTTTAGCCTTTTTATCCGCGGCTTCTTCCACAAGCCTGAGCATTTTGCTTGCCGTGGATTCGCCGAACGCTTTTTCCGCTTTTATTACAAGCATTCCGTCAGTCGCTATACAGCCGCTTTTGACTTCGCTTCCTTCCTTCGCGTATACGGGCACGCTTTCGCCGGTGATTGCCGCGGTGTCCGTGTAACTCGCTCCGCTTATCACTCTGCCGTCGAGCGGTATGCGTTCTCCCGCACGGACGATAAAAGTTTCGCCGACTTTTACGTCTTCCGGATCGACGTCGACTTCTTTGCCGCCCCGAAGAACGGTTGCGCTGTCGGGACGGAGGGCAAGCAGTCCGCGTATGCTTTTTCTCGACCGTCTGACGGCAAGCGCCTGAAAGTATTCGCCGACCTGATAAAGTATCATAACGAGCACGCCGTCCATCATGGCTTCGCCGCCTCCGCGCGAGTTAAGCTCTGCAAAGTCGCTGAATACGAGATTGAGCACGAACGCTCCTATCGAGGCTACGAGCATAAGAAAATTTTCGTCGAAAATCTCTCCGTGTGAAATGTTGCGCACCGCTTTGGCGACTACCGACCATGCGGCGGCAACCCATGCGAGCGCGTAAAGAGGGAAATATGCCGCGAAAACGCCCGCGGCTTTTTCGGTTATTACGGCAGGAACGAAAAAAATAAGCGATATGATTACGGAAATCAGTCTTTTGTCTGCCATTATTTCGCCCTCATGCGCGCGGAAGGTTCTATACGTTTCATTATTTTATTAACCGCTTTTTCGACTTCGCGAAAATCCCTTTCGGTGGTTATTTTCATTACCGCCAGCGCAAAACTGAGTTTGCACTCCACTCCTTCGAGTTTGTTTACTTCCTCTTCGATCTTTCCCGCGCAGTGCGCGCAATCAAGATTTTCTATTTCGTAAGTTCTGGTCATAACGGTATCTCCTTTTTATTATTAAATGATTAAGCAAATGTTTAATCGTAAGTATATTATAATGCGCTTTTCGCCGTTTGTCAAGATAAAAAAGCAAAAAAATCCGTAATTTTTAAGTAACGTTCGTTCATATACTTGATAAAGAAGAAAAGCAAGGAGATATAAAATGAAAAAAGCTATTATAATAACGGCAATATTGCTTATGTGCGCGGCGTCGGCGGTGCTGCTTGCGGCGTGCGGAGGCGGGGACGGCGATGCGACAAAATATACGATAAAAGCCGTATACGACGCGGAGAGCAGAACTTTGAATGCCGAAATGACGGTGCATTACGTCAATGACGGCGAAACGCTTGACGGAGTTTATTTTCATCTTTATCCCGCGGCGTATCGAGAAGGCGCACGTTTTTCGCCGATAGCCGAAGCCGATAAAGAAACGGCGTACCCGAGCGGGGTTTCTTACGGAGGCATAACTATAAGCAACGTGACTGTCGGCGGCGAAAGCGTAGAGTGGGAAACGGGCGGAGAAGACGAAAACATGCTGATAGTCAAATCGGCTGTGGAGAGCGGAAAAAGCGCGGATATCGGTATGTCGTTTACCGTTACCGTACCCGAAGTTCGCCACCGTCTGGGGTACGCCGACGGCGTGCTTAATCTCGGCAACTGGTATCCGATAGCGGCGGTATACGAAAACGGCGCGTTCAGGTGCGACCCTTACTATTCGAACGGCGATCCGTTTTATTCCGAGACGGCGGATTACGACGTAGAGCTTACGTTGCCTTCCGGCTGGGAAGCGGCGGGAAGCGGCAGCGTATCCGCTACCGTAGGCGGTGAAAGCACCGTGTTCGAATTTTCCGCGAAAAACGTGCGCGACTTCGCCGTGTGCGCGTCGGCGGGTTATACATGCAAAGAAGACGAGCTTAACGGCGTAAAAATAAGGTGTTACGGAAATCCTTTGCAGGCTGAAAACGGACTGGTAATAGCCAAAGACGCGTTGCGTACTTTTTCCGAGCTTTTCGGACAGTATCCTTATGAAACTTACAGCGTTGCGGTTACTCCGTTTACCGAAGGCGGTATGGAATATCCCGCGCTTGCTTACATATCTTCGGATATGACCGGTTCGATGTTTGCGGAAACCATTATTCACGAAACCGCGCATCAGTGGTGGTACGCCGCGGTAGGCAACGATCAGATAAACAACGCATGGATGGACGAGGGGCTTGCAGAGTATTCTACGACGTTGTTTTACGAACAAAATCCGTCTTATGAAGTAAAATCGGAAGACAGAATCGCAGACGCGATGCAGTCGTTCGTGCTTTTCTCGGAAATTTACGGGGACAGCGAAGGATTCGGACGTATGGATCGCGCTCTCGGCGAATATTCGACAGCCACCGAATATGCTTTCCATGCTTATGTAAAAGGCGAGCTTATGTTTGATTCCGTTCGTCACTTAATAGGCGACGACGCGTTTATTAAAGCGCTTAAAGAATACTACAAAGAGTGCTGCGGAAAAATTGCCACGCCCGACGCGCTTATAAATGCTTTTGAACAGGCGTCCGGATTGCAGCTTAAAGCTTTCATCGAAAGCTGGATCAGCGGCGAAGCGGCGGTGAACTGACGTGAAACTGATCGTGACTAAAAAACGCGCGGTCCTGGCGATAGCCGCAATAATTCTTGCCGTAGCGGTAATAATAACGCTTTCCGTTATATTGCCGCATACGGTAAGCGCGGTTGCGCCGAACGGCAAAACGGTAGTGATCGACGTCGGTCACGGCGGAGCGGACGGCGGCGTCGTGGGTTCGGAAACGGGCGTTAAAGAGAGCGATATAAATCTCGGCGTAGCCAAGAGCCTGCGGCATTTTCTGCGCGAAGCAGGGTATAGCGTGATAATGACGCGTGAAAAAGACGTGGATCTTGCGACGGACGGGCAGGATTTCAAAAAATCGGATATGCAGGCGCGTAAAAAAATAATCGAAGACGCGTCGCCCGACATTATGGTAAGCATACATCAGAATTTCTATCCGCTCCGAAGCGTTCACGGCGCGCAGGTGTTCTATGCCGCGACAAGCGAAGTGAGCAAGGGATACGCCGAGCGTATGCAGGAGGTGCTTAACGCGACTTTGTCCTGCGACCGCGCGGCTAAAAGCGGCGATTATTATGTGCTTACCGCGACGAGCTGTCCCGCGCTTTTGGTGGAATGTGGCTTTCTTTCGAACGCCGAAGAAGAACGTAAGCTCGTTACGCCCGAGTATCAGAGAGAAGTGGCTTATTCGGTATATACGGGGATAAACGCAATACTCACCGAATAACGCTTGCGGCTTTTGAAAATATGTGATATTATATCGTAAAGGAGACCAAAGATGATAAGACCCGTTGAAAAAAGCGACGAAAGCGTTTATATCGCGCTTGCAAAAGAATTCTATTCGTCGGATGCTGTTTTGCACAACATAGACGAAAGATATATATGCCGCGCGTTTCGTGAGATTACGCGTCCGTCACCGTATGCGGAAGGATTTTTGTTCTTCGACGGCGACGAGGTCGCGGGTTACGGATTAATTGCCAAGACGTTTTCGCAGGAACACGGCGGTCCGCTCGTCTGGATAGACGAAGTGTACGTCCGCGCGCCTTACCGCGGCAAAGGTCTCGGCAAAGAATTTTTTGAATATATTTTCGAACGTTACAAAGATTCCGCGTTCCGTCTGGAAACCGAAAAGGACAATGAACGCGCTCGCAAACTTTACGGACAACTCGGGTTCGAAGAACTCGGCTATCTGCAGATGGTAAGAAAAAACAAGAGTAATTTTTAACCGTATTGACAAAACTTGCAGGCTGTGTTATAAATACGGTGAACATGCTTTAACGAAGGAGAAGGTATATGATAAATAAAATTATTAAATTTTTACCGGCTTTGTTCGCCGTATGCATTATGGCAACGGCTATCACCGTAACCGTTCCCGTTTCTTATGCCGCGGAAAGCGAAAGCAACGCGGCGACGGAATCGCTCGATTTTATGACGGAACCGCCTCAGACGAAAACCGTGCGCGGCGCGGGCGAAGGAACGGTGACTTATGAACCGAAGAGCAACGACTCGGCGGTTATAACAATGGATAACGCGACTACGGAATCGTATTTTACGGTTTCGTATAACGGACCCAATTATGTGAATGCGGCGCTTGCGGCGACTGGCGAAATAACGCTTGTTCTTGTGGGCAAAAATACCGTATATATCGATTCGTCTTCATGTTCGCCGTTGTTCTTTTATGACGCTAACGTAACCGTCAGCGGCGAGGGATCGCTGAATATATGTTACAAAAACGATAGCTCGCAGAATTTTGACGCAACTCCGTTCCATGTGTGCGGAAATTACGCCGTCAGCGGTTCGTCGTTTGCCGATACGGGAAATCTTACCGTGGAAAGCGGCAGTATAATTATATCCGCAAAGGGATCGAGCGGCTCGGGCGCTGTTACCGCGAATAACGACATAACAATTAAAGGCGGCAGTATAACGACGGAAGGGCGCGCAACCGGTCTGTATTCCGTATACCGCGACGTTATCGCTCTCGGCGGCGAGATTAAATGCACCGATTTTACCGCAAACGGCATATATACTCGCCGCGGCGGTATACGCGTTGACGGAGCGAAAGTTACTCTCGAAAGCGAACAGGACAGATATGTTTTCGGAATGCACTCGAAAGCCGACGGCGAAGAAGTTTCGGAAAACGCCGGTAAAATTTCCGTCGAAAGCGGGGAATTGTTCGTAAAATCGCCTTATCTCGGTATTTACGCCTTCGGTTCGCCCGAACTCGAAGGCAGCGGCAGTATAAGCATAAGCGGCGGCATAGTGAACGTCGAATGTAAAAACGCGAAGAATCTCGTCGCGGGAATATACGCCGAGATAGCCGACGATTCTCCGAACGGTAAAATAAACGTAACGGGCGGCAATGTTTGTGTCAATACGCAAAGCGACTACGCGGAAGAAGACGGAAATTCCGTCGGAATATGCGCGACGGGTAAAGCCGAATTCTCGGATTGTTCCGTTACGGTTAATGCTTCGGGCGCGGAAAAAGTAAAAGCATATGCGGTCAGTGCGGGAAGCGTTATGCTCGACTGCGATTTTTCGCTTGCGGGTACGACGGGCGCGACTGATGTTCCGCCGCAGTTCGGCGCAGGCATAATCCCGAGTGCTTCCGCGAGCGGTGCGGAAGGCGAGTATGAAACTTACGACCCCAACAAACACGGAACGTATAAATATATCGTTTATGAAACCGTTACTCCCGAACCGTCCGTGCCGATTACGGGCGAAGGCGGCTTGCCCGCAGGCGCGATTGTCGGCATAGCGCTCGGTTCGGCGGCTGCGATTGCCGCGGTAATAGTGATTGTGCTCGTTATAAAAAAGCGCAAAACCATATAAGATTTAAATTTATTGTGACAAAGCGGTCGGAAACGTCGATGTTCCGCCGCTTTTTTTGTTTTGATAAACACAAGCGTATCGCCGATATATTCAAAATAATTGCAATTATCCGACGTCGGTGGTATAATTTCATCGTATGGAGAGCAGAGATAAAATAGGTATAGTCGGTCTCGGACTGATAGGCGGTTCGCTTGCGCTCGCGCTTCGCGGCAAATACGAAGTCGTGGCGATGAGCCGCAATCCCGAAACGACCGCTTACGCGCTCGGTTGCGGAATGATAAACGGCGTTGCGGAGAGTTATGCCGATTTTGCGGATTGCCGCGCGGTCATCGTGTGCGTTCCGATCGGACTCGTGAAACAGACGGTATGCGAGCTTGCCGCGCTTCTTCCCGACGTTATAATATCTGACGTAGGCAGCGTCAAGGGTATGCTTTGCGGCATAAAGGGAAGGATTATCGGCGGGCATCCGATGGCGGGAACGGAACAGAGCGGGGTACGCGCCGCAAAAGAACGTCTGCTCGAAAACGCTTATTATATACTCACCGATTATAACGGCAATGCCGACGATCTGGAATATATGAAAAAGCTCGTGCGCGACGTAGGGGCGAAACCCGTGATAATGAACGCGGAGGAGCATGACAGGCTGGTGGGCAAAATCTCGCACGTCGTGCATATCGCGGCGTATTCGCTTGCGGATTCGATGCTCGAAGGCGACGAAACGATTGTCGGAAGCGGCTTTATGGACACTACGCGTATAGCCTCGTCGTCACCCGAATTCTGGAATACCGTGTGCGCGCTCAACCGCGGCAATATCGTGGAGGACATCGACGAACTGACAGAGACGCTGACGCGCGTAAGAAACGATATCGCGGCGGGGAAGGACATAACGCCTTTCTTGGCGGAAGCAAAGGAAAAGCGGGACAGGCTGGTTTATAAAAAACGCTATATGACCGAATACGTTTTATACGTCGACGTACCCGACTGCGTGGGGTCGATTGCGGGCGTGCTTAACCGTCTGACGGCGCAGGGCATCAGCATAGAAAACCTCGGAGTGGTACACGCGCGTGAGGGCGCGGGCGGCGCGCTCCGCATAGAGCTTAAAGACGAAAGGGATTACCTTAAAGCAAAGGAGATACTCGGATGAGATTACTTACCGCAGGAGAAAGTCACGGTCGGTGCCTCGTCGGCATACTCGAAGGTCTGCCGTCGGGCGCGGTAATAGATACCGAAAAAGTGAACGAAGAACTCGCCCGCCGTCAGCAGGGCTACGGCAGAGGCGGCAGAATGAAGATAGAAACGGACAGGGTTAAAGTGCTTTCGGGCATGGTCGGCGGAAAAACGCTTGCCGATCCTTTCGCGTTTGAAATAGAAAACCGCGATTACGCGAATTGGGAAAAAGTAATGTCGCCCGAGAGCGGCGACATATCGCTTAAAAAACTATCCGCGGTTCGTCCGGGTCACGCCGATCTTACCGGCGTCGTCAAGTACGGATTCGAAGATAACGCGCGTCCCGTACTCGAACGCGCGAGCGCGCGCGAAACCGCCGTCAGAGTCGCTGCGGGAGCGGTGTGTAAACAAGTGCTTGCCGCGCTCGGAATAACGGTGAAAGGCGAAGTCCTGCACATTTGCGGCAAAACGGACGAAAGGGATATACACGCGGCGATAGACGAAGCGAGAAAGAACGGCGACACTCTCGGCGGCGAGGGCAGAATAACGGTAAGCGGTATGCCTGCGGGCGTGGGCAGCTATGTCCAGTACGACAGAAAGCTCGACGCGCTTTTCGCGTTTCATCTGATGAGCATACAGTCGGTCAAAGCCGTGGGCGTGGGCGAGGGAGCCGCGCTTGCGTATAAAAAGGGCAGCCTTGCTCACGACGAGATATTCGCAGACAGGCGAAAGACCAACCGCGCGGGCGGTATAGAGGGCGGAATGAGCAACGGCGAGGACATAGTCCTGACCGCGTCGTTCAAACCCATTCCCACGCTTATGAAAGGACTTTCGACGGTGGATCTGTCGAGCGGACAGGCGGCGCGCGCGGCAAGCGAAAGAAGTGACTGTTGCGCCGTGGAAGCGGCTGTCGTCGTCGCGGAAAACGTAGTCGCGTTCGCGACGCTCGACGCGCTTATAAACACGTTCGGGGGCGATACGCTGGACGAGCTGAAAGCGCGGGTAAGCGAAAGGAGAGCAAAATGCGCCTTGCGGAAATAAACGACGGAATAAGCGCGGCGCGGGAAGCGCTTCGCGGCAATAACGTATACGCGGTGACGGATTCCAATGTGGCGCGTCTGTATTCGCAGCTTTTCGACGGCGTAAAAACGACCGTGATCCCTGCGGGGGAAAGCAATAAAAATCTCGGTACCGTAGGTAAAATAATTTCGGATATGGTGGAAGCCGGTTGCGACAGGTCTTCGACGGTAGTCGCCGTAGGCGGCGGCGTGACGGGCGATACCGCGGGGTTTGCGGCGGCTTGTTTTATGCGCGGAGTGAATTGGATAAATGTCCCGACGACTTTGCTTGCAATGGTGGACAGCGGCATAGGCGGCAAAACGGGCGTGGACGTAGGCGGTTATAAAAACGTTGCGGGCGCGTTCCTCATGCCCGAGCGCGTGATAGTCTGCCGCGATTTTCTTCAAACTCTGCCCGAACGCGAGTGGCTTTGCGGCTGCGGAGAAATGATAAAGCACGCGCTGCTTGATAAGGATATATGGCGGGAAACTACTGCGCATATCGACGAACTGATAAGCCGCGGCGAAGCGGCGTATCCGCTCATAGAAATGTCCGTGAGATATAAGGAAAGCGTAGTAGCCGCGGATTTCAGGGAAAGCGGACTGCGCAAGCGGCTTAACGTCGGGCATACCGTCGGGCATGCCGCGGAGCGTCTGGACGGCTTCCGTCTTTCGCACGGCGAATATGTCGCGCTCGGAATCGTTGCCGAAACGGGTATGTTTTCCGAACGGCTGGACGGCGTGTTCCTGCGGAGTGTGCGCGAGCTTTGCGGTAAAGTCTGTCGGCATCCGTTCCCGATAAAAGACGCGTCGGCGATAACCGATACCGCACGCGCGGACAAGAAGAACAGCGGCGGCAATATAGTGGTAATGCTGCCGACGGGCGAAGGCAACGTCGACGAGATTTCGCTTACGCCCGACGAATTCGAAAAGAGGCTGAAAAAGTGTTTATCCGATCTGTAAAAAATTTCCGTAAAATAACGACTACCGCGCCCGATAAGAGTATAACTCACCGCGCTGTGATGTTCAACGCGGCGGCTGACGGGGAAGCGACGGTGACAAACGCGCTGCTCGGCGGCGACTGCCGAAGCACGATAGAATGTATGCGCAGGCTGGGCGCGTCCGTGACCGTGGAAGGCAGCACCGTGTATGTGCGCGGCACGTCGGAGTTTAAGGACGCGGAGCTTGACACGGGCAATTCGGGAACGACTACGCGCCTGCTTACCGGACTGCTTGCGGGCAAGGGCATAACCGCGAGCATAGACGGCGACGAGAGTCTGCGTTCGCGGCCTATGCGCAGAGTGACCGATCCGCTCGCTTTGATGGGCGCGGACGTTCGGGCGACGGACGGTAAAGCGCCCGTGTATATCCGTCCCGCGCGGCTTCGCGGCATAGATTATACTTTGCCCGTCGCGAGCGCACAGCTTAAAAGCGCGCTACTGCTTGCGGGACTTAATGCCGACGGCGTGACGCGTATTACCGAACCCGTGCTTTCCCGCGATCATACCGAGCTTATGCTTAAAGCCATGGGCGCGGACATAACGACGGACGGACTTACGGTAAGCATAAAGCGCGGTGCACTGAAAAATATCGACGTGCGCGTACCCGGCGATATATCGTCCGCGGCGTTCCTGTTTGCCGCGGCGGCTGTCACGGGCGGCGAAGTAACCGTGTGCGACGTAGGACTTAACCCCACGCGGACGGGCGTGATAGAAGTACTTAAAGTCATGGGCGCGGGCGTGGATATAAAGAATTACAGACACGAAGTAGAGCCGCGCGGCGACGTGACAGTGACCGCTGACGCGCTCCGTCCTTTCTTTATAGGCGCGGCTGACGTGCCGTCGCTTATCGACGAACTGCCGCTGCTTGCCGTCGTTGCCTGCTTTGCGAAAGGCGACAGCGAAGTGCACGGTGCGGCGGAACTTCGCGTAAAAGAATCGGACAGAATAAAAACTACGGCGGAAACGGTGCGCGCGCTCGGCGGAAAAATAACCGAACTTCCCGACGGGTTCGTCATTCACGGCGAGGGCGGTCTTATCGGCGGAAAAGTACATTCGCACGGCGATCACCGCATAGCGATGAGCGCGGCGATAGGAGGTCTCGGCAGCAGGGAAGGCTGCGAGATAGAGGGCGCGGACAGCGCGGCGGTCAGTTATCCGTCGTTCTGGGAGGATATATGCTGAAATTCTGCGTACTCGGCGAGGGAATAAAATACACGCTTTCTCCGCTTCTTCACGGCGCGGTGTTCGCCGAACTCGGAGTGAATGCGGAGTATACGGTGCGCGACGCCGACGAAACGCGGCTGTCTGACTGCATGAAAGAGCTTGCTTCCGACTTTAACGGCTTCAACGTCACCAAACCTTATAAGCGCGCGGTGCTCGGTTATCTTGCCGAAAAGCGCGCCGAAATCGACGCGGTCAATACCGTCATAAACGACGGCGGTCGGCTGATCGGATACAATACCGATATTTACGGATTCGGGCTTGCGTTCGACGGGCTTTGCGGTGACGTGCGCGGCGAAAAAGTGCTTGTCATAGGTGCGGGCGGCGCGGCGGAAGCGGTGCTTTGCGCGCTTAAAAACCGCGGAGCGGACGTGACCGTAGTCAACCGTACTTTCAGCCGCGGGCGCGAACTGGCGGAAAAGTACGGCATGAAAGCCGCGGAAACGTCAATCGGATTGCGCCCGTCGGTAATAGTCAACTGCGCGACCGTGGGCAACGACGGAGTTTCGTCTCCGCTCAGCGGCAGGGAAGATCTCGGCGATTTGAAATACGCCTACGATCTCGTGTATTCGCCCGCGCATACGCAGTTCATGAAAGACTGCGAAAAGGCGGGGGCAAAGACTTCCAACGGACTGAGTATGCTTATATATCAGGCGGTGGTCGCGGACGAGATATTCCTCGGACTGGACGGCGCCGACAGAAAAAGACTGTTCGCCGCCGCTGAAAGCGCGGTGAAAAAGGAGCTGGAAAAATGAAAATACTTATAATCAACGGACCCAATCTCAATATGCTCGGCGCGCGCGAAAAGCAGATTTACGGCGAGCAGACGCTGGACGAAATGAACAGGGAAATCGCGGACTTCTGCGCGGAAAACGGCATTGAAACGGTATTTTATCAGTCCAATATCGAAGGCGAGATAGTGGGCGCGATACACGGCGTGAAACAGGTATACGGCGCGGACGCCATAGTCATCAACGCAGGCGCGTATACGCATTATTCCCACGCGATAGGCGACGCGCTTGCCTGCGTGAAAGTTCCCAAAACCGAAGTGCATATATCCAACGTACACGCGCGGGAAAATTTCCGTCATCTTTCCGTGCTTGCGGATAACTGCAACGGCGTTATATGCGGTTTCGGCGCGGACAGCTACAAACTCGCGTGCCTTGCAATGAAAAACATACTCGACAGGCAGGCGGCGAAATGAATATCGCGCTGATAGGAATGCCGGGGTGCATGAAAACGACCGTCGGCAAAAGACTTGCCGCGCTTACGGGAATGACGTTCGTAGATACCGACGAGGAGTTCGTCAGACGCGAGGGCAGCGCCATAAACCGCGTTTTTGCGGAAAAAGGCGAAGCGTATTTCAGGGCGTGCGAGCGCGATATAGTAAAAGAAGTATGCGCGCTTGACGGTCGGATAATTTCATGCGGCGGAGGAACTCCGTTAAACGCCGAATGCCGCGAAGCGCTCGGCAGTTGTTTTGTCGTGCGGCTGACCGCGACGGCGGAGTGCATTGCCGCGCGTACGGGCGGCGACGACACGCGCCCTCTGCTTTCGGGCGGCGGGATCGAACGGATAAAAAAACTTATGGCGGAGCGCGAAGAATATTATGCGGCATGTGCGGATATTACCGTAGACACTACGGATAAGGATCCGGACAGTATAGCGCGGTATATACGGGAAGCCGTAAAACCGAAAAAAAGTCTTAAATCAATAAACAAATGACTTGAAAAACGAGCGTCTTGATTGTATAATAAAAACATAAAACCTTTGCAGATAACGAGGAGAAGCTATGGACAAGAAAACACTTAAAGCAGTAATCGATTCCGTCAGGGTACTTTCCGCGGATACCATCGAGAAAGCCAAGAGCGGACATCCCGGGACTCCGCTCGGAGCCGCGCCTGTCGTAAGCGCGCTTTACGGCGAACATCTTAAACACAATCCCAAAAATCCGTCGTTCTTCGATCGCGACAGATTCGTGCTTTCGGCGGGACACGCTTCCGCCATGCTTTACAGCGTCCTGCATCTCTGCGGATATAACATAACTAAAGAAGATCTTGCGTCTTTCCGTCAGCTCAGGAGCAAACTTCCCGCGCATCCCGAGTACGGTCTGACTCCCGGCGTTGAAACGAGTACGGGTCCGCTCGGTCAGGGCGTGGGCAACGCGGTCGGTTTCGCGCTTGCCGAAAAAGTGCTTGCGGCAAAATTCAACAAGAGCGACATAAAGCTCGTCGATCATTATACCTATGCATTCTGCGGCGACGGCTGTATGATGGAAGGACTGAGCTACGAGGCGTGCGCGCTTGCCGGCGCATGGGGACTGGATAAACTTATCGTAATTTACGATAAGAACAACATAACGATAGAAGGCGGAATAGACGGCGTATTCGACGAGGACGTCGGTGCGCGTTTCGCCGCGCAGGGCTGGCAGGTCATCAATGCTGGCGACGGCAACGATACCGATACTTTCGGCGCCGCGATCGCGCTTGCCAAGAGCGATAAAAAACGTCCTTCGCTGATTATCGTGAATACCGTCATCGGTTACGGCACGTCCAAAGCGAACAGTCCGTCCTGCCACGGCGCACCGCTCGGCGAGGATTGCATAAAAGAAATGAAAGCCGCCATGGGCTGGACTTTGCCGCCTTTCTCCGTTCCCAAGGAAACGGAAGCGTATACGGCGGAAGTCTGCGAGCGCGGCGCGAAAGCGGAAGCGGAATGGAACAAGACTCTGCGCGCTTATAAGTCCAAATATCCCGAGGATTACGCGGAGTTTATCGCGTGGACGAAAGGGAAAATGCCCGACCTTACGAACGACGAGGAGTTCTGGAAAAACGTACCGACGGGCGACGCGGCAACGCGCGCGCATTCGGGTAAAATACTCAACTGGATTGCGGATAACCGCATACCTAACCTTATCGGCGGAAGTGCGGATCTCGGTCCGTCCAACTGCACGGTAATGAACTCCCGCGAATATTACTCTCCTTCGACTCCGACGGGTACGAGCCTGCATTTCGGCGTCCGCGAGCTTGCGATGGCGAGCATCAGCAACGGACTTTGCCTGCACGGCGGTCTGCATCCGTACTGCTCGACGTTCTTCGTGTTCTCCGATTATATGAAAGGTTCGGTGCGCATGAGCGCAATCATGGATATTCCCGTGCTGTATGTGTTCTCTCACGACTCGATCGGCGTGGGTGAGGACGGTCCCACTCATCAGCCTATAGAACAGCTTGCGATGTACCGCGCGCTTCCAAATCTGCGCGTGTTCCGTCCCTGCGACGCGACGGAGACCGCGGCGGCATTCGCTTACTATACGACCGCAAAACATCCTACCGCGATAATAACGAGCCGTCAGAAGCTCGTTACGCCGAAAGGCACGAATAAGGACGGCGCGCTTAAAGGCGGTTATATCGTTGCCGACAGCGACAAAGAAACGCCCGACGTATTGCTTATGGGTTCGGGCAGCGAAGTGCAGCTGCTTTGCGCGGCTAAAGATCTGCTTAAAGAAAAAGGCGTCGACGCCCGCGTGGTGAGTATGCCTTGTCTGGAAGAATTCGACGCGCAGAAAGAAGGGTACAAACAGTCCGTGCTTCCCGACGCGGTACGCGCCCGCGTAGCGGTTGAAGCCGGTTCCTCGATGTGCTGGTATAAGTATATCGGAACGGACGGAATAGCGGTTTGCAAGGACGACTTCGGTATGAGCGCACCTGCGGCGGCACTGTTCGAGATAAACAAATTCACTGCGGAAGACGTAGCGGCAGCCGCGCTCAAATCGATAAAGAGGGCTAAAAAATGAGTGTTTTCTACGCTTTCGTAACCCGACTTAAATATATAGGGCGCTGGGGGCTTATGCGCAACACGCGCACCGAAAACGTACTCGAACACAGCGCGGTAGTCGCTATGTTCGCGCACGCAGTAGCAGTGCTTCATAATAAATTCGGCGGCAGCGTCGATCCCGATCGTGTCGGTATGATGGCGCTTTTCCACGAAACGGGCGAGGTGATAACGGGCGATATGCCCACTCCCGTCAAGTATTTTAACGGCGACATTACGAGCGCGTATAAAGAGATCGAAAAGCAGAGCGAGCGGAAACTCGTTTCGTCGCTTACGGACGAAGTGAAAAACGAAGTAGGCGATCTTGTTTCGGGCGGAACCGAAACGGAGCGCAGGCTGGTCAAGTATGCCGATACGCTTGCGGCTTACGTCAAGTGCATAGAGGAAACCGCGCAGGGAAACGGCGAATTCAGAGAAGCGCTTGTTTCCACGGAGAAAAAACTGCGCGATTATAACAGCCGCGAAGTGGATTATTTCATGGATAACTTCGTTCAGCCGTTCGGACTTTCTCTCGATAAGCTCGGCGCCGAACTTAATGCGCAAAGCAAATAAATTCAGAAAAAATAGAAAATATTTTTCAAAAGTGGACACGCTGTTGTCCACTTTTCTTTGTATAATTAAAGAAAAAACACAGGAGATAAAGATTATGCTTGCGCGTAAATACGGATTGAAAAAAATAACGGGAATGTTCGGGGCGAACGAATTGCAGCTCGTTCCGATAGTGTGCGGAAAAGGTGAGGAACTGCCCGAGCAATATCTGCTTTACGGACAGGAAATAAAGGATTATTCGCTTGCGCTTGTTGCGCTCCGCGATATGTGCGACGAAATAGCTCGCCGCAGTCGCAGCGGTCTTGTATTGCCGAGAATGGTCGTCAGCGTGGATAACGTCGACGCGCTTTTGCTCCGTTCTCCCGACGGCGAAATAGCGCGTCTGCTCGATATTCTCGACAAAGAAGGCGAAAACTGCGGCGTTGAGCTTGTAGCTTGATATTATATTTGTTTTTATGGCGTTTTTCGGGAAGGGGCTGTCGCATTTTTTAATGCGACAGCCCCGTTTGTTATAGCAGAAAAGTATTGCTTCTATTATGAAATATAAAGCAGCTATACGAATTAAAGTTACTATAAGGCTATATAGCAGCAATGCGGTTGGATTTTTGAGGAAAAACACGTATTTTCGGAGCGAGCGAAGCGATAGCGGTCGCCATAAGGTGACCCTATGGCGACCCGAAAACACGCGTTTTAACCTAAAAGACAACCGATATTGCGTCTAAATGGCAGAGCTTGCGTCAGCAAAAGAGCGAAATTTTACAAAAAATTTCGCTCTTTTGCGGTTAAGCTTAACGCAACATCCCCTTGTTTTTTACATAAGTTTTTTGGTAAAATCCATAAGCAGTTCGAACAGGCTTTCCACTCTGCCCGCGTCCACCGTTTCCGCAATATTCGGATCGATGGGAAGACGCGCAATGTGAGGTATGCCGAATTTTTCCGCCGTCTGTTCGAGATGACTTTCGCCGAAAATAAAGTGACGTTTGCCGCAGTCGGGGCAAGTGAAATACGACATGTTTTCCACGATTCCGAGAATGGGAACGTTCATCATC
>CASFAN010000076.1 GCA_949292715.1 uncultured Eubacteriales bacterium
CAAAAACAGCTGATAGCGATAGCAAGGGTGTTCCTCACCTCTCCCGAGATGCTTATTCTCGACGAAGCGACGGCTTCCGTCGACGGACTCACCGAGCGTGCGGTACAAAGCGCATTCGCCAAACTCCTCGGCGGCAAGACGAGCTTTATAGTCGCGCACCGTCTGAGCACGATACGCGACAGCGATCTGATAGTCGTTATGGATAAAGGACACATAATCGAAAAAGGCACGCACGACGAACTCGTAGCCCTCGGCGGTTATTACTGCGAAATGCTGAAAGCCGCCGAATAAAGCAAGGTAGCAAAATGACGATCGAAAAAATGAAATTCAACGGCACTTTCCGTGATTATCAGCAACGTGTAATCGACAACTCCGATCAATATCTCAAAGACGGAAAAATAAATATAGTCGCCGCCCCTGGAAGCGGAAAAACAGTGCTCGGACTGGAACTGATAAGAAAGCTGGGAAAACCCTGTATTATTTTCTCGCCTACCGCCGCAATACGCGAACAATGGGGGTATAGGCTCAGAGACCTTTTTCTCGAAGACAAAGCCGATTTTCCTTTATTGTTTTCTTCCGATCCGCACGATATAAAGCCGATAACATCGATCACCTATCAGTCGCTTTATACCGCAGTCGCAAAAATATCCGAAAAATCCGAGGAAGGCATAGACTGCTCAGACATGGATATTTTTAAAGCCGTCAAAGAAAACGGTATAAAAACCATATGCCTCGACGAAGCGCATCATCTTAAAAACGAATGGCAAAAAGCTCTTGAAAAATTTATAAACGGATTGAACAGTGACGTAAAAATAATTTCTCTTACCGCCACACCGCCTTATGACTCCGACGCGTCCGAATGGGAAAGATACATAAACGTTTGCGGAGAAATAGACGAAGAAATATTTATTCCGGAGCTTGTAGCGCAAAATACTCTTTGTCCGCATCAGGACTATGTATATTTCAACTTCCCTTCGTCGCAGGAAGCCGAGACGATAAAAGCACACAGACAAAACGCAGCCGCGGCACTCGACGAAATGGGAAAGCTCGGTTTCTGGGAAGAAATAAGCAAACAAATTGAACAGGAAAGAAATTACGACAAGCTATACTCTCACGCGAAGGAATACATTTCACTGCTTGTTCTTCTTAAACAATTCGGCGTCAAAATTCAAGGTTCGTGCATACGTCGGCTTGCGGCAAAAAACGGACTGCCGAGATTCGGAAATGATTATGCGGAAACAGGGTTACAGTTTCTCATGGACGAAAACATGCTCGATGAAGAACAAAGAGCAGAATTGACGAAAATTCTCGAAAAACATTCCTTGTACGAAAAACGAAAGGTCCGACTGTCTTTGACGGAAAAACTCCGACGCACAATAGTTTCCTCTGCAGGAAAGCTCGAAAGTATAAAACAAATATCAAAAAACGAACGCGCTTCTCTCGGAGATTCTCTCCGTCTGCTCATATTGACTGACTATATTAAAAAGAACTATACCGAGAAAATAGCAACCGACGAACTATTTTCTTCCGTAAACGTAGTAAGTATATTCGAAACTTTACGACGGAGCGAAGACAAGTGCGATATAGGAGTGCTGTCGGGTTCGCTCGTAATCCTTCCCGAGAATATCGATCTTTCCGACATAAAATGCTCGGCAGAAAAAATCGAAGGCACCAATTATAAGACAGTTCGTTTTGCGGGGTCTGTAAAAGCCGCCGTTGAATATGTAAGCAAACTTTTCGAAAAAGGTGCAATAAAAATACTGATAGGAACGAAATCGTTGCTCGGCGAAGGATGGGACTCCCCGTGCGTGAACTCGCTTATACTCGCAAGCTTCGTCGGCAGTTTCGTTTTGTCCAATCAGATGCGCGGCAGAGCCATAAGAACGGACAAAACAGATCCTGAAAAAGTCGCTAATATCTGGCACCTCGTTACGGTCGAACCCGATTACATGGTAAAAGAGAAAATAACGGAACGTTTCAAAGGCTATGTTTCTCAAAACAATGAGCTGCTCGAATCATACGATTTTGAAACGCTTAAAAGACGTTTCGATACTTTTATGGGACCGGATTACGAAACAGACGACATAGAAAGCGGAATAAGCAGGATCAAAACGATTAAACCGCCTTACAATAAGAAAGGCATAGAAGAAATAAATAAAAAAACGCTTGAATTGTCTTCGGACAGAAAAGGCATAAAAGCGAAGTGGCAGAAAGAACTGAGCGGCGAAAATTTCGGTATCGTAAGAGAAACGTCAGTACCTTACGAAAAAAGAGTGCCCCCTTTTACGTTTTTCAATTTTGCGCTTTACGCCACCGTATTCCTAATATTCCAAGCGGTTATAGTCACGACCGTAACGATAAATTTCGAAAACATCACTACGCGCATCGGTGTGCTTATCGCACTTGCAGAAATTACGATACTTGCGGGAGTTTTCTTTATTATCAAGAAAACGGCGGTTCATTTCAACCCGGCAAAATCGATAAAAACACTCGCAGAGGCAATTTATGAAACGCTTATCGAATGCGAGCTTATTTCTCCCGCTTCAAGACTGGAAAGCGAATCGGATAAATCAAACTTATACATAAACCTTTATATCAAAAACGCTTCCGTTCACGATCAGAATATATTTAACAATGCCGTTACGGAAATGCTTTCCCCCATTAATAATCCGAGGTACATAATCATAAAAAAATATCCTATTGGAATATACGGTTATGTTCATTCTTTCGCCTGCCCTTCCGTTATAGGCACAAATAAAAAATACGCCGAAATACTGACAAAACAACTGAAAAAACGTACGGGAACTTTTGTACCCGTATATACCCGTACAGAAACGGGCAGAAAACTCATAATAGATTGCAGAAAAAGATCGTATATTACGTTCAATCGAAAATCGATAGACCGAAAGTACAAAATTTCGCACTGGGAGTAACGCTGCCATATAGACGCAATACCGGTTGTATCTTTTTATTTTGCGCACCCTTTATGGTTGCGCACCGCTAACGCCCGCCACAGGCGTGCACCTAAAACGTAGGAGTAAGCACGAATTCATTTCGGGCGCACGACCTTCTTTTGGAGCATGAGCGGTGAGCGAGTGCGACGAAAGGGGCGGGAAACAATGCAGAGCATATCTTGCGATATGCGAACATTGTTGCCCGCGTTTATCAGGCGGGCGAGCTAACGCACAGCGTTAGCGTGGTTTGCCGAAGAAATACAAAAAGCACTTAGAAGCTGACGGCTTTTAAGTGCTTTTTGTATGAAGCGGTGCGGACGCCCCGCCCGTCGAAAGAATCCTTTGGCGTTCGCGCTTATATGAGCGCGCATTCTTGTTATATTTCCCACTCGCTACGCTCGCGCGAAATATAACAATCGGCGCGAAACTTGTTAAAAAGATTTTAAGGAATTTTGTAATACTGTTGAAATTATCCGAGATATGTTGTATAATGTACGTATGTATGATTTTTGCATAATCGGAGGGGGCGTTATAGGCTGCGCCGTAGCGCGCGAGCTTACGCGTTATAAAACCGGCGTTGTCGTCGTAGAATCGCGCGAGGACGTTTGTACCGGCGCGAGCGGCGCAAACAGCGGTATAATACATGCGGGATACGATCCCGTGCCCGGAACCTTAAAGGCGAAATACAATGCGCTGGGAGCTAAAATGTTTCCGTCCTATGCGGCTGCGCTCGGCGTTCCTTTCGTGCGCACCGGTTCGTTACTTGTTGCGTTCGGCGAAAGCGAAAAGGACATGCTTCGCGTATTGCTCGAACGCGGAGAAAAAAACGGCGTCAAAAATCTTCGTGTAATAAAAAAAGAGGAAGCGCTTGCACTCGAACCGTACGTTTCGCCCGAACTTTCCGCGGCGTTGTATTCGGCAGACGCGGGAATTACCAACCCGTTCGAGCTTACATATGCGTTAAAAGAAAATGCGGAAAAGAACGGCGCGCGTTTCGAATTCGGTTTCGAGGCGGTAACTTGCGAGCATACGGCGGATGCAATAAAGCTCGGGAGCGCTTCAGGCGGATATGTCACCGCAAAGAACGTGATAAACTGTGCGGGCGAGGGCGCGGGACCCGTAGCGCGCTTGTTGGGCGATCTCGTATATATGAAACACCGTATGGGAGAATACGTACTTTTCGATAAGCCGTCGGCTGTGCGCATGCCTGTATTCGGTGTTCCCGACGAAAGAGGCAAAGGAGTACTTGTTTCGCCTGCGGTATCGGGTAAATTCTTTATCGGTCCTACTTCCGTCGAAAGCAAGCGGGTAAATCCGTATTTTCGTCGCGGCGCGGTTCGGGAACTTTTCAGCGCAGCCGAAAAGCTTGTCCCGGGCGTATCGTGCGCGCCGAGACTTACCAAGTACGCGGGAATGCGTACCGCCGCGGCGGACGGAGATTTTCATATCTTCAAAGGCGGTCGCGGAAACGTATGGCATATAATAGGCACCGATTCGCCGGGTCTTACTGCGGCGCCGGCGATAGCTTCCGCGTTTGCGCGTTCATTCGGACTCGAACGCGAACCTTCGTTCGATCCCGTGCGTCACGGCATTGTCAGAATTGCGGGCAAAAGCGCCGCGGAAAAGCAAGCGCTTATATCTTGCGACTCCCGCTACGGCAACATAGTTTGTCGTTGCGAATGTGTGAGCGAGGCTGAGGTTATCGAAGCGATAAAGCGCGGTGCGCGAACTGTAGACGGCGTAAAAAAACGTCTCGGTACCGGTATGGGCAAATGTCAGGGAAGCGGTTGCGACGATAAAATTGCGGCTTTGCTTGCCCGCGAGCTCGGAAAGAGCATAGAAAACGTCGATAAAAACGTCTGCGGAAGCGGACTGTATCTCGGGGAGGACGCATAATGCAGACTGACGTACTTGTTATCGGCGGCGGCGCCGCGGGGCTTGCGGCGGCAATTGCGGCAGCGGAGAAGGGCGCAAACGTAACGCTTGTCGAAAGCGGGACGCTCGGAGGTACGCTTGTCAGACGTATCGACGACTCTTTCGGGAAGCAGATATTCGGCGAAGTAATGACGGGCAGAGAATATGTGCGCAGATTTACTGATAAGTTATCTTTATATCCGCGCATAAGGGTCGTTAAAGGCGTTGTTACGGCGCTTGGCGCCGATAAAACAGCCGAAATCGTTTCCACGGACGGTTGCAGAGTATATAAAGCGAAAGCAGTCGTGCTTGCAAGCGGAAGCAGAGAACGTACCGTAGGAATGCTCGACGTGGGCGGCACGCATCCCGCGGGAATAATGACCGCAGGGGCGGCGCTTAAAGCAATGAACGTCGACGGCAGACGTATAGGCACGCGCGCTGTCGTGATAGGTTCAGGCGAATCCGGTTTAACGGCGGCGCGGCGACTGACTCTTGAGGGAGTAAAGGTCGAGTGCGTGACCGAGCGTATGCCTTATTCAGCATGCACTCCCGATATGAAAGTTTACTGCCTCGACGATTACCGTATACCTCTGTTGCTTTCCGCCGAGGTAAGCGAGATCCGCGGAGACGTCCGCGTGCGCGAAGTCGTAATTTTACGTAGCGGCGGGGAAGAACAGACCGTAAGGTGCGATCTTGTCGTCGTTGCGGCAGGACGGATGCCGCTTTCCGCTCTTTACGGGTTTATCAAACCGGGTGCGAAAGGTATCGAAACCGATTCGCATTGCATGACGTGTTCTGCGGGATTTTTTATCTGCGGTAATGCGCTTCATGTCCGTTCGGGAGCGGATAACGTAAGCGAAGAAGGCAGAATCGCCGGCGGTTATGCGGCGGAGTATGCGTTAAAACGCCGAATTGCCGAAAAAGCTTATTGGCTGACTCCGACGGGAAACGTGTCCGCATTGTGGCCGCAACGCATTGTCGCGGGCGAAGGCGCGACTGTTGCCGTAAGAGTAAACCGTCCGATTCGAAGCGCCTGCCTCGCGTTCAAAGACGGAACGGGCAAGACTGTCATGCGCAAGGAAAAACTTACGATGATACCCGGCGACGAAACACGGATTTATCTCGACGCAGAAGACGTAACGCAGAATCTTTACGTCGTTGCGGAGGAAAACTTATGAAAGAAATGACATGCGCGGCATGCCCGAAAGGCTGTAAACTCCGCGTGGACAGCGATTTATATGAAGTAAGCGTATCGGGGAACGAATGCGCCGTGGGCAGAGATTATGCCGTCGGCGAATATACGAATCCCGTAAGAACGGCTACGTTTAACGTCAGAGTGCGCGGAGGCAGCGCGGCGGTTGTTTCGGCAATAACCGCGCGTCCGATATCGCTTGTAAAGATCCTTCCCGCAAGCCGTCTGCTTAAAAAACTTTATGTCGACGCTCCGATCAAGGAAGGACAGGTATTGTTTTCTTCGCTGCTCGGCGAAAAAATAATAGCTACTTCTTCGGTCGGAAAGGTGGAAAAGTATGAGTGAAATTAAAACCGACAGATTACGTATAGACGGCTGCGATAATTTTTCCGTGAGCGCGGCGTTTATAACGATCGAAGGACACGGCTATAAACGTAAAAAGTATACGCCTACGAGCGATGTCAACCATCTTGAAGTATATCAGTATCTTTCGCCTTCGGATGAAAAAATCACGCTGGTATACGACACCAAGGCCCGCATACTTACCGTGGACGCTTCGCCTTCCGTGCTTAACGCGCTTCGGCCTTTGCTTCCCGTCTCCGTTCCGAAAGCGGAAAACAAACCCGCAATAAAACAAGACAACCGCCTCGCGGTCAAGGCGGAAAACAAACTTACCGTAAAGCATGACAATCGTCCTGCAATCAAAGCGGACAATAAACCAACCGTAAAGCAGGATAACCGTCCCGCGGTCAAGGCGGATAATAAACCCGTATCCGTTAAAAAGAAAACCGAAAAAGCGAACAAAACACAGAAGGAAAGCCCGAAGAAACCGACGGCAGAAAAAAAGACCGACGTCGGAAGCGTTACGGTAAAGAACGTAGGCGCAAAGCGGCTCGACTGGGCGATAAAAGACATGAAAACCCTGGACGGAGTGAGGGTGAAAGCGGTTTCAGACGCAGACGGCAGAAAAGAATGGAAGTTCACGGACGCACAGAAACATACTGCAACGCTCAGACAGGAAGGCGGCAGTGTCGTCATAACGGGAAAAGCGGGAACGCTTATGACAGAACTTCACGATCGGATTGCGGGAAAATGCGATATGCGCCTGCTCAGAAAATATCTGCCGGTGGCGTTGCGTTATCTTTCCGAACCGAGTAAAATAGATCTGTCAAACGGAATGACGGATTTTAACAGCGTATCGCGTCTCAGCGATTATTCCGTACTTTTAATGGCGCCTTACCGTGCGCTCGAAAAACTTATATACGATCTTCAGCAGGCGGAAAACATAAACGTCAAAATGATAGGACAGGCGTATGAAAAGGACGAGGACGGGCATTACAGGCTGAAAAAGGGATATCTGAAAAGAATCGGATCGGTCATATATCCTGAAGTCATGAGCGCGCTTTACACCGAATACTTTGCTATACGTAATTTTTATACGCATTCCGACAATTCGGCTGAATCGCAGTCGCGCGGAATTTCTGATAAGGCGGAAGCGCAGAAAATATTGCGAAATCTGCTTGACGTAATCGAATATAACTGTAAAAAATTAAGCGAGATCGGCTTTACGGTAGCCGAAGAATAAACACGAGGAGAAAGCAAATGACAAAATACGTGGTAATAACGGGCGGCGTCGTATCAGGCGTCGGAAAGGGTATCACAGCGGCGGCGCTCGGAGCGCTGCTCAGGGCGCGCGGGTACAACGTTACTCTGCAAAAATTCGATCCTTATTTCAACGTCGATTCTTCCAACCTTTCGCCTTATCAGCACGGCGAGATATTCGTAACCGAGGACGGCGCAGAAACCGATCTCGTAATCGGGCATTACGAGCGTTTTATAGACGGCTGTCTTACCGGGAAAAGCGATATCACAAGCGGAAGAGTTTACAGTAAAGTAATCGAGAACGAACGCGAGGGCAAGTATGACGGCAGTACGGTGCAGGTAGTTCCTCACATTACGGACGAAATACTCAATCAGTTGCTTGTGTTCGATGACGATACGATAGTAATTGTGGACGTAGGCGGAACTGTCGGCGACATCGAATGTACCCCTTTCATAGAAGCGTTCAGACAGCTTCGCGTGCTTCGCGGGTTCGATAACGTCGCATACGTGCATGTATCTTTCGTTCCTTTTATCGAAATGAGCGGAGAGCAGAAAACGAAGCCCACACAGCATTCGGTAAAAGAATTGCAGAACGTCGGAATTCAGCCCGACGTGATAGTTTGCCGTTCGGATTATCCGCTTGAATCGGGAAGCAAGAAGAAAATGGCTACGTTCTGTAACGTACGTCAGGATTGCATTATCGAAAATCTTACGGTAGACAACATTCTCGAAATACCGCTCAAACTGGAAAACGAAGGCTTCGCTTCCGTAGTACTTCGTAAACTCAGGCTCGAAGACAGACCTGCCGACCTCTCCAAATGGCAGGAAGCGGTTGCCGCGGCGCACGACGTGGGAGGCAAGCCTGCGCTTCGTATAGCGGTTGCGGGCAAGTATGTCGAAATGCACGACGCTTATGTGTCGCTTTACGAGGCTTTGAGATATTCGGGATATGCGATAGGCGCGAACTGCGAAACGGTAGGCATCGGATCAGATACGATAACCGAAAAGAATGCGGAGAAAAAGCTGAAAGGATTTGACGGAATAGTCATTCCCGCGGGCTTCGGAGAGCGCGGTTTCGAGGGTAAGATCGCTTGCGCGGCGTACGCGCGCAAACACGACGTTCCGTGCCTGATGATCGGACTCGGAGCGCATGCCGCCGTGGTGGAGTTTGCCCGCGACGTTATGGGAATAAAAGACGCCGACAGCGTAGAATTCGATAAAGAGTGCGCGCAGCCGGTCGTTTATACGGGGAAAACATCGTTCAAAAAGGGAAGTCAGGTGACGAAAGTCAAACGAAATACCCGTCTCTACGAAGCATACGGCGCGGAAAAAATAAAAATGCGCCACAGACATCGTTATGAAATAAACCCCGCTTATACAGAAGATTTCGAAAAAGCCGGAATGAGAATAACGGGAAAGAGTGCGGACGGTTATATCGACGCATTCGAATTCGGCGATAAAAAATTCTGTGTCGGCGTTAGTTTCCAGCCTGAGTTCAACGCAAAAGTAGGCAATCCCGATAAACTCATCACGCTTTTTCTTTCGGAATGTCTTAAAGGAAAAAACTGACAAATCGTGGCGCGAACGGGGAGTGCGAAAAATCATTTGACACGCGCTCCGAATAGCGTTATAATAATAAAGTTCCCGCGAGAATGCAATACAGCGAAAGGCGATAACGGGCGCGGGTAAACCGACGGATTTTTCCGTCATTAAAAAGTGAACAAATTGCGGGGGAAGTTGCCTCGCGGATCCGTATGTACATACTGTTAGGAAAAAGGCTCAAAGAATTAAGAACGGAACGCAAACTGACGCAGAAACGCGTTGCGGACGATCTCGGTCTGCAGACCGTAACGTATCTTCGTTACGAAAAATCACAGCGTGAACCGCCTCTCGCAACGCTTGCGGCGCTTACCCGCTATTATAACGTTACGTCCGATTATCTGCTCGGACTCAGCGACGAGAGAAAATAAAACACTTTGATTATTCAGACAGTAAAAAAACCGTTCCGATTTTTTCGGAACGGTTTTTGTCATTCTCTACCGTCTGTCGATACGGGTTTTTCGGAATGTTCGGACTGTAATTTCGTTTTGATTTTTTTCTGCGTTACGATAAAGTACACTATGCACATAAGCAGACTGACTGTCGCGCTGACCGGGACGGCTATGCCGATAAGGGTCATATTCGTGTCGGGCAGCGAACTGAATAAGTAGGAGAGCGGTATTCTTACCGCAAATGCGGTGAATAGCCCTTGTATCATTACGAATACTGTTTTTTTAAGTCCGTTGAAATATCCGAGCATGCAGAAGGATATCGCGATTATCAGATATTCGAAAGAACAGCTTTTGAAGTATTGCGCGGTAAGCGCTATAACCGCTTCGTCCGCTGTGAATATTCTTGCAGCTATGCGACCGCCGAAAAATGTAAACAGGAACATTGCCGCTCCGAAACAGAACGACACGCATGCCGCGCTTATGAGCGCGGTTTTCGCTCTGTCGTATCTTCCGCCGCCTACGTTCTGCGCGACGAATGCCGATATCGAAGACAGGAAAGACATCGGCACTATGGAAAGGAATACGAAGAGTTTTTCGGCGATGCCTATGCTTGCCGATTGATTAAGTCCGAGCGTGTTCACTATTGCGGTTATTATAAGAAAAGAAACGCTGACGAGGAAATCCTGCAACGCGATGGGCGCGCCGACGGCAAGTATGCCGCGTACGCTGCCTTTTGCCGAAAAGCCGCTTTTTCGAACGGGAAACGGAAGTTTCTTCTTTTTCAGATATATGAGAGAAAACACGACGCTCGATGCCTGCGCGATTATGGTCGCAAGCGCCGCCCCCGAAGCGTCCATACCGAATCCCGCGACAAACAGCAGATCCAGCGCGATATTTATAACGCATGCGACGGCAACGAAAAGAAAAGGCGTTCGCGAATTACCTAAACCGCGGAATATACCGCTTATTGCGTTGTAAGCGGTAATGAATACCATTCCCGCTCCGCATATTCTTATGTATGATTCGGTCTGTGTCAACGCTTCGTCGGGCGCCTGAACGAGCAGGGCGAGGGGATATGCCAATGCGGTGAGAATCGCGGTAAGCACGAGTGCGACAGCCGCGAACAGTTTTATCATGCCGCATACCGTGTTTCCCGCACGTTCGCCTTCGTTCGCTCCCGTTGCCTGACCTATAAGCACGGTTACTCCCATGGTAAGACCCGTGACTATGGCAGTCACGGCAACCATCAGCTGACTTCCCGTCGCAACCGCGGATACGCTCGCGGCTCCGCAGAACTGCCCGACTACTATCAGATCCGCGGCTCCGTAAAACGATTGCAGCAGAAGAGAAAGCATCAGCGGCAGCGCGAAGCGTATCAGGGAAGGCAATATTTTTCCTTGTAAAAAATCGTTCTTCAATGTGTTTCGTTATTTAATAAAATATAACGGAGTCTGCTTATAGGCAAACCCCGTTCTTTATGGTCAAAGTTTCTTTATGCGCGGCATACTCCGTCGACGGGGAAGCTTTGCGTTCTGTCCGGTCCTACGCCGACGAGAATTATCTTACAGCCTATTTCTTTTTCGATGGCTTCGAGATATTTTCTCGCGTTTGCGGGCAGATCTTCCAGCTTCTGCGCTTTCGTTATATCTTCCGTCCACCCCTCAAAACTTTCGTAAACGGGCGTGCATTTGTCGAGCTCGCGAATATCTGCGGGGAAATCTCTTATGATTTTTCCTTCGTACTCATAACCGGTGCAAGCCTTGATTTCTTTCAGGCCGGTGAGCGTATCGAGTTTATTGAGCGCTACGCCCGTAAGTCCGTTGACTCTTACCGCATATCTGAGGATAACGAGGTCGAGCCAGCCGCAACGGCGGGGTCTTCCCGTCGTGACGCCGTATTCGGCTCCCGCTTCTCTGATATAATTGCCGACGTCGTCGAACAACTCGGTAGGGAAAGGTCCTTTTCCGACGCGCGTGGTGTAGCATTTTGCAATACCTACGCATTCGTTTATCAGCGTGGGACCTATGCCGCCGCTTACGCAGAACCCGCCCGTTACCGGATGCGAACTCGTGACGTAAGGGTAGGTGCCCATGTCGAGGTCGAGCAGGGTGCCCTGCGCGCCTTCGAACAATACGTTCTTGCCTTCTTTGTGCGCGTCATAAGCTATGACGGTTGTGTCAGCCGCATAAACCGAGAGCTTTTTCGCCGCGTCGTTATAAGCCGCAAGCGTTTTGTCGAAGTCAAGCATATCTTTCTTTTCGTCGAGATATTTTTCCCCGAACATACCCGCGATGTATTTTTTCTTAGCCGCAAGATTGGCTTTGAGTTTTTCGGCGAATATTTCGGGATGAATAAGATCATAGAAACGGATACCTATTCTCTCCGCTTTATCCATATAGCAGGGACCTATTCCTTTTTTGGTGGTTCCTATGTCGCCCGCGCCTTTGCTTTTTTCGCTGAGCTCGTCGATGACGAGGTGATAGGGCATTACTATGTGAGCGCGGTAATCGATTCTGAGATTTTTCAGATCCGTGCCGTTTGCTTCCACTTCCGCCATTTCTTTAAGCATTGAAAGCGGATCCACGACGCATCCGGGTCCTACGCAGCAGACGGTACCTTCGTAAAGGATACCGCTCGGAACAAGGTGGAGTTTGTAGGTCTTGCCGCCGCTTACGACGGTATGACCGGCATTGTTTCCGCCCGTTGCACGGACGACAACGTCCGCTTTGCTTGCCATGATGTCGATGACTTTTCCTTTGCCTTCGTCGCCCCATTGAGCGCCTACCAGTGCGGTTATCATATATGTTTACTCCTTGATCTTGCCGCGCGTCTGACCGACAGAAAGACGGTTGCGCCTACCGCAGACAGAACGAACAGCGCGGAAAGAATGTATTTAAGCACGATATGGACTTTATCGCTTGCTATCGTCGCGGTGAGCGCGATGATAAGAAGCGCGGTTATTATACTTACGGCAAGCGCGAAAGTGCTTTTATCCGTACGCCTGACGAATACCAGCGCGCCGATAAGCGTAATCAGCGCGTATATGGCGGACAGAATCACGTATGTCGGGGCACTGCCGTAACCTTTGATCGTTACCGTTATCATAGCCGCCGCATAAAGCGCGAACGAAACGAAGACGTTTGCGTATACGGCGATCTTCGCGCCGCTTGTCGAAGCAGTACTGCGAGGGTAAAGTCCGACGCTTTGAAGCGGGCGCAAGAGCAGCATAAGCACTACGGCATTGACGCACAGGACGCCTACCTGCGGGGTACGGTATACGAGCAGGTATGAGAAAAAGTTCATGCTTTCGTAATAACCGTAGAACCAGTACAGCGCGACGGACCCGATTCCGAGCGTGCACATGACAAGCGATGCAATCAGTCCGAGCAGCGATTTTGCATAGTCGTTGCCGCGGTCTTTGCTCAGCTTGTAAATAAGCGCGATCGGCAGAGGGAACAGCGTGTTCGACAGAAGCGTCAAAGGGTTGAGCGGCGACGCGAACACGGCGTTACCGATGATGTCGGAACAGAAACCTACTATCATTCCCGCGACGGGACCGAGCAACGCTCCGCTCATCAGCCACGGAATGTATATGAAAGATACCGTGAACGTAGGCGTAAGCGTCAGCGATTTGCCTATAAGCTTGCACACGAGCGCTATTGCCACGAACATGGCGAGCGTCGCGATTTTTCTGGCGGTGAAGTATTGGCTTTTCCGCTCCGGGTTCTTGATCTGCATCTCCGGTGCCGCTTGGTTAGTACTTACGTCGGTAACTTCCGCATTGACCTGAGAGGCAATTTCCTGCTGAGTAATTTTACTCATTGTCGGGCCTCCTTTAGGCTGATATTTATTTAACGGAATAAGTATACACTTTTATATTGCTTTTGGCAAGTGTTTTCCGCCGCGCGCCCTTTCTTTTTTCCTTCCGCCTTTAAGCAGGAAACCGTTATAGAATCCGAACGCCCAGAGAAGCATCGCGATCGCCGCCGTGCCGATGAGCGCCGCGGTTATTATGCGCAGAATTTCGGGCGTCAGACGCATAGCCGAGTACGTCCATTCGGTAAGCACCGCGCACGGAACGGCAAGCATGCATGCGCCCAGAAGCGTGAAAGCGAAGGAAAGGGAAATGCCGTGGGTCTTTCTCATTCTGAGTACGTCGAGCACGGCGGAAAATGTCAGTCCGACGAACATTCCCGTGCATACCGCGTTTATCGAGAAATGACCGCAAAAGCAGAACATTACGCCTATCGAAACCGCCGTTCCGATTATGTAATGAATGAACCTGCGTTTTTCCTGTCCGAGCGCGTTCATCATAGACGAAGTAATATGCCCGACCGCTATCGGGATAATGAGGAACGTGCCGATCTTGATTGCGTATCCCGCAACTTCGTCGCCGTAAAGATAAGCTCCTCCCGGTTCGCCTATACCGTAGAACATCGGCAGAAACAATGCTGAAACTATAACCGAAAATTTAAGGCTTGTTTCGACGCGGTTTTTAACTTCGTTCGTTTTTCCTTCGGCTGCGGCTTTGGAAAGCGCGGGAATAAGCGCGTAGCTCAGCGAGCCGATGACCGTAATGGGAAGGAACAGCAAAGGCATTGCCATTCCGATTCCCGCGCCGAAAAGCGCGAGCGCTTCCTGTTCGCCGTAACCCGACGACATAAACAGAAAGGGTACGACTATCGCCATAAGAAGCCCTGTCAGCGAGGACGACGCTCGCAGCGCGCTTACGGGCGCCGATTCCGAAATAAGCGGACACAACTGAGAACGGGGCGATGCAACGCGTCCGCCGCTGCCGAAGAAGACTATCGCGGTTATTGCCGCGCTTATTCCCGTCGCGATCACGAGCGACACAACCGCCGCGTGCAACTTTCCGAACCCGAGCATGAACATTGCCACGCAAAGCACGATTCTCGCGATCTGTTCCGCAAGCTCCGTCGCGCTTACCGCAAAAAACTTTTCGCGTCCCCAGATGTTGCCGCGGAAAGCCGCCGCTATTGCTCCGAACGCCAGCGCGGGCAAAAACAGCGGCACGAGCGTTGCCGCTTCATCCGAACCGATAAGAAACGGGATGACGGGTTGCGCGGCGAGCACGGCGGCACATATAACCGCGGTAATTACGAGATTGACCAAAAGCGCCGCTCCGACGAGCGAATGCGATTCCTTGATCTGTCCCTTTGCGAGATATCCCGCGGTTTTTTTGCCCGTGATAAGCGGCAGTCCGCTTGTAGTAAGCGTTGCGAGTACAAAAAAGAGCGACAGCGCGATCTGATAAACGCCGAGCGTTGCGGCTCCCATTTCTCTCGAAAGGTATATTTTGAAAATAAATCCGAGTACGCGATCCGCGACGGAAAATGCCGTGAGCGTAAACACGGCTTTGACCAGCTTGTTCATATAAACAAAATATTATTCTTATCGCGCAGATATGCGTTTTTTCGCTATTCCGTATGCGGGTATATAATTGCGCGGGGTTGTCGCATTCAGTAAGACGACAGCCCCGTGCTTTATAGCGGAAAAGTATTGGTTTTATACAACATTATATAGAATATAAAGATATTATACGAATTAAAGTAACTATTAGACTATATAGCAGCAATGCGGTTGGATTTTTGAGGAAAAACGTGTGTTTATATAAATAAGCAATACACAAATAAAGTAATTTATAGTCAAAACAAACAGCGATTGCGGATAGATTTTCGGATGATAAGGCGTGTTTTTTTAGCACGCACCCGCGTGCGACCGCCGCTAAGTGACCTT
>CASFAN010000077.1 GCA_949292715.1 uncultured Eubacteriales bacterium
CGCTCAGTCTACATAGAACAGCATATCGCCGTATGAAGGCAGAGGCCAGTATTCGGAACTTACGAGAAGTTCGAGAGAATCGAGAGATTCCCGAAGTTCTTCCATTTTCGCAAGTACCGCGTCGTGCAGATATTTGGTCTGCTCTTCGACGTCCGTCATAAGCGCCGCCTGTCTGCGCAATTCTTCGAGCGCGCCCATCTGCGAATACGCCTTATCGACGAGTTTGCCGGTTTTATAAAGAACGCTGCCTTCGTAATCGTAAGTCATATTAAGATCTTTCTTGTTCTTTACAGACTCGGAAAGCGCGTTCATGAACTGCACGCATGCGGGAAGTATCATCTTCGCGGTCATTTTATACATTGTATACGCTTCGATATTGATGACTTTCGCATACTGTTCAAGCAGTATTTCCTTTCTTGCCTGACATTCGCGTTCGTTGAACACGCCGAAGTGCGCAAGAAGCGCAACGTTTTCGGGCTTCGTATAGCAAGGCAATGCGTCGGGCGTAGACTTGATCTCGGGCAGTCCGCGTTTTTTGCTTTCCACGTTTATCCATTCGTCCGAATAGTTGTTTCCGTTGAATACGATGGCTTTATGCGCGGAGTAAGTATCTTTAATAAGTTTGCGTGCGGTCTTTTCGAAATCAGCGGGAGTGGCTTTTGAAAGAACTTCTATCATGCTCTCCATTGCGTCCGCCACCGCCACGTTTATCATTACGTTCGGACAGCCGATATTAAGTGCGCTGCCGAGCGCGCGGAACTCGAATTTGTTTCCGGTGAACGCGAACGGCGACGTTCTGTTTCTGTCGGAGTTGTCCTTTTCGAAATCGGGAACCGCGGCAACGCGTATTGCGGTTTTGCCCGTCTCTCCCGCCTTGTATTTTTTGCCGGATTCGATCGCGTCGAAAATTGCCGAAAGCTGATCGCCGAGATATATGCTGATAATCGCGGGAGGCGCTTCGTTGGCGCCGAGACGGTGGTCGTTACCTGCTGTCGCAACCGAAAGGCGAAGCAGATCGGAATGTTCGTGCACCGCTTTTATCACGGCGGCTACCGTTGCGAGGAAAAGCAGATTGTCCGCAGGATTCTTGCCGGGATTAAGCAGATTCACGCCCGTATCGGTCGATATCGACCAGTTATTGTGTTTACCGCTTCCGTTTACGCCTTTGAAAGGTTTTTCGTGAAGCAGGCAGGCAAGATTATGTTTTTCCGCCGTCTTTTTAAGCACTTCCATAGTAAGAAGGTTATGGTCGGTCGCAACGTTGACCGAGCTGAAAACGGGAGCCAATTCATGCTGACAGGGCGCGACTTCGTTATGACGCGTTTTAGCCGCTACGCCGAGTTTCCACAGCTGCTCATCGACGTCCTCCATAAACGCCATTACTCTCGATCTTATCGCTCCGAAGTACTGATCCTCGAGTTCCTGACCTTTGGGAGGTGCGGCGCCGAACAGCGTTCTGCCCGTATATCTCAAGTCTTTGCGCGCATTGTAAAGATCGCGGTCGATAAGGAAATATTCCTGCTCGGGTCCGACGGTGCAATTCACGCGTTCGCATTCGACGCCGAACAGCCGTGCGAATTTAGTCGCTACTTCGCTGAGCGCGTCCATGGAACGCAAAAGCGGCGTTTTCTTGTCGAGGACTTCTCCCGTGAAAGACACGAAACACGTGGGGATATAAAGAGTCGTTCCGATAACAAAAGCATAACTCGTCGGATCCCATACGGTATAGCCGCGGGCTTCGGCAGTTTCACGCATACCGCCCGAAGGGAAACTGGACGCGTCGGGCTCGCCTTTTATAAGCTCTTTGCCCTTGAACGTCATTATGACCGAACCGCCGGGCTGAGGATCGATGAAGGAATCGTGTTTTTCGGCGGGCAGTCCCGTCATGGGCTGGAACCAGTGCGTATAATGCGTAGCGCCCTTTTCGATCGCCCATAATTTCATTGCTTCCGCTATCTCGTCCGCAAGTTTCGGAGATATAGGTTTACCGGAAGACACAGTGGTCTTCATCGCCTTGTACGTCTCCGGGGACAGTCTTTTCTTCATTTCCCTGTCGTTGAAGACCATGCTTCCGAAAAGTTCGGGTACGTTCATAACTTGTTTCTCCTTTGATATTAAAATTTTCCGCGCGACGCGCGTTTTTTCCTTATAAACAAATAAAGGCACTAACGACAATAATATTCGTCAGCACCTTTGCTTTTCATAGCTGTATTATATTACTGCCGCTTTCTTTTGTCAAATGTTTTTTTATAATTTCGTAAAATTTTTCGCACGGCAACTCAGTAAGGCATTTTTGTACAATAAGATTAAAAAAATTACTTTACCCATTGACATAATATGACTTTGGTGTTATACTTGATTTAAGCTTAATTGCAATAAGAAAAGGAGATACAATAAAATGGCAATTTCCAAAGGCAGAACGGCTCTCAGCGAAAAGCAAGCCGAAATGGACGTAGACAAATGGCTCAAAAGCGAACAAGCGGGACACGATATGTGCGGCGAATTCAGTTTCTGCGCCAAATGCAATAAAGATGACGAAAACCCTTGCGCAAGGGCATACGAAGCAATGAAGAAAGAAAATATTGCCGCGCTCAAAGCGGAAAAAGAAAATGCGGCGAAAGCTGCCGAAAAACCCGCAACGAAAAAAGCGACAGCAGCTAAAACTACGGGTAAGAAGTCCACGACTAAAAAGACTGCAACCAAAGCAGCCGACACCGAAGAAAAACCCGCTGCCAAGAAAACTGCGAGAAAATCCGCTAAAAAATCCGCAGAATAACTTGATCGTTTCGGGACAGTCGGCATCATTACGCCGACTGTCTTTTTATTTTTTCCGCGCTCGGATTTTGCCGAATTAAGGCGAAACCGCATAAGTACTCCGACATAATCGCGCAAATAAATACTGTTTCGACAAAAAGTAATAAGCAACGTCTTTACGACGCAAACTAATCAGGTATTATACATATGGAAAATAAATTCTGGGAAACCGTAGAATCGATAGAACCCGGGTTCGGTTGGAAACTCTTCTCCGTCGGACACATACTGTGGCTTGCGCTCGGCGCGCTTGCCTGCGCAGGCATTGCGGTAATGTATGCTTTCCTGCCCGAAAAAGGCAGACGGGCGTCGCGCATTACGATCGCCGTACTACTTATCACAAACATTGTAGTGCATCAGATATTCTTCATTGTAACCAAGCAATGGAGACTCGATCATCTTCCTCTGCACATGTGTTATTTCGGCGCTTTTATAATTATGGCTCACGCGTTTGCCCGCAAGCATCACGATACGCTGGCGGCTCTGACATACGCCATTTCTCTTCCCGGCGCCATACTCGCCCTGCTCACGCCTAACTGGTCGGTACTGCCTTTCTGGAATTTTTCCGGAATCTCGAGTTTTCTGTATCACCTGCTGCTTATCGTTTACCCCGTTATGCTTATTGCCGGCGGATACAGACCTCAGTTCAGACATCTTCGCCCCGCGCTTCCTTTCATCGCGGGTACAGCGGTTGCAATATTCATACTTAACAAAGCCATCGGCACGGATTTTCTTTTTATAAACGGAGGCAAAACCGTAGGCTGGCTTCGCGCAATGACGAAGATTTTCGGTATATACGGTTATCTGTGGATTTTCCCCGTAATTATGACATTGCTATGGACGATTCAGTTCCTGCCGTTCTATCTTGTAGAAAGGCATGCGGAAAAAAATGCCAAACAAGCAAATGTTCAAGATACAGACGTAAAAACAGCATAAAATTAAATAAAAAGTTCATTAAAATAAACAATGTTGCAATCCGCAAAAGATTGCAACATTGTTTATTATATTCTCGGAGAAACCGATATTTCCGTTATCGGCTTATGCATTGTAACAATGCACGTAAGTATCTTTGAAAAGAATATGGAAAAAATCTTCTTTTCAAAAAAGTCTTTTCCCATTAATTTTCCGAAAAACTTACAAATATTTTTTCAGAAGCGAACGTATACGCCCGGCGCCGTCATCAAGCGACAAAGTAAGCACGGGAATACCCGCATTTTCGCATATGGCGTTTACCTTATCGTCGCGCAGTTTACGCTCGTCACGCTTGTGCGAAGCGTCGTTAAGCTCCACAAGCAAGAGCGGCTCAAAAGTCCGTGCGTCCGCTATACAGAAATCCGCGACTCGGAAAAGTTCCGTTCTGAACCCTCCTCCGCTTATTTTGTCTATTACGGAAACGAGCGCGGTCTGAGGGAATACCGCATAACGCGAATTCATCAGTATTTCGCAAAGAGTACGGTATAATGTAATTTCGGGCGCGCTCATGAGCGAACGTTTTTTGCGATAGTCCGCGCCTTCCGGTATCAGTTTTACTTTCGGCGCGCGGCGCAGCGTAATTATAAGCACCGCCGCGCTTACTACCGTAAGAACCAAACCGAACACAAACATCGTCCATCGGATATTTTGCACCGCGGTTTGATCTATACCTGCGAATAAAAACGACAGAGCGGTAAAAACCGCTCCTGTCACAAGTAATATTACGAAAGTCCTTTTCATTTTACGCCAACCTTATTCGGGTTTGATGTCGTTTCTGCGATCGCGATTGTTTCCGCGGTTGCCGTTTTTATGTTTTTTACGATTGTTGTTCTTGCCGCGATTGCCTGCAAAATTATTTGCCGCGCGCGGTATTATGACTATATAGCGATTCGGTTCTTTGCCCTCGCTCTTTGTCGTAACGTCGCTACGATTGCCGAGTACCGCATGAATCGTTCTGCGGCTCACGCTCCCCATCGGTTCGAGTTCCACGCGCTTACCCGTAGATACCGCTTTTTCCGCTGCCGCAAGCGCACTTTCTATAAGCATTTCGTTGCGCTTTGCCCTGTATCCGCCGCAGTCGAGGTTTACGTGAACGTACTTATCCTCTCCTGACGCTGCCGCGAGCGTTGCAAGATATTCAAGCGCGTCAAGCGTTTCTCCGCGATGACCTATCACCGTTGCGTCTTCGGTCTTGAGCTCTACGTTAACTTCTCCGTCCGACAAAGCATAATCACGCTCTGCATTCACGTTCATAAGTTTAAGCAGATTTCCGAGATAAGCGTCCGCGCGCTTTGCCGCGGTTTCGAGTTCCTCCTGACTGAACTGTTCGTTCCGGCGGCGATTGTCCGACGAAGGAGCTTGCCGCTGAGGCTGTTTCATCGCATTCCGATCGGGCTGAACATTATTTTTCTGTACATTCTGCGCATTCTGAACGGTCTGCGTATTCTTTCCCGATACGTTTTCTCCTTGCGCCGCTGCAAGCTGAGAGCGGAAATCGCTGCGGAATTCGTTTTTGCGTTCGGTGGCGGGAGCGCGGTTTTTGTCGTTTCCGCCTTCCTTACGGTTATCTTTTTCGACAGGCGCCTGCTTGCGCGCATCCGCGTTCTGGCTGACCTGACGCTGCTCGTTTTTGTAGGGCACGTTTTCTTTGCGGCGCTCGCCCGACTGCTCGGAACGTTTATCGCGTCTTTCTTGCCTGCTTGCCGACGCATCCTTAGCGGCGCGCTGTTCGAGATTGCGCATAATATCCGCTTTTGTTTTTATAGTTGCGCGACCGTCTTTGCCCTCATATGTGAACTGTACGCGCGCTTTACGGAAAATGCCGGGATGTTCGAGGATTTTCACTTCGACGTCGTCTATGTGACAATCCAGCTCTGAAAGCCCTTTATTAAGCGCTTCCTCAATATCTTTTCCCACTGTTTCGATTACTTTCACTTTTCAACCTCTCCGCAAAACAGACCTTATCTTCCGCGTTTGCCGGAATTAGGATCGGGTCTGCCCTGAAGTTCCACTACCTCGCCGCTATCGCTTCTGCCTTTAGCGGAAATCGGTATCATTTTATTGGTGATTCCCGTCGTCACAAGATTTATAAGCAGACTCATTGTCGAGTTGGTTACCATATAGAGTGTGAACGCTGCGCAGTACATTATCGCGAAATATCCCATGATGACAGGCATAACAACGACCATAGCGGTCATACAACCTTTATTCTGTCCGAGATTCGCGTCCTGTCCGCTCTTCTTCTGCTGACGGCGAGTTATTATCTGCGTAAGAATATTAAGCGCAACGGTCAAAACGGGAAGCACAAGGAATCCGTTCGTACCGTAATCGCCGTCCGCGATTATGCGCGCCATAACGGTCTCATAAGAATTAACGATATCGTCGAGCTGTTCCTGTTCGAGTCCGCTGAGCGAAGCGTTGGTTGCATACGCCCCTATCCTCGTTTTGAAATCCGACTGACTTATCGCTATAGTTTCCGACCAGGGCGTATCCGGCGACCATATATCCTTTATCCAAAGGAAGGAGTCGTACTTGTACCCTTTTCCTTCATATGCGCCCGTACCGGTAAAATAATCATAAGCGGCGTCCTGCGCTACGATCGAGCAATATTCGCTTACCGAAGAACCGGCGCGGACACGCGCCATATCGGCAGCTTTATCTGCTACATCGGCTTCCGAAGCGTGATCGGAATAATACTCCGCGTACACGTC
>CASFAN010000078.1 GCA_949292715.1 uncultured Eubacteriales bacterium
TGTCTGCCCATAACTTCGACAATCGTAAAACGGTCATGCGAAGACGAGGTATCGCGTATTCTGTCGATAGCTTCGAGACAGGTATTGCATGCGGTATGGAAACCTATCGTAAAATCGGTATATGAAAGATCGTTGTCTATCGTACCCGGTATGCCTATCGTCGGGAAGCCCTTTTCCGAAAGCGCACGCGCGCCGCGGAAAGAACCGTCGCCGCCTATTACGATAAGCCCTTCTATTCCTTCCGCACGCATTTTTTCTATTGCTTCGTCCTGACATTCGGGTTTATGAAAATCCATGCAACGTGCGGTACGCAGTATCGTGCCTCCGCGCTGTACGATATCCGAAACGCTGCGCATCTGCATTTCTCTGAAAGATTTGTCGAGTATTCCCTGATATCCGCGCTCGATACCGACAACGCTCATACCGCCGCAAAGCGCGGTTCTTACAACCGCACGTATAGCCGCATTCATTCCCGGTGCGTCACCGCCGCTCGTCAATATGCCTATTCTTTTCATAAAATTTATCTCCGTTTTTGTCGTCTCATCATCGCTTCCGCCGTACATTATAGCACATACTTTTTCGGTTTGCAATAATTTTTCGCTTCGCTTATATAAAAGTCTTATGCCAATTTTACGTTAATTTCTCCCAGCAAAGTCATCAGTTCCGCCCTTGCGTGTACCGCGTTAAGCTTTACCGCAACCTTGAATATCTCGCCCGTGGTTTTGTTTTTTACGTATAACTGATCCTTACCGGGATATGCCCGAGCGATGTCGAGAATATCGCGCATTCTGTCTTCGAGTACGACGCCGTCAAGATAGCAACATATCTTTTTTTCCGGTTCTTCGCTCTTTACGTCCACGGCGGTTTCTTTCCACTCTTCTATGTCCGTCACCCAGACGCTTGCTTCTCTGTCGCCGCTCGCGCTTATCTTGCCCGTCACGGTCACGAGCTTATCCGCCTGCATACGGCTTTTAAGCGCGCCCCACTTTGACGGAGACACCATAATGTCGACGGTTCCGTACAGATCTTCGAGCACGCCTACGCCGAACTCTTTACCGTTCTTGGAAAACTTCTTGTCGGCACTGACTATCATTCCGCCGAGCGTGATCGCCGAACCGTCCTGCAGTTCAGTATCCACTTCCGTTTCGGTTTCTTCCTCGTCGCCGCTTGCGTCGAGTTTATGAACGTCCGAAGTATTGTACTTCATCGAGGAAAGCATACCCGTATAAGCCTGCAAAGGATGCCCCGTCAGATACACGCCCGTCACCTTTTTTTCAAGTTTGAGTTTATCGCGCGTCGGGAATTCTTCGACGTCGGGGTATACGAAATCGTCCATTCCGCCTCCGCCCGTGTCGAACATGTCGAACATGGAAAGCTGCCCGCCCGACTTGGCTTTATTATCGGCGGTAACTCTCTCTTCTATGAGCGGGTACGCCTGCATCAGCACCGCCCGAGGCTTTCCGAAACAGTCGAACGCGCCCGCGCATATCAGACTTTCTATCATTCTGCTGTTTATCTTTACGTTGTAAAGACGGCTGAGAAACTCATAAAGGTCTTTATATTCTCCGTTGGCTTTACGCTCCGCAACCATTTCTTCCATGATCGCGCTGCCGACGCCTTTGACTGCCGCAAGTCCGACTCGCACGCAATCCCCTTCTACGGAAAATCCGACGATAGACTTGTTTATGTCGGGAGGAAGAACTTTTACGTCTTTCTGTTTAAGATACGTCAGATAGTTTGTTATTTCCTCTATCTTGTCTATTCTGTTATTCAGTACCGCGACGATAAATTCTCTGAGGTGATGGCATTTCAGATAAGCCGTCTGATACGCAACGAACGCATATGCCGCCGCATGCGACTTATTGAACGCGTACGACGCGAAATCCATCATTTCGTTAAACAGCTGCTCCGCGTCCTCCTCGCTCATGCCGTTGGCAACAGCGCCCGGAACGGCGACAGTCACGCCCTTTTCGTTTGTGAACGTACCGCCGTGCACGAAAGTCACTCTTTCAGCGGCAAGCGCGGCGACTTTCTTTTTGCTCATCATTCGGCGTATCGAGTCGGCGCCGCCCATAGAGTATCCCGCAAGTTCGCGGCAGATATTCATGACCTGTTCCTGATAGACCATGACTCCGTACGTCGCTTCGAGATTCTTTTTCAAGGCGGGATGTTTGTATTTTATCTCGTCGGGATGTTTTTTGTTATAGACGTACGTCTTTATATACTGCATGGGACCCGGACGGTAAAGCGAGATACCTGCAATTATATCTTCTATGCAGTCGGGCTTTAAGTCCTTCATGAAGTTCTTCATGCCGCCGCTTTCGAGCTGGAACACAGCGTGCGTATCCCCTTCGCCGATCATCTTATACACTTCGCGGTCATCGTAACCCATCGAATAGAAATCTATTCTCTTACCCGTAGTCTGTTCGACAAGATCGATAGCCTTTTTGATATCGGTAAGGTTCATCAGTCCGAGGAAGTCCATTTTGAGCAATCCGAGTTCTTCCACCTGTATCATATTATACTGGCAGGCTACGACTCCCTGACCGTTCATCGCGAGCGGGGCATGCTGACTTATCGGATCGCGGCAGATAATGACGCCCGCGGCATGCAGTCCCGTCTGGCGCGGCATACCTTCGATTTCGATAGCTATGTCGAGCACCTGCCGAAGAAGCGGGTCGTTATCGTAAATCTCTTTAAGATCGGCTATCTCATGACTTACTCCGTCACGGTCGAGTTTTCTTCCGAGGACATGCTCGATAGTAAGTTTACCCATCATTTTGGGCATAAGCTTTGTTATCTTGTTCATTTCTGCAAAAGGCACGTTAAGCACTCTGCCGACGTCCTTTATCGCCGCTTTCGCCGCCATAGTACCGAAAGTGCATATCTGCGATACGTGGTCTTCTCCGTATTTTTCACGCACGTAATCGATGACTTCGCCCCTGCGCTCGACGCAAAAGTCGATATCGAAATCGGGGTTGGACACGCGTTCGGGATTCAGGAAACGTTCGAAGAAAAGGTCAAACCCGAGCGGTTCGATCTTGGTTATTCCTATCGCGTAAGCTATTATACTGCCCGCGCCGCTGCCTCTGCCCGGTCCTACGGGTATGCCCATTCTCTCCGCCTGGTTTATAAAGTCCCAAACGACGAGGAAATAATCGGTGAAACCCATACCGGAAACGACTCCGAATTCATAATCGGCGCGTTCCCTTACGGCGGGAGTTATCACCTTATATTTCTTTTTAAGTCCTTCCTCGAGCAGCTGACGCAGATACTGATCGCTTGTCAGTCCGCCCGGAGGATGATATACGGGATAAAGCATTTTTCTTTCGAAAAAGCTCTTGCAATCGCCGCACTTGTTCATTATTTCGATCGTATTGTCAAGCGCGTCCGTCAGCGACGGAAATACCGCTTCCATTTCCTCTCGGGATTTAAGATAAAACTCCTTTGTCGGGAAGTAGCTGTCGTCGTCGACGCCTTCTGCGCTCTCCGCCACGGAAGGTTCTTCGGTTTCCTCCGCGGGAAGTTTGTCGCCGAACGCTATGCACTGCAAAACTTTCTGAGTGCGCGCGTCTTTTTTGCGAAGATAATGAACGTCGTTGGTCGCAACGAGCTTGACGTCGTTAGCGCGCGCTATGCTTATAAGATAAGGGAGCACAGTTTTTTGCGAACGCAGATTATGATCCTGCACTTCGACGTAATAGTCGTCGCCGAACAGCGCTTTGAATTTTTTGACGACCCTGTCCGCTTCTTCGAGATCGCCCGCAAGTATCGCCTGCGGCAATTCGCCCGCAACGCACGCGGAAAGGCATATAAGCCCCTCACTGTGTTTGGAAAGCAAGTCGAAATCGATGCGCGGCTTGCGGTAAAACCCTTCCGTGAATGCGTCGGAAACCAGTTTGATAAGGTTATGATATCCCGTTTCGTTCTTGCAAAGCAATATCAGGTGATTGGCTTTATAGCTCTTATCGCCCGGCTGAGGGCGCGAATGCATATCTTTGGCGGTATAAACCTCGCAACCTATTATAGGTTTCACTTTAAAAGTATGCTCGGGATTTTTATTGTACGCCGCGGCTTCCTTGAAAAACGACATAGCGCCGTACATATTGCCGTGATCGGTAATCGCCACGGCGGGTTGTCCGAGTTCGGCGCACCGTGCAAAAAGCTTGCTTATTTTGGTCGCGCCGTCAAGCAATGAATATTCGGTATGAAGGTGCAGATGCACGAATTGTTTGTTCTCGCTCATTTCAGTCTGTCCGTCAGTCTTTTTTTCCTCTGCATGCGCGCAGTTTTTCCGCGTATGCCGTCAGTTTTTCCAGTCGGTGACTTACGCAGGATTTGCTGACGCCCAGCATTTCCGCAAGTTCACCCATAGTAATTTCGGGATAAGTGCGCCTGAGGTGCGCGGTGGTCTGCAATTTGTCGCTAAGCGTTTCCAGCCCTTCCGCGGAATCGATATACTCTATCGCGTCAATCTGCCTGGAAGCGGCTTCCACCGCCCTGTCTATGTTAGCGACGTCGCAGTTCTGCGCCGCCGTCGCGCGCTTGCCCATATATGAATTGACCATTTCCTCCTGTACTTCGAGCGCGGCTTTCTGCGCTCCCATATACACGAGCAGGTCGCTTATTTTCTCTTTGCTTTTTACGTGCACGGTATACTTTTCGCCGCGCTCCCCTCTGCCCGCGCCGCTGACCACTTCGCTTATAAGGGCATAAGCGTCATCGCGCAAAGCCTCTCCCGAAAACGCGAATTCCATATGATTGTTCCTGCCCACCGACAGAAATCCGCCGCCGAGGAACATACCGCGAAGCGCGCATTTCCTCTCGCTTTCGCCGCGTATTAAAGACGGCGACAGCCCTTCGACTTGTTTTATCACGCCGCCCTCCGCTTTGAAAATCTGCAATTCTTCGAGCAGTTTCGCTCCGTCGGAAAACGCGAGAGTTATATGCTTGCCGCGTTCCGTCGCGGGCGGCGGCAACATAAGGGTGAGCGCGAGACCGCGCAAAAGCGCGGGAAGATCGGAATTGTCCGTCATCATTACAACGCCTGCTTCCCCGCCTCTCAAAGTCACGCTTCCTGAGGTATGAATAAGCGCGGAAAGCTCGGCAAGCGCGTCATATCGGTTGTTGGGTATGATCTTCGCAAGTTCGTGTTTTGCTTTTAAACTCAGAGTCTGCGTTTTTCTTTCTCCTTTCCGCGTCTGAAAGAAGGCGCGTTGTTCAGGTTTACCACCAACGAAGGCGGCAGTCCGCTTTTTTCATAAGCCTCCGTCTGCATCGAAACGTTGCCTACCTTTTCGGGCGAATGCGCGTCCGAATCCATTATGAACCTACAACCGAGGTCGGCAAGCATAATGAGATCGTCCGTAGTCATACTTATACGTTTACCGTTGAGTTCGAGCAAAGTGCCTTTTGCCGCGGCGGCTTCTCCTACGGCACGAAGGTCTATACGGCAGTCGTGGTTCGGATGCGAAATTATGTCTATCTCGTTTTTTTCTATCGCGTTTATATAGGCGTCTGTGTTACGGACGAGAGTGCGCTTCGAGTTTTTAGAAAACAAATTGCCGAGAAAAAATCCGACGTCACCCGCTTTAAGAGGTTTTATTACTTTATGATAACCGCAGATTATCACGTCGAACTTGTCCGCATACTCTTCGGGAACGTCCGTTTCACCGCGCGGCGAAAGAAAATTGGCTTCGATGCCGGTAAATATTTTTATCTGAGGATATTTTTCGCCGAGCCTGTCCGCCTCCGCAAAAAATTCGGGCAGACGCTTTATTTTTACGCCCGCTGTAACGTGTCTCGGTCCGTGATCGGTTATCGCTATTTCCTTTAATCCCGCTTTTATCGCCGCGACGACATTATCTTCCATGCTGCCTTTGCCGTGGCTGAAAACGGTATGAGTATGATAATCTCCGTAAATCATATTCACCTGTTTGTCGGCAAACGCGCGTTAAAATTCGCCGACGTATTTTATTTCTTCCTGCAATTTCACGCCTTCGCGTGCGTACACTTCCAATTTTACCATATCTATGAGCGCACGGCAATCGGCTGCGCTCGCCCCGTCGGTCAGGATAAAATTAGCGTGCTTTTCGCTTATCCTCGCGCCTCCCACGGCAAACCCTTTAAGCCCGGCTTTGTCGATATAATATCCGGCGCCGACATTGCCTACACGTTTGAATGTACTGCCCGCAGTTCTGCCGTACGGCTGCGAAGCCCGTCTTGCGCGATCGTACGCCTCGCTTTTTACGGTAAGTTCCTCCGCGCTACGGCGTCCGAAAACAAGACCGGCGCGAAGTATTATCCCCGACGGGAGTCCTGCCGTGCTTCTGTAACCGAAACGCAGAGACTGCCTGCCGACCGTAACTTCGCCCCTTTCGGTAAGAACGGTGACCCACTCCACGACGTTTCCCGTTTCGCCGCCGTATGCGCCCGCGTTCATCGCGATCGCGCCGCCAAGACTGCCGGGAATACCCGTTGCCCATTCGAGTCCGCCCGCGCCGCGCGAACATGCTTCTCGTGCCAGCGCGGCAAGCGGAGTTCCGCTTTCGACTACCGCTCGGCAATCCTGCCATTCCGCGCCGACGTTACGCATAACGAGTACGCGCCCTCGCACGCCTTCGTCGCTCACGAGTACGTTAGTACCCCTTCCGATTACCGTATCGCCGCTTTTATAGCAGAGATCGTCGGTATTCTTCACGATCGTAACGTCCGCCTCGCCGCCTACGCCCAGCGACGTATAACGCGACAAAAATTCTCTGCTCATACAGTATACTCCTTTCACCGTTTTTTTTCAAGCGATTACGGTTCTTTTATTATAATATTCGCCTGCCGCGCTTTATGCTCATTTCCGGTTTGTTTTTCCGGTTTCTCATAAACATATAAAATTTAACGCCAAAAATTCGGTTTTTTAATAAACGCTAAAAAAATAAAGCGTCATAATCAAATAACGGCAAAGATTTTAAGTTTTTAGGGAAAGGTTCGGAAAACCCCTTTTTGTCAAAAAAGGGGTTTTCCGAAAATTTACATAATAAATTAAATTTAATCTGCGGTGCCTGTAACGGCAGTCGCGGCAAACCTGCGTACCGATTCTATCGCCTTCATGCAGGAATCGAGTTTTTCATAAGTTTCGCCTATGCAGATAACGCTTTTTGCGGAATTGCGCAGTTTGTAATAATATCTTCCGAATTTATCGCGGTCTATTACGAAGTTGCCTTCCGCCGCGTTGCGTTTTACCGCCGCTATGGAATTTTCGGCGCCTTTACGCGTAGCGACCTCTTCGGTAGCAAGCATAAGCTGACCGTTTGACGCAAACAGTCTGGCGCAATATTTTCCTTCCTCGGTTTTCTCCACACGCCATTTTCCGCGCGCCGTACGGACGGTTTCATCCGTTTTAAGCGGAACGTATTTTATAAACTCCTCGCCTTTGACAAGCTCGTCGGAAATAACCGCGTCTGCGGCAATGCGTTTCACCGTTTCCACTGCGCGTTCGCACTGGTCTTTTGCCCTGTAAATCTCGCCTACGCAAAGCAGACGGTTATTCGTCGTTTTCAGTTTATAGTAATAATTGCCGCTTTTGTCGCGGTATATCACGAACTGACCGTTGCTCACGCATTTTATTATCGTTGCTATGCCCGAGCGCGCGCCGTCCTCGGAGCTGTAAATTTCACTCGAAAGCATTACTTCTCCGTTGCTCGCGCTGAGCTTAGACATATATTCGCCGTCGCCTTTCTTTTCTATAGTCCAGCGTCCGCCCGATTTGCGCTGTTTAACGGGTTCTGTTCCCGGCTTCTCTTTCACGGAAGGCGCGGCTGTAACGGGCGCTTTTTCCTCCGTTTCTTCGGGCTGTACGACGTCATCGCTATTTACGTTCTCGTCCGCCGCGTTTGCGATAAACGAAAGTTCGTCGGAAGGCTTTGTTTCCTCATCCGCGGAAACGTCGGCGGACTGTTCGGGAACCACGGTGTTTTCCGCAGATTCTCGTTCGGAAGACTCGGATTCGTTTTCGGATACGTCTTCGGGCGCAACGTCAGCGTTGTCGCTGTCGTTTTTAAGTTTTTTACGGGCATTTACCGCAAGTACGACGATTACTATTACGATAAGGACTATCGCCGCGGCGATACCTATCACGAGAGGCAGATTGCCTTTTATCCATTCCAGAAAAGCGGAACTTAACATTATACGAACTCCTTTCCGACATAATTATCCGTGTTTTTTATATTTTAACATATTTCGAGCTGTTTCGCAATAGTTTTTCGGATTTTTTTACATCTATATATCGATTATATGCCGCAAGACGAAAAGAAGTCAAAGTATGAAGCTTTCAAGCATTTTCGCAAGACCGTCGTTATCGTTGGTATCGGCAACGCAAGCCGCGGCAAGCTTACATTCTTCGCGCGCATTGCCCATTGCCACGCCGAAAAATGCGGTTTTCAGCATATCGGTATCGTTGTTGCTGTCACCGAACGCAGCTACGTCCTCTCTGTCGAAGCCGAACCTTTTTACGAAAAATTCTATTGCTTTGTCTTTTCCCGAACACGAAGGTATAGCTTCGAGATATCTCGGCTTGCTGAACACGAAACGCGTAGACGGATACCCTTTCGCTTCGAAACCGCGTTTCAGCGACTGCACCTTTTCGGGTTCGGCTATCATAAGCAGTTTGTCAAACTCTCCGTCGTAATTTTTTATAAATCCCACAAGATCTCCGACGAGATCGAAAGTGCAATCGGTAATTATTTCGTACTCTCTCGATTCCACGGTCATTTTCGAACAATACATTCTGTCGCCCGAGTACGTCTGCGCCACAATGCCGCGCTTTTCCGCTTCTGTCGCAAGTTCTATGAGATCGTTTCTGTCCATTGCCACGCGTCTTATAACTCTGCCCTGCGCGTCGGCGGTAAGCCCGCCCTGAAAGCAGATAACGGGAACGTGCGCCGCCCGCTCGCCGTATACGCGCGGAAGCTGTTTCTTTATGCTCGCGTAACTTCTGCCCGTACATACCACGAACGTACCGCCCGCCTTTTCGTATTCCGCCACGGCTTTGACCGTACGTTCGCTTATGCTTCCGTCCGAACGCGTAAGCGTATCGTCAAAATCGCTGAAAACAAGTTTATACTTAACCGCCATTTTTTTCTTCCTCTGTTTTTGCTCCGTCTTCGAGCCTGCCGTGATAGTATTCGTAAACGGCACGCGCCGCGGGTCTCGTCATTCCCGCAGTAGTTTCAAGCGCTTCGAGCGGGAGCTGTTTTATCCTGTCCACCGAACCGTATGCTTTGAGAAGCAGTTTGCTTTTCTTTTCGCCTATACCCTCGATTTTCGTCAGTTCGGTGTTTATGCGTTTCATTCGCGTGTTTCTGTGATAAGTTATCGCAAACCTGTGCGCTTCGTCGCGTACGCGTTGCAGCAGTTTGAGCGCCGCACTGTCGCGCGGAAGCACTATAGGCTGAGAAGAAAGCGTGGTAAAAATTTCCTCTTCTCTTTTTGCAAGTCCGACCATAGGCAGGTCGAAACCCGCATTTTTCATAACGTCGTATGCGGCGTGAAGCTGACCTTTACCGCCGTCTATAACTATAAGGTCGGGCAGTTCCGCGAATTTTTCATCGCCCGCCGCCGCGTGCGCAAGCCTTCGGCTGAGCACCTCAGCCATACAATGGAAGTCGTCGTTGCCTTCCACCGTTTTTATCTTATAACGCCTGTATTCGGACGCCGCTTTCGCGCCGTTTATAAAACAAACGCCGCTCGCGACTTTGTCCGTACCCGAAATATGCGATATATCGTAGCATTCTATCCGCCGAGCGCTCTTTAATCCCAATTTTTCGCAAAGCATATCGCACGCACCGTAAGTGCGTTCACGTTCGCGCTGCTGTTTATCCGCTGCTTTTTCAAGACACTCGCGGGCGTTCTCCTCCGCGGTCTTTATCAGATTGCGTTTCTGCCCGCGTTCGGGAAACATTATCTTTACGGTTCCGCCTTTTCTGTCCGTAAGGCATTGGGTAAGCGGCTCGTAATCGGAATTTATATTCACGTAGATCTCGCTCGGAACGGGATTGTTTTCGTAATACTGCATTATAAACGACACTAACGCTTCGCCGTCCTCCCCCGCATCCGCGGACGGATAATTGCCGTTAGGAAGCAATTTATTGCCGCGTACGGGCATTACGCTTACGGCGCTTCGCAATCCGTCCGTTACGTATGCGAAAAAATCGGCGTCTTTCATTTTAAGTCCCGCAAGCGAACGCGCGTTCATCGATCGTATCATCGCGAGAAGTCCGCGGTATTTTATCGCGCGTTCAAAATCTTCCGCTTCCGCCGCGGCAGTCATTTTTTCGGATATCAGTTTCTCCGCGGTATCGTCCTTGCCCGACAGAAAATCCGCCGCGCCTTTTACTGCCGCTCTGTATTCGCGCTCTGTCACCGACTGAGTACAGGGCGCAAGGCAAAGTCCTATATGCCAGTCGAGGCACTCGCGCTTCGCGCTCATTTTTCTCGGACACGTTCGTATGCCGTAAACGGATTTTATAATGCTTACTATCGATTTCGCGGTAATGTTACCGCTGTAAGGTCCGAAATATTTCGCTCCGTCGCGTTTCGGATGTCGGGTTATTTCGAGATTAGGATACTTTTCCTTAGGATCCATGCGTATATACGACACCTGCCCTTTGTCGTCTTTAAGCAGAATATTGTATCTCGGCATGTGTTTTTTTATAAGAGTGGCTTCGAGTACGAGCGCGTCAGCTTCCGTAAGCGTTACGATATATTCGAAGTCATCCACGTTATCCACCATTGCCTGTACTTTTATCGGCTTCGGCGACGAACGGAAATACTGCGTTACCCTGCGTTTAAGAATCACCGCTTTCCCGACATAAATGATATTACCGAGCGCGTCTTTCATAATGTACACGCCCGGTTTTTCGGGTAATTCTTTTACTTTCGGTTCTACTTTTTCAGCGTTGAACATAATTTTACGTCCGTTTTATTTGCAGTCCAGCCAGCTCTTTCCCGTACGAACTTCCGCAACGAGAGGCACGCGCAAGCTTACCGCGTTTTCCATTTCGCGTTTGAGCAGCGACGCTACCTGTTCCGCCTCGTCGTCCGGCGCGTCGATGATAAGTTCGTCGTGAACCTGAAGGACAAGTTTGCTTTTCATTCCTTTGAGCGCGTTATAAACTTTGAGCATGGCTACCTTGATGATATCCGCCGCCGTCGATTGAAGCGGCATATTCATCGCCGCACGCTCGCCGAAACTACGCTGACGGAAATCTCCCGATTTCAGTTCGGCTATTACGCGCCTGCGCCCGAACAGACTTTCCGCATATCCTTTTTCCTTCGCTTCCGCAACGACTTTTTCAAGATAGCTCTTAACGCCCGGATAGCGCGTAAAATAACGTTCTATATATGACTTTGCCTTTCCCGGAGCTATGCCCAGTCGTTCGCCGAGTCCGAACGCGCTCATACCGTATATTATTCCGAAGTTCACGGTTTTTGCGATACGGCGTTCGCGTGCGTCGGGTTCTTCTGTTCCGAACAGCTCGCGCGCGACCGCGGTGTGAATGTCTTTGCCTTCGCGATATGCCGCAATAAGATTTTCGTCAGCCGACAGGTGCGCCATCACGCGCAATTCTATCTGCGAATAATCGGCGCTGACGAGCGTATGCCCCTCGCGCGCGATAAAAAGACCGCGAAGCACCTTTCCCTCTTCTTCTCTTACCGGTATGTTCTGAAGATTTGGTTCGCTGCTCGAAAGTCTGCCCGTGGAAGTCTGCATCTGATTGAATTCGGTATGCACCACTCCGTCCGCGCCCGCCACTTTGCTCAGTCCGTCGAGATAAGTGGATTTTATCTTGCTTATGAATCTGTAACGCAGAACTTCGCCGACGATAGGATGCTCGCCCTGCACGCGCGTCAGTATTTCCGCGCTCGTCGAATACGAGCCTTTTTTCGGATATTTAATACCGAGATCGTCGAACATTACGGAGGCAAGCTGTTTAGGCGAATTGACATTGAAACGCTTGCCTGCAAGCTCGTATATCTTTTCCGTACTCTCGCGTTCGAGCGCGGCATATTTTTCTTTCAGCTCGCCGAGCAGTTTAAGGTCAAGCAAAAAGCCCGTTTTCTGCATATCGTAAAGCACTTCCACGAGAGGAAGCTCTATTTCGCGATACAGTTTTTCCATGCCCTGCGCTTTCAGCTCGCCGAGCAGCTCGTTGCCGCCCGTCATAAGAGCGCCCGCGGCGCAGTCGCCGCTCAGCCCCAGAGTTTCGGCGAAGCCCTGAGCGGAAGTATATTTGAATCCCGCACGCG
>CASFAN010000079.1 GCA_949292715.1 uncultured Eubacteriales bacterium
CACGAACAACACCATAGAACCGAGCATTATAACTCCGCATATGATGTCGACGACAAACAGCAACACCTGATACCATTCGTCGAACATGCCCGCGACCTGATTGGTCTGCGCGGCGATCCCGCCCAAAACAAGAGCCAGCGCAACTACGCCTACCGTAGCGAATACTACTATTATGGCGCAGATACCGGCTACTATGCCCCAAGGCATTTTCCTTAAAAATACCATTCTTTTATTTTCTCCTTTTTTCATAAACCGCGCCCTAAAAATCGTCGGCTGCGCGGTGATCGCGGACAATCTCCGCTTTTCCGTATAAAAAACATGTCGGAAACACCCCTCCTTCTTCGATGTTTCCGACAAAATAATAGTTTATATTTTTCAAACGTTCAATACTTAACGCACGAAAAGGCGTTTGAAACGCACGAAATTTCCGTTTTTATATCGATATTTTTTTCGACGTCGGCTTTGTCGCGGATAATAAAACGCTGATACGGAATATGTCGCCTTCGGTATCCACCGTCATGTTTCCGCCGTATTTTTCCGCTATATGCCGCACGCTTTTCAGACCGAAACCATGTCTGTTGCTGTCGCTCTTCTTTGTTACCGGCAAGCCGTCCTCGCCGACTGCAAGCGTACCGGAAAAATAATTTTCTTCCGTAATGGATATCCAGCCGCCCGCCTCGCGTATGTTGACCGCTATGCAACGCTTGTTTTCGTCCTCCACTTCTCCCGCCGCTTCGGTTGCGTTATCCATTATATTTCCGAACAGCGCATAAAGATCGCCGTTGCTTATGAATCCCATTTTACCGCAATCCGCCATACAGGTCACGCGAATATTGCGACTGCGGCAGATAAGACTTTTATCCGTAAGTATAAGATCTATTACGTCATTACCCGTTTTCACGGATGCGTCGTACATGGAAACTATTTCGTTCATTTCCTTATACGCTTCATCGTCCAGTCCTCCGCGCCCGTGCCGCGAACCGAGCAGATGCTTGATATCGTGACATTTCATATTTATCAGATCTATTTCTTCCTTTTTCATCGCATACTGTCTGTTTGCCTGCGAAAGCAATTCGGTCACAACTTCAAGCTCGCTCACCACGCGCTTTTCAAACAGTATGTTACGCTGCACATAAAATACCAGCAGACAGCAAAGTACATTGTATACGCCCGCAACGGTGTCGTAAAGTTTATTGTAATCGTCGACGATATACACAACCACCGCGTTAAGGAATACGTCGATCAGAAGTATCATACCCGACAGCACAAACATGCCCGCGCCTTTAAGCCGCAAGTCCTTGCCGTCGCCTATCTTTCGCCCTATGACGAACTGTATGCTTGCATATACGGCAAGATATATGTTTATATATACGAGCGCGGCAACAAGCGTTTCGGCGCCGATTGAGGACAAATCGAACGGATCGTTTCCGTACATATTCTGTGCTACCAGTATATCGAACTGCGTAAAAATCAGTTTGAATATTTCATAAGCAAGATGCTGCGCGGTATAAGCGGCAATAGCGCAGAACATCATTCCTTTGACCGAAATATCGTAAACGAACATAAACGCGCCGCAATAAACGGCAAACATGGCTATGAATATCAACGACGCCTGCCAGCCCTCGCCTGCCGCGCCCGTCATCGAAAGCCCGAATACGGCAAGATAGCAAAAAATTATAGCGCACGCCGCTCTGAGCGGAAATTTGCTTCTGCGCGCGAAACGGTAAGAAAACAACGCGCCCGCAACTATAAGCTCGGTCATAAACAGAAATTCGTAAACCTGAAACGCCGTCACA
>CASFAN010000080.1 GCA_949292715.1 uncultured Eubacteriales bacterium
GGAAGAAGCGGTTGAGGCTTTTGACATAACCGATGTCAATGCGGGCGGAATAACCGCTTATGCCGTTACGTATGAGGAGGCTGCCGCAACGGAGGACGAAGGGCTGCCTGAATTTATTGACAGAATTCTTGACGCTTTGTCGCCGGATTCGGCTGAATTGTTCTCAAGATACATAATCGATCGTAATTATACTTTTTATACTACCATGAAAAACGTCAGGGAATACATCGACGAAAAGGAATTTCTGCGCGCGTTTTTCAACAACAGTTTGCGCCTTAAGAAAGTGCTTAACGCCGAAATTTACGCGCTTTTGTACGGAAAGCAAAGGCGCAACTGCGAAGGAGAAGAGCTCAGCAAATTAAGAATGAAGTACGTTAACGCGCTTTATTATTATAGAAAGCAGGATCCGTCGCTTGTGGCAAGATGCATCAATATTCTTAAAGACGATATAGATTACAAGTTCAATGTAGCGGACGTAAATCACGTTAAAGTGCCTTCGCTTAAAAAACTTATCATGATATATTCTGCGCGCAAGGACTACGCAAACGCCATAGCGTATTGCGACAAGGCTATCGAGCGCGATATTTACGACGTGCGTCAGACGGGATTTGAATTCCGCAGATTGAGACTTATTGAAAAACAGGAACACGAAAAAGAATTAAGACGTAAGCGTGCCGAAAGAAAACGCGCTGAAAAAAATAAGGAGGTAGGAAACAATGACTAAAAGACTGAAAAATCTTATTGTCGGAGTAGTGATCGGTGTTATTCTTATTGCTGCGGGTCTCATTACCGGAATAATTTTAATCAATAACGCCAATAAAAACGCGCCTACATACGTTTCTACGGCGGCGGAATTGGAAAAAGCCGTTAACGACGATATAGATAAACCCATTGTTCTTAAGGACAACATTATCATAAACGGGGACTTTACCGCAAATAAGCTGTTCGATTTGGAAATGAACAACCATAACGTTACGGTTGACGGTAAATTCACGTTAAAAACCGAGGAAAGCGGGGAAATGTATCTTTGCGACGGCAAAAATTCGCTTTTCACCCGTGAAGTCATCAAAGCCAAGCAAATCGAAGTCGACGCCGTAAACGCCACCGTTGTATGGAACGCCAACGTTACGCTTAAAGACGGTTACACTGCGGACGACTTTAAAATTACCGTTTCTCAGCACACCTTCATTTTTAACGGTATAATCCTTAACGAGGAGGGGACTCAGTCTCCCACGGCGATGACCGTTGCGGGCGGCAGAGTGGTTGTAGCCGATAATTCCGACGAGGGCGCCGCTTCGGAAGGTACCATAGTCGTGCCTAACACAGCGAACAGCGTCGTTATTGAAAACCATGGCGCAAATGCTGTTTCGGTTTATGCCGGAACGGGCGTCTCGGTTGCCGGTAAAGTCGAAGTTTCCGTTGCGGACGAAGCGGAAGGCGTGGTTATTTCTACCCCCGAAAACAATGAAATTCCCACAAATATAGTCATTGTATCCGGTACTGCGGAATCCGTCAACGCCGATGGCGCTGAAGTCACCGTCGGCGAAAACGCTACGGTCACGGGTACCGTTACCGGCAATAAGGTTACAAACAACGGCACGGTAGGCGAAATCGTTGCCGACGAAGTCGTTGACAACAGTTTCAGCGAGTACAAAACCGCTAAGAAAGCGGAAGTCGAGCAATACGCTTTGGATAAGGGCGAAAGCAACTATTCCGCTCAAAACTGGGCTTTGATAGAAGGCTATGTTTCCGCCGCCAAAACCGCAATCGACGCGGCGGAGGATAAAGCTGCCGTTGACAGCGCTGTAAGTTCGGCAAAGGCAAGCATCGACGAAGTAATTACTTCCGCTGAAGAAGACGCCGCCGCGCTTAATGCAAAGAAGACGGAGGCTAAATCCGCGCTTGACAAATATGTAAGCGAGGAAAATTACTACTCCGAAGAATGGGCTGAAATTACCGCTCTTATCGCAAGCGGCAAAGACGCAATCGACGCGGCCGAAAGTATCACCGCAGTCGATACCGCTTTTACGGCGGCAAAGGCTGAAATAGACTAAGTCGGCACCAAAGCCGAAGCGGACGCCGCCGCGCTTAATGCAAAGAAGACGGAGGCTAAATCCGCGCTTGACGAAT
>CASFAN010000081.1 GCA_949292715.1 uncultured Eubacteriales bacterium
AAATATTATGTAATATGGAAATTTATTTACACAAAAGATTAAAATTTTACAAAACTATATGCTTTTATGGACATATTTTGTTTCAAAAACATGATTTTAACGTCTCTTTCGCATGTTTTTTTGAATTTTTCTCAGAATATCACATATTAGCACAACGGATTTTATTTGTTTTTAACTTAAATTTTACACATAAAATTACCCGTTCATTATTTTTTTTAATTTGAAATTCGCAATTTTTTCTTAAGTTTTATATAAATATTTTTAGACATTTATTGTTTTTGTTATACTATAATAATTAACTCATATTTATTGCAAATACTTGGCGGTAAGTTTATTTTATCAAAATGATATCAGTGTGAGTTATACACTTTTTATCCATAAATTGTGCACAACATAACATTTTTTAAGTAATTCTATTGCAAAAAGTTGCCATAAACCTATATTAAACAACATAAAATTTCAATAAATAGCATTTTGATATATTTTTATGTAAATTTCTACAAATTTTTTGCGATGCTGCGTATATAGACAATAATTGACTTTTTACATATATTTAACAATTTACTTTTAGCTTTGCCCGAAAAAGTTATCCACAAGTTATACACTTTTGTGTACAACTTTTCAATATTGTTTTTTAAAATTTCAATCGGCTTTTGTAGACAAAACTTTCGGTTTGTGATACATTAAATTAAAAGTAATAACTAATTTCGATAAAAACGGGAACATTAAAAACATATAGTTTGTTTCGGAGGTAATATTAAATGAAAGTGCGGGAAATGCCCTATGAGCGTATAGATATCGATAAAGCATGTGAAACCATAAAAGAGCTTACGGGGAAAATGAAATATGCGGCAAGCGGAAACGAAATGATTCGTTTACGCGAACAATCCATACTGCTCGCAAGGCACATTCAGTCAATGACGTCGTTATGCAATATACGCTTTACGCTTAACACTACGGACGAATATTACCTTTCCGAAAAGCAATATTACGACGCGAATTTACCGAAACTTGCAGCGGAAGGCGCAAAATTCAACAAAGCCTTCCTGCACAACGAACATATAAACGAGGCGTTAGAAAAGATCAACCCGAACGTAGCGAAAGTATACGAACTGACGCTTAAGACTATGGACGAAAAAATAGTCCCCGACCTTTCGGAAGAAAGCGCGCTCGTTACTGAGTACGACAGATTAATGAGCGAAACGCTGTTTCGTTTCGGACGGGAAGAAATGCCGCTGAGCATGCTTCGCAAGTATTTTGACGATGCAGACAGAGAAGTCAGGCGCAAAGCGATGGAAACGGCAGGCAAACGGCTTGCGAGAGAAGCGTCAAAGCTCGACGGACTGTTTGACAAACTAGTCAAAGTCCGCAGTCGCATGGCTGACAAACTCGGCTTTTCGTCTTATGCGGAAATGGGCGACTGCATGATGGGCAGATATTCATACGGCCGTAAAGAAATAAGGGTATTTCGCGACGAAGTGGAGAAGAACATAGTTCCGCTCGTCGCAAAACTGAAAAGAAAACGCGCGTCGCAACTCGGAATAAGCGACATTAAGCTTTACGACAATGAAGTATATTTCAGACAGGGCAATCCCGAACCTATTCTCGGAGCGGAAGAAATGTTTGCGGCGGCGAAGGAAATGTACCACGATATGGGCGCGGCAACCGCGGAGTTTATAGACAATATGCTTGCGGCAGACGCTTTCGACGTTTTTCCGCGCGCGGGGAAATGGGGAGGCGGTTACTGCACGTCGGTAGACGATTACGGTCAACCGTTTATACTCGCGAACTTCAACGGCTCGAGCGGAGACGTAGACGTGCTGACGCACGAAGCCGGTCACGCGCTTGCGTTTTATGAAATGTTCAAGGGCGGATCGGATTACGAACTGAACCTCGGCACGATGTCGGTTGCGGAAATACACTCAATGGCAATGGAATTCTTCGCGTGGAAGTATATGGACAAATTTTTCGGCAAACGCGCGCGCGACTACAAATACATGCACCTGTTTAGCTCGCTTACTTTTCTGCCTTACGGCACGGAAGTAGACGAATTTCAGGAAATATGCTATGAAAATCCCGATCTTACGCCCGCCGAACGCAATGAATTATGGAAAGATCTGGACAAAAAATACCGTCCTTACCTCAATGCAAACGGCATACCGTATTTCGAGCGCGGTACGCGCTGGCAATATCAGATGCATATTTATGAAAATCCGATGTACTATATCGACTACTGTCTTTCACAGTCGGTAGCGCACTCTTTTCTCTCGCTTTCGCTCAAAGACTATAACGACGCATTCGCTCGGTATATGAAACTGGTATCCGAAGCGGGAAGTCTTCCGTTCGGCGAACTCGTAGAAAACGCAGGTCTGCCTAATCCGTTCAAACCCGGCGCGCTTACGTCAACGACATCCGAACTTTCAGACATCTTGGATAAATTATTGTAATTGTAATCGACGGAAAATTCTTAAAAAAGAGTACGCGCGGAATTTTGCCGCCGAATCAATAAGAATAGAAGAAAAACGGAGCGAATTCGACTGTGAATTTCGCTCCGTTTTAAGAAACAAGCGCCTGACGCGATATTGCTTATGTTTTAAGTCAGGGCTTGTTTTAATCGTCGTATCGCGGCGTTTTTTGTTTTTTCGTTCACCACGAAAAACAAGCGGAGAAAAGCCGTCCGAAATTTCAGATAATATTTCAAGCGTTCGCATCATAACGATATTTTATAAAGGTCTACGACTGACGATGCCGAACATCAAGAAAGTTATTCCTAATTAAACAAGACAAATAAACCCGCTCAAAATGTCATGTCATAATAATACAACAAAATGCAACATTCGTACAAAAACCGTTGCTTTTTACAAAAAGCTGTGATATTATAAAAAGAACAGGGGAAAGGGCGGTGAAAAGGGACATTTCTGTTTTCAAGCGGCATGAGTTCAAGTATAAGCTCACGCGCGATCAATATTTATCCGTTATAGAAAAAATAAACGGTTATGTGCATGCGGACGAATACGGAGAAACAACGATACAGAGTCTGTATTTCGACACGTGCAACTGGCGGCTGATAATCAATTCCATCGAAAAACCCGAGTATAAAGAAAAACTGCGGGCGCGCAGCTACGGGCTGGCGGCTCCCGATAAAAAAATTTTCGTGGAACTGAAAAAGAAATACGACAAAATCGTTTATAAACGGCGTATTTCCATTCCCGAGAAACAACTTATCCCGCTCGTTTGCGACGGAAAAAGTACGGGAAACGGTCAGATCGAAAAAGAAATAATTTATTTTTGCCGTTACTACGGAGGGCTTACGCCCGCGATGCTGTTGCTTTACGACCGCACCGCTTACGTGCAGGACGACAGCGACCTGCGTATCACTTTCGACCGCAACGTAAGATACAGAACGGAAAGACTCGACTTGTGTTCGGGGCTGGACGGAACGTTGCTTTTCGACGACGGAGAAGTGATAATGGAAATCAAAACGAGCGCGCCTTATCCGCTCTGGCTCGTGAAAATATTAAGCGATGAAAAGATATTCAAGACCTCGTTTTCCAAATACGGCTCGGCTTATCTTTATCTGCTCAGAAACAATCAAATAACAAATCGTATATAAACAGGAAAAGGGGATAAATGTTGTATGTTCGATTCGGTTTTTCAATCTGAAACCATGCAGGTCGGCGAATTTTTTATCGTCGTAGGTTCTGCACTGCTCGCAGGTATCGTTTTTGCGACAATGTGTTTTTTCAAAACGCGTTCTACAAAGAGTTTTCTTATCACCGCCGCCATACTTCCGATGGCTGTCACGCTGATAATACTGCTCGTGAACAACAATATAGGTACGGGCATTGCGATCGTGGGAGCTTTTTCTCTCGTCAGATTCCGTTCTCTTCCGGGCACCGCAAAAGAAATATGTATAATATTCATTGCCATGGCTTCGGGTATCGCATTCGGACTCGGTTACATAGCGTACGGATTCATATTCATTGTCTGCGCGGGGGCGGTCATGATATTGCTCGAAGCGCTTAAAGTCTGGGATAAAAAAAGCGATCCGAAAGATAAAATGATACGCGTTGTTTTACCCGAAAACCTCGATTATTCGTCGGTTTTTAAGGATATTTTCGAAAAATATACCGTGCGCTCCGAAATAGTGCGCATAAAAACGATAAATCTCGGCAGCATGATCAGAGCGGATTATCACGTAGTAATGAAAGACGTTACGAAAGAAAAAGAAATGCTTGACGAAATGCGTTGTCGTAACGGCAATCTCGAAATAGAGATCAGATGCGCCGAATATTTCCGTAGCGAAATGTAAAAAAACTTTTCCATATGACAGCGAAGTTCAAAAGAAAAATCCGATAAAGTGAAGTGCACCCAAAAAGTCGTAAACTTTTCGTGGTGCACTTTTAATTTTACATACGCGTGTATTCTATTCGATTATCAGCTTATTCGTATTTTTTACCGCAATAAGGGCAGAAAGTATCGCCCTTGACTCTCGGCGCTCCGCAGTTTATACAAAACTTATTCCCCGTTGAACCGTTTGCATCCGATTCTTTCTTGTTTTCCGAATCGTCTCCGAACGCGTCAGCAAACGGATCGACCGTAAAAAACGGATCGGGCGAAGAAACACGGGTACGGCTGTCGGCGTTATATTTCATTTGCTGAGAAATATTCGATTCAAACATCTGTTTTCTGAGCTTGCTGCGCGCCACAGACGCCACGATAAAAGCGGCGATTCCTACAAAAATAAGAATGAACGGAACAAAAATCAAATCGAATTTTTCCATCAGATACATCATTCCGAACAGAATGAAAGCGCCCACGAACGCCGTAATTCCCACCGCAGTGAATACATAATATAAAACTTTTTTCGGATCATTCATAAACAAATACCTTTATTGCGCCTTATGCGCAATTTTCCTTTTATGAAGCGGTATATTCCGCTTTTTTATATAATAATATTATTTCCCGTTTTTGTCAATGCCTTTATTAATATTGCGCACCGCGCAATATATTTCGCGCCGATTGTTATATTTCGCGCGGGGCGTAGCGAGTGGAAAATATAACTTATAGACCGCGCTCATATAAGCGCGAACCTTTATATTGCGCAACGCTAACGCTACACTGACGTAAAAAAGAAAAGTGCCTGTCGGCACTTTTATTTTTTACTGTGTTGCGCAAGTATATATCCGTATCTGCGACGTCTTTTCCGCGTACAGCCATTTTTTCGGGGCGCCATAGGGTCACCTTATGGCGCCCGCTATCGCTTCGCTCGCTCCGAAGAAAATGTCTGCCACACGCAAAATCCGTTCGCATCTACTGCTTGCCGT
>CASFAN010000082.1 GCA_949292715.1 uncultured Eubacteriales bacterium
GAAACGGGTTCGTCGTCGCTGATAAACGTGACGGTATAGGTCATTTCGCGCCATAACGCCGTGACGGTAACGGAAGCGTCGACGGTTATCTTCTCGCCGGGGGCGAGCGTTTCACCGCCGTAGCTCCAGCCGTCGAATATGTACCCTTCGCGCACGAAAGGATTTTCCGGCAGAACGTATTCCTCGCCTTTATCGAGAGTAATACTCTGCTTTTCGCTGCCGAAACCCGCAGCGAGCGTCAGAATCACGCTTTCCGGCACTTCGGGATCGTCGGGATCTCCGGGCTCTTGCGGGGTTTCGGAATCGGATTTTTGCCAGTTGGCTACGTACACGGTGTCCACATAAATCGGAGAGACCGCTCCCGGAGAAAGCAGGAACGAGCTGCCCTCTTTCGTCCAGCCGGTAAAATCGTAACCCGCTCTGGTAAACGGATTTTCGGGCAACGCGTAATTTGCTCCGTATGCTACCTGAACGCTCGTGGAGTCGTCGTTATATCCCGATTTTAACGTGACGGTAAACATAGTGCCGTCGTTCTCTTCCTCGCCGCACGCGCATAAAGCGACCGCAGTCGCCGTCAACACGAATACGGTTATGAGGAACAACAAAAGTTTTTTGCGCTTCCGCATTTTGTCCTCCTTTTATGCGCGGCGCCCAGGGGCGTTTCGCGCACGATACGGATTTCCCGTCCTCGCAACAAACAAAAATTGTTCTTGCTTAGTAATTATAAACCGATAAGAAAAGCATGTCAATATCGCCCGTTTGCTTCCGAATGTATTCCGCCGCCGCACGGTTTTTCCCCGATACGGAAAAACGACGGTTTTTTTGCGCTTTTATGGGAAATGTCCGATAAACGCGCGCATTTTATTTTTAAATAATCGCTTAATGAATATTTTGTCCGACCAGAAATTTACAAACTGCGTTTTGCAATACGCGACGCGCGCTTCAAATACTATTTTTGTTTAAAATACTTTACAAATTATTATCAAACAATTATAATGTTAAAGCATTGCGCTTGAAAGGCGCATTAAAACCCTTGCTCCCACGGGAGCCTTAAGTCCAAAAGGAGGTATGTATGAACAAGTATCAGCTATTATTCATCATCGATAACTCTATCGACGACGAAGCTAAGGACGCGGTAATCGAAAAGTTTTCCTCTCTGATCCAGGAGCTTGGCGGCACCGTCGGCATGCTTGACAAATGGGGCACCCGCAAATACGCGTATCCCATCAACTTCAAGAACGAAGGCTATTACGTCCTGATGCAGTTCGAAGCGGATCCCACCGTTCCCGCCGAGATAGACAGACAGATGAGAATCAACGACAACGTCGTTCGTCAGCTCATCACCAAGATGGCATAGGAGGAAACATGAACAAGGTTATACTGATAGGCAATCTCACCAAGGACCCCGAACAGTTCGTCAGTTCGTCCAACGTTATGAGATGCAGCTTTACAGTAGCGGTCAACCGCCCCTATTCTTCCAGCGACGGCTCCCGTCAGACCGACTTTTTGCCGGTCATCTGCTGGAGAAAACAGGCGGAAATATGCTTAAAGCACCTCAGGAAAGGCAGCCGCGTAGGTATCTGCGGTTCGGTACAGACCCGCTCCTACGATTCTCAGGACGGCTCCAAGAGATACGTTACCGAGATCATTGCCGACGAAGTTCAGTTCCTTTCCTCGCGCTCCGACGATCAACGCGATCTTCCCGACATTCCCGAAGTCGCCGACCGCAAAGCGCAAATCGAGGACGCTCGTCCCGTCGATTTCGACAATGACGACGATCTTCCGTTCTAAAACTCAAGGAGAATAATCAGTTATGAATAAAGAAGGAGTCAAAAGCGTAAAACCCGCGGGCAAACGTGCCCCGAAAAAGAAAGTCTGCCATTTCTGCGTGAACAAGATCGACGAAATCGATTATATCGCTCTCGCGAAAGATATGGAAAAAGCCTCCGACCGCACGGGTAAGGACGGCGAGAAGCGTACCCGCTTCGTAACCGAGAAAGGCAAGATATTGCCGCGCAGAATGTCCGGCGTGTGCGTCAAGCACCAACGCGCCCTGGCACAGGCGATAAAGCGCGCCAGATTCATGGCGTTGCTCCCCTACAAAGCCGACTAAAAAATGCGGCGCCCTCCCGCGGGAGGGCTTTTCTTTTATTTATGGACGAAAAACGCGACAAACCCTCAAACGACGAAGAATCGAAAAAAAGAGCCGCCGAAGCGAAAAAGCGTGCCGAAGCGCGTCGCCTTGCCGAAGAAAAACGGCGCTATTTCGAGTATTACGACGACATCAAACACGACCGTAACAAAGAGTGGTAGATCTGACGGACAGTACCGGTACAATAAAAGGGATCGACGGCACCCTGCTGAAAATTATCGCCGTCATGGCGATGACCTCGGATCACGTCGCCCTTTTGTTTTTTGCGGATGTCGCCGCGGTATATCTGCCCGCGCGCGTTATAGGCAGGATCGCCGCGCCGATAATGTGCTGTATGCTCGCCGAAGGCTACCGCCGCACTTCGTCGCTGAAAAAATACATTTTAAGGCTGTTTGCTTTTGCTTTGCTTTCCCAGATCCCCTACTCGCTGGCGATTCGGGGCACGATATTCGATTATACCGATTATAACGTATTGTTCACGCTGACGCTCGCGCTTGCCGCGCTGGCGCTTTTCGACAGAATCAAAAACGGAGCGCTGAAAATAATATTGCCGCTTCCCGTAATAGCTTTATCCTATTTTTGCGACTGGGGCATAACCGCGCCGCTGTACGCTATAGCTTTCTTTTCGGCGGGAGACGACCGCTACAAACGCACCGCGTTTTCTATTGGGATAGCGATCGTTTACGTCGCCGTCGCGCTTTTCACGCGCACCGCCGAAGCGACGATAATTTCGACGGGTCTGTTTCTCGCGCCGATACCTCTGTTTTTTTATAACGGACGGCGCGGGCGGAACACGAAAGCGGGAAAATGGTTTTTCTATTGCTATTATCCCGCGCATCTGGCGCTATTATATTCGATAGGTTTTTTTATATAAGCCGATCAAAGGATTATCTTGGCTTTCGACGGGTCTTTGGGGCGCTTATACAAAATGAC
>CASFAN010000083.1 GCA_949292715.1 uncultured Eubacteriales bacterium
CACGCCTGCGGCGAGCGTTAGCGGTGCGCCGAATAAAAAAGACAACCGATATTGCGTCTGAATGGCAGCGTTAAGTCAGCGATAGGGCGAAATTTCACAAAAAATTTCGCCCTATCGCGGTTAAACTTAACGCAACAACCCTTTTTTTATTTCTTTTTCGGTTCCGTGGACAGCAAAGTTTTACTGCCGTCGGGATTGATATAATACTTTTTGAAAAAGTCCTTGTATTCGTAAAGCAATACGTTCGGTTCGCTTTTCAGACGGTATATGCGCGGTTGTTCCCTGCCGCTTGCCGCCGCGTCGTCATAATCGCTCAGACTTGCGCCAGAACGGCTCTGCGAATTGGCGGGCTGAACGTAAGGCGAAAACTCGCCGCGCTCGCGATCGGGCTGCATCGGATTGACATAACCCTGATAACCCCCGTCGGCATAGCCGTCGCCGTATCGGCGTTCGGAAGGAGCGCTGCCGTAATATTCGCGCATAGCGTCCCCTTTCATCAGATCGTCTTCGGGTTTGGAGTCGTAATATTCCCCGTTTGCCTGCGACGGCGTAGCTTTCATACCCTTGGTATAACGCAACTGTTCGTCGTACATGCGCAAGTTTTCGTCCTCTCTGTCATCGTTTACGGCAGGCTCCGCGGGTGCGGGAGAAGGCGCGTTCGACGTATTCGGTTCATACGGTCTGACGGGCGTACGGTTTTCGTTCTCCGTTTCGGACGTAAACACGCTTTTTTTATGTCCCGTCGCATAAGTCAGCATAACCGAACCGAAAAGCGAAAGTGAGAGTCCGAGAAAATAGAACGGCCAGTTACCGCCGAGAACGCCGGCTATAAGCGAAATGACGACAAAAACGACGGTGTACAAAAGAGGAAGCCAGAAATGCATTCCGAAAAATATTTTTTTGATCATGTATTCCTCCTTTGCATATGCGCCCGCCCGTTCGGCGCGTACGATTAAACGCCGCAGCCGAAAACCTTAAGTAATTATATCCGTTTTATTTTATGATATCCGTACCGACATATTTGCGAAGAACTTCGGGAACGATTATGCTGCCGTCCGCCTGCTGATACTGCTCGACGATTGCGGGCAATACGCGGCTGGTGGCAAGTCCGCTGCCGTTGAGCGTGTGCACGAAACGGTTTTTACCGTCCGCAGCTTTATAACGCGTGCCGTTTCTTCTCGCCTGATAATCGTTGGCGTTGGAAACGCTGGATACTTCCTTGTATATGCCCATGGACGGGATCCATACTTCTATGTCGTAAGTACGCGCCATCGAAGCGGAACAGTCGCCCGCCGCGAGTTTGCTAAGACGGAAATGCAGACCGAGTTTCTCTACAAGCGAGCACGCTTTGCCGACAAGCTCCTCGAAAGCCGCTTTGGACTGTTCGGGCGTGGTTATCTGTACCATTTCCACTTTATTGAACTGGTGACCTCTGATCATTCCGCGCTCTTCGCTGCGATAAGATCCCGCCTCTTTACGGAAGCAAGGCGTATATGCGAACAGCTTTTTGGGCAGTTCGCTCTCTTTGAGCAGTTCGCCCGAATACAGATTGACGAGCGCGGTTTCCGCCGTCGGAAGCATGAATTTCATACGCGTGCGGTCGGTCGCCTCGGGATCTTCCACCCAATACACTTCGTCGCGGAACTTCGGGAACTGTCCCGAACCGTATCCGCAGTTATAGCCGAGCGCAAGCGGCGGCATTATGAACTCGTAACCGTCGTTCAAATGTTCGGAAACGAAGAAATTGAGGAGCGCCCATTCGAGGCGCGCGCCCATGCCGCGATATATCCAATGTCCGGAACCGGAGAGTTTCGTTCCGCGTTCGTAATCGATAAGTCCGTGACGGGTGCAAAGCGCGACGTGATCGAGCGGCTTGAAACCGAACTCGGGTTTTTCGCCCCATATTCTGACTACGGCGTTATTTTCCTTGCCGCCCGCGACTACATCGTCGTCGGGAAGATTGGGCAGTACCGCCACAAACGAGTTAAGCTCGCTTTCCGTGTCGGCGATACTCTTATCAAGCTCGGCTATCTCCGCGCCGATGGCTTTTGTGCGCGCGATTATTTCGCTTACGTCTTTCCCCTCTTTCTTGAGAACGGGAACGGACGCGCTTGCCTTGTTGCGTTCGCTTTTAAGCTCGTCGCCCTTCATGATAAGCTCTCTACGCTTACCGTCGAGTTCGATTATCTTTCCGAGATCGGCGCCGCAGCCCTTTTTGGCAAGCATCGCCTTTACTTTTTCCGTTTCCGTCAGTATAAGTTTGATATCTATCATGATTATAATAACCTCTGTCGTTAATTTTAACACAACGCGAAACAAATTACAATACTTTTGCGGCGGAAAACGGAATTTTTACGCTTTTGTTGTCCGCAAAATACGTCCGACAACAATAAATTAAATTTCAATTAAATAACAAAGCAAATAAATAACACTGTTGACAGATTACGAGATTTATAATATAATATTGTTATATTCGGTTTATTCCGCAATCGAAGCGGAAAATCAAGGAGCATAATTAAATGGGTATTCTGAAAATAATCGACTGGACGGACGATTCAAGGGATACGATCGTACATAAGATCGACCTTGAAAAAAGCAACGACGCGGTAAACAGAGGATCCAAACTCATCGTCAAAGAAGGACAGGCGGCGGTGTTCTGTCACAAAGGAAAAATGGCGGACGTATTCCTTCCCGGCATGTACACGCTGGAAACGGATAACGTACCCGTGCTTACCAAACTGATGAGCTGGAAATACGGTTTCGAAAAACCTTTCAAATCGGATATTTATTACGTGAGCACGCGTCAGTTCACCAACATGAAATGGGGCACGCTGAACCCCATAATCGTCCGTGACGCCGACTACGGCGCCGTACGCATACGCGCGTTCGGAACTTATGCGTTCAAGGTGGACGATCCTTACGTATTCCTTACGGAAATCACGGGAACATGCACGTCTTTCCGCACCTACGACATCACCGAATGGCTGAAAAGCATGGTGGTCACGCGCATCTCCGACATAATCGGCGAAAGCAAGATCCCCGTACTCGACATGGCAAGCAACCTTGTCGAAATGGGCGATATGGTAAAGACGCAGCTCGGAGAAAGTTTCAAAGAGATCGGTCTGGAACTTACCGCATTCAATTTCGTGAACTTCTCCCTGCCCGAAGCGTTGGAAAAAGCTCTCGACGAAAGCACGTCGCTCGGCATACTCGGGAAGAACATGAACGTCTATATGCAAAAAGCTCAGGCAGACGCGCTTATAAACGCGTCCAAGAACACGGGAACCGCAGGTTCCGTAATGGGCGCGGGCATGGGACTCGGTATGGGCGCGGCAATGGGCAATATGTTCGGCGCGATGGGCGCAAACATGAACGCGGCTCACGGAGCGGCTGCCGCCGACGCGAATAAAATAACCTGCCCCAAATGCGGCGCTTCCGTCAAAGCTACGGCAAAGTTCTGCCCCGAATGCGGATCGGCAATGGGACTCAAATGCCCTAAATGCGGAGCAAACGTAAGAAGCGGCGCTAAATTCTGTCCCGACTGCGGAACTCCGCTCGGCAGCAAGGTATGTCCCAAATGCGGGGCAAGCGTAAAAAGCGGCGCAAAGTTCTGCCCCGAATGCGGCGAAAAGCTGTAAAAGGAGCAGAGAATGGAAGATAACGGAACTTACCCCGAAGAAATCGGGCGCGGACGTGAAGTCAACATAGACACGCATGTTTCAAAATGTCCGACATGCGGCGCGAATCTCGTCTATTGCCCCGAGCTGAAAAAACTTCGCTGCGATTACTGCAACAATACCGTGGACATAGATCTCACCGATTATGCGGAAGAAATAGATTTCAAAAAAATAATCGACGATTTTCAGGGCTGGGGCGACGAAACGCGGATGTTCCAATGCAGCAACTGCGGAGCGCGGACCATAGTTTCAAAAAAAGAACTCTCCCCCGTCTGTCCTTACTGCGGAACGTCTAACGTCGTGGAATCGCAGGACATTGCCGGATTGAAACCGAACGCAGTCCTTCCCTTTCTTATCGGAGTGAAGGAAGCGGGCGAAAGATTCAAGAAATGGGTCGGAAAAAAATTTTTCGCGCCGCGCTCTTATAAAAAGAGCGTCAAAGCCGAGAACATACGCGGAAATTACTATCCCGCATTTACATTCGACTCAAACACTTTCTCGACTTATCGCGGCACGCTCGGCGAGTATTATTACGTAACCGTGAGGCGCAACGGGCAGAACGTTCAGGAGCGGCGCATAAGATATTTCAACATCAGCGGTACTTACTCGTACTTTTTCAACGACGTACTCGTCTATGCCAACCGATCGAGGGACGAAAAATACATGTCCAAACTCCTGCCGTTCACGACCGATTACGCGCAAAAATACAACGAAGATTTCCTTCACGGTTTCTCGGCGTCGCAGTACGAAAAAGACGGCACGGAATGTTGGCAGGAAGCGCAGGAACGAATGAGATCGCATCTCAGGCGCGCAATACTTTCGCAATATCATTACGACGTAATATCCTCTCTCGACATAAACACCTCTCACAACAACGTTACATATAAATACATGCTTTTGCCCGTATACGTCGGTCACAGTAAATTCCGTAAAAAGAATTATAACTTTTACGTAAACGGTCAGAACGGAAACGTCGCAGGCAAAACGCCTGTTTCACCCGTCAAGATATCCGTGCTGTCGCTGATAGGCGCGGCGGTGCTTGCGGGACTGGGAGTATTGATATACTTCCTGACAAATTCATAGGAGGCAAAAAAATGGAAGTCTATATAGGCGTTATCATTGCCGAAAGCGCGGTTATACTCGGGCTCGTCATCGCGGTGATCGCGCTTGCGTTAAAGCTCAAAGCGAAGCCCCGTTCGTCGGCAGACGACGTTACGATTAAAGACGGCGTGCGTTACACCAAATACGGTACGGAAGTAGCCGAGGACGGAAGCGCCGTAGTTTCTCACCTCGAAGGCGACATAATTCTTAAACGCGGCGTGACGTACACCGTCGGGAAAGAAAACAAAGTGATACCGGGTAAATACGCCGTGCTGTCCGCCAGCGAAAAACAAGGCGCGTTCAATCTTCGCATAGGCAATATCGTCAGAGAAGTGCATCACGGCGACGATATCGTACTCGGAGAAGGAGAAACGATATGCGCCGTCTCCCACCCCGTAATACTCAGATAACAAAACGATGAACCCGTAATAATACTCAGACAATATCAAGGAGAACAGGAAAATGAGTAAAAATTTGCTTTTTAAAGTACTTGTCGCCCTTTGCTTTATAGCGGTAGCCGTACTGTGGGCGCTTTCCGTAGCCGAAGTCATCACCGTTAATCTCACATGGGTGATCGCAATATTCGCATTTGCGCTCGGCGCGCTGTTTATAATCAAAGGTCTTTTTTCAAAGAATATAGGAACGTATAAGAAACTCAATATTCTTTTCGGCGCGCTGCTCGTCGTTGCCGGTATCCTCGCGCTCGTGGGAACGGTTATCGAAGACAAACTCGTGCTTCCCATTATCGCAATAATCGTCACCGTCGCCGTACTGCTTTGCATTCTCGCAACGGGCGGCAAAAAATGGGATCAGGGCGATAACGAAAACGTAGGTTACAAAAACTACTGGGAACGCAAGAAGGAAAAGGAAGAACGCGAAAAGCAAGACAAGGAAAACCGCGACGAATAAATTATTTAACGGCTTGTTTTTGTAAAATCGGTTAAATACACGGCTAAACAAAAAACCCGACTTACCGTCGGGTTTTTGTTAAGGAGCAACATTGACAGGAGCCGAATGCTTAAACGCCTTCAATTAACATTTTATCGGCGACAAGGGCGATAAACTCACCGTTTGTCGGTTTTTCGTGCGAAGAGTAAACTTTAAGTCCGAAGAGAGAATTGATATTTTCGATTTTAC